>CAZBTD010000010.1:12135-49512 GCA_964494815.1 uncultured Ferruginibacter sp. | reverse complement strand
CTTTTATTTCCTTCCTGTTTATTATTTTCAATTCTTTTAAAAACAGGCGGTATTCTTCGCTATTGTCAGCGATAAAATCTATATAGCCTTTTTCAACAGCAGGATATACCAGCCTTTCACCATAAGGAAAAATTGTTTTCTTCATTCCATTGGCGGCAGCAATTTTTTCTTCATTGTTTACTTCTTCCAGGCTGTTCATATCATAAGCCCTGATGCCGTTTACATACAGCCATATTTTATTGTCAAAACACCCAAAGCAATTAATATCTGCATTTTCTGATTGAGAGGAGGTAACTAATTGCCTTTTATTAGCCAATTTGCCAGTTGATATTTCAAACACTTTGAGCCAGTAAGTGACTGAATATTTTGTTTCCCGGTAGCCGCCATTTTTTTGATAAGTGGTGGCATTGGCTTCTGCAACAAGAAGCGCCATCCATTTATTATCAGCACTTGCAACAGGCATATCCGCCACACTGTATTCCTTAGTATGTTGTGTGCAGCCTGTCAGTATAATAACTGTGATGAAAAATATTATGGTGGCTTTGAACGGGCGCATGAAAGCAAAGGTAAAAAGCTGACCTGATTATTCAGCCAACAATAACTCTGCACTAAAGTTGGTACCGTACGACTGAAGCTGACACACACTTGCTGAGTTATAAATTGGGGTGGCTTCTACATACAACTGGTCTCCGGCCTTTAAACTATAGCGTCTTTCAAAAAATACAAAGTTATCGCCACCGCCAGTAAATATCTCAATATTAACATCGAAAGCATCGGCAACTAAAAAAACTGTCCCCAGGCTGGGGCGGTATCCTTTAAGCCTGCATCCTAAACTGGATACTTCGTCCTCAGCAATATGTGTAGTTACATCAAATTGTATCCGGTATATCCCATCAACAGGTGCAGTAAATACACCAAGGTTATTACCACTTTGTGACCCTGCAGGGGTGAAAGCATTTGTATTGTCTATGGTTTCCGATTGAAAATAAATCCGTTTTGTAACACCGCTAGGCAAGTTCCTATTTGGGCTTGCATTGTCAATACCTCCCGCTTGTACAATAGCCTTTGTTTGCCATGTTGCATTGCCACTTGCATCACTTGTGAGCACTTTGCCTGCACCGGGTGTTGTGTTTCCTCCGGCAATTTTAAGTTTACCATCAACTTCAAGTGCATAGCCTGTAAAACTATAAGCCTTTACACCAGTGCCGGCCAATGAAGAACCAAACACAGAAACACTTCCGCTATTATTACTGTATGCTTTGATGGCTGTGCCCGACAGTGATTCGCCATATATGCCTGTTGCGGTTGCTCCATCTGCCTTACCTGTTATTGCAGTGGTTGCACCGGCACCCGTATTCGTAATTTTAAATGACGTACCGCTGGCATCACTAACGTTGTAAGGCAAAACAAAAGAACCGCCACCGCCGTACAGGTTTTTCCATGCAGCGCCGTCATATGCCCAGATTGTTTTGGTGTCTGTATCAAACACTAATAAACCTGTGGCTGGCGATGCAATGGTAATACGCTGTGCCCCTGCCATTCTTGGTATCAATAAACCTTTTGTTGTACTGGTAATATCAAGCGCTGCACTTGCATTTGGTGTGGTGGTTCCAATGCCGATATTGTTTTGTGCAAATGCTGTGGCAGTGATGCCGCTGATGATTACAAAGAGGAAGATTTTTTTCATTGCTGATTTTGTTTTATAACTTTTTTTAATCCTATATTTTACAAATGAATTTTTAAGAACTAATCTGCTATAATCAAATGCCCCGAAAAATTAGTGGTGCCATTGCTGCCTGTAAGCCCCTGCAAGGATGCTGATGAATTTACTTGATATGTTTCTACCCAAATTTTGTCGCCGACTGTTAAATGAAAATTGCCTGAAGCAGATACTGACACCCATGAATAAGAAGAGTTTTTGTTAGGAGTACCTCTTGAAAAAGCCAGGGTTTCACCATTCTTTATTAAATAAATACCGGCATCCTCAAAATTAATTGTAAGTGAAAACACACTATAATTAAGGAATGAAGAAATATGGTACAACCCTGAAACGGGCACAGTGAAAACACTTGAACCTGTGGTAGTGGCACCGGCATAAGGCAAAAAGTTGTTGGTATTGTCAAAACTTTCTGTGCCAAACTCCACTTTTCTATTGGTGGAGTTGGGTATAGCAGTATTGGCAGCATCAGTAGCTGAAAAGCCTACATTGCTTTTTTTCCAAACTGCATTACCAAGTGCATCAACACTTGTTAGTACCGCACCTTCAGCCGGGTTGGTGTTGCCACCAGTTAACCGCAGGTTGCCGCTTGTTGACAAGCCGTATCCGCTTGTTGATACACCCCGTAATGCAATGCCGCCACCGCCGCTAAAACCATACACTGCCGTGCCTGTTGCATTAATACCACCCACGCCAAAACCGGTTGCACTGGCACTGCTGCCCAATACGCCATAGCCACCAACAGTAGCAGAACTGTTGCCTTCAACAGCAGCCACCGAATTGGCAGCTGCAGTACCACTGATGGCTGAACCATTACCAGTATTGGTAATACTGAATGCATCTCCTGCATTGGCAATACTGCCTGAATAAGGCAAACTAAAACTTCCGCCGCTGCCGCCAACTGCAGCCCAAGCGGCACCGTTATAGTGGTACAAAGCATTCAAATCGGTATCGTACACCAGTAACCCTTTTGCAGGAGTTGATATGGCTGTGCGTTGGGTTGTTGTCATCCGTGGAGTCAATAACCCTTTTGTGGTGCTGGTAATATCAAGCGCTGCACTTGCGTTTGGCGTAATTGTGCCAATGCCGATATTGTTTTGTGCAAATGATGCGAAAGCAGAAACAATTATTAAAAAGAGAATGCAAAATTTTTTCATGAGTTTTTGTTTGTGCTGTAAAAATGAAACGACATGCCACACCAAAAAATCTTTACTTGTTAAGGCTGGTGGTTTTTAAAATGAAACGTGTAAAATGAAAAACAAACCGTTAACTATAAACCTATAAATCCTGCCGCAGGGCACACAACGCTGTAGGTTTTATAGGATTTGGGATACGCTTCATTTCATTTTTGCCACACTCCGTTACAAACAAACCGTTGATGATGCAATTGCTTTTTGCCACCACGTTATTTGTTTTTATTTTTCCATCATGCGCCGGGTGTTTTTTATTTTATTGATGATGCCATTCTTTGCCGTCAAAGCACAGCAGCCGGATATTGTATTCCATCACCTTACCCAAAAAGATGGGTTGAGTTATAATTTGGTAAATGGTTTTTTAAAAGACAGCAAAGGCATGTTGTGGATAAGCACATACAATGGTTTGAATAAATATGACGGTGCTCATTTTTACAGTTACCATACCGGAAACACAAAAGATAACCTGCCAAATAATTCTGTACACAAACTGGCAGAAGATAAAAACGGGAACATCTGGGGCACAACAGATAATGGCGCTTTTTGCCTTAATACAAAAACCAATAAGTTTAAAAGCTATGGTACACCTTACCAGGAAAAATGGCCTGCGGTGTATAATGTGTGTTGTGATAAAGAGGGGAGGGTTTGGGTTACTAATGATTTCTGTCTTTCAGTATATAACCCAAAAACAGACAGGTTTGAGTTACCCCCTTTCTCTGGTAAATATCCTGATGGCATGATAAGGAAGAACGGCTTTGCTGAAAGCCCAGATGGCAAAGGCTTTTGGCTTACCACACGCACAGGGCTGCAATATTACAGCAAACAAGAAAAGAAATTTTATACTGCGGCTAACAGCAGCGATACCACATTAATAAACAATCACAATGCCTCCGCATTATGCAAAACCAGTTACGGGCATTACTGGTATGTTGATAATACTACTAAAACAATTATTGCCTTTGACCCCCTTAAAAAAGTAGTAAAATACCGGATAAAAGTCGATAGTACCGACAGGGTATCACATGGTGCCACACTATTTGAAGACAATAATAACGTACTGTGGTATTGCAACTGGCGCTATGAACTGTATATGATTGATTACCTGCACAGTAATAAAATAAGGCGAATACAACACGATAAAAATGATGTAACAAGTATTGCCGGTGATTTTTTTTGGGAGGTGATGCAGGAAAGCGATGGCACTTTGTGGTTTGGCGGTGTCGGTGGCATATCAAAGTGTAACCTTTCACGTAACTTTTATAAAGTACACCGCCTGCCTGCTGAAGCCAATACGCTTGACAACCCTGCCATTGGGTTTATTACAGAAAACCCTTTTGATAAAACCTGGTGGACAGCCACTTCAAAATACATGTTGGTGAATTATCATCCGCTTACTGGACAAACTGTGTTGTTTGATTTAGAGAAGTTTGCCCGTAATAAAAATAATAATACACCTGGCAACATAAACAAGATGCTTTTTTTTAAAGACAGCATTTTTATTTTTGGCAATAATGGTGTGTGGCTAAAAAAAGGCAAAGAAAATTTTAAGCCATTTACCTTTCCACCCCCTTATGATAGCTGGGCAATAAGGGATGCTGTGTTTGATGCAAGAGAAAATAAAATGTACTGCCTCACTTTGTATAAAATGCTTCAATGGAATTTGCATACCAGCCATGTTGACAGTATTGTATTTAACAAGCCAGTTTTTATTAAGGGTAAACCGGCAATCATCAGTCAGCCGCAATTTATCAAAGGTAAAGTATGGAGCCTTGGCGATTTTGACTGGCTGGTGCATAACGATAATAATGAACTGAAAGCCTTGTTGATGAATTTTGAGGACAGCAGCGAAATGCAGGACGGCTATTACACCGGTACAGCCAAAGACAGTAAAGGCGGATTGTGGATGGCAAAAAAAGGAGATGGACTTATTTACTATAACACACACAACAATACCAGTAAACAATTTAAACAGCATGATGGCCTGGTGATGGACCACATAATGGCGGTGGCAGAGGATGGCAACGGAAAAATATGGAGCAGTTGTTACAACCAGTTTTCGGTATATAATCCTTTGCTCAATAGTTTTTACAATTTCGGCTTGCCGCTAAGCGAAAATAATTATGCGTATGTGAATGTGATGGCGCCGCTGGCAAATGGAAATATCGTTGGAAGTGTGGCAGGCGATATGGTGGAGTTTTTTGCAGACAGACTGAAAACGCCATCCATAAAAGACTGGCCGCTGATAAGCCAGGTGATGATAAATGGTGTTGATACAAATATGTACACTTACAATAATCTTCAGCTTTCCTCCAATGAAAACAGCTTGCGTATAAAATTTGGTATGCTTACAGATAACGTGGCAACACCTTATGATATGTTGTACATAATGGAAGGTGCAGAGAAAGACTGGACAACTGCCAGCATAAATTTTGAAGCCAATTACAACAGCCTGCCACCGGGTGATTACACCTTTAAAGTAAAAGCATTGGCAAAAGATAAAAGCTGGCAAACGGCAGAAACCATTTTAAAAATACATATTGCCACACCATTTTACAAAGCCTGGTGGTTTTTTATATTGCTTGGGCTTACTGCACTTGCAACTGTTGTCATTATCTACCGGCTGCGGATGGCCCAAAAGGAAAGAATGATGTTGTTGGAAAGTAAAGCACAATTGCTTGAAAAAGAAAAAACACAAGTGATGTATGAAAACCTGAAGCAACACCTCAATCCACATTTTCTTTTTAATTCGCTTACCTCATTAAGCAGTCTTATAAGAATTGACCAGAAACAAGCCGGCAGTTTTTTGGATAAGATGAGCAAAGTGTACCGCTATATTTTAAAGAACAGGGATAATGAAACAGTACCGCTGGCTGATGAAATTAAATTTGTGCAGTTGTATATTGATCTGCAAAAAACAAGGTTTGAAGATGGGCTGGAGGTGAATATGAACATTGATGAAGAATATTACAACAGGAAGATAGCCCCTGTAACATTACAAAACTTAGTAGAGAATGCTATTAAACACAATACAGCCGATCTGGATTCGCCGCTGGTAATTGACTTGTTTGTTGAGGACGATTATCTTGTAGTAAAGAATAATTTGCAAAAGAAAACATTTGTGGAAACAAGCAATAAGCAAGGGCTTGGCAATATGCAATCGCTTTACAGGTTTTTAAGTGACAGGGAAATGGCGGTGGAAGAAAAGGACAATTATTTTATTGTGAAAGTGCCATTGATTTAGTTAATGGTTAATAGGAGAGTGCATTAAGATTTTACTCCCTCACTATTAACCAATA
This sequence comes from uncultured Ferruginibacter sp., assembly GCA_964494815.1. GTDB lineage: Bacteria > Bacteroidota > Bacteroidia > Chitinophagales > Chitinophagaceae > Ferruginibacter. The sequence goes on along the minus strand of CAZBTD010000010.1, from coordinate 43,306 downwards.
GCAAACAACAAATAACTAATAACAAATAACGAACACATGAACGCAGTAATTATTGAAGACGAAAACCTGATAGCGAGGGAGCTGATATATAAAATAGGTGAGGCGGCGCCGGATGTAAAAATAAAAGAAATATTACCGAGTGTGAAGACGGCATATAAGTGGTTTATGGAAAATGCAGAACCGGATGTGATATTTGCTGATATACAATTAAGCGATGGCACCAGCTTTGAAATTTTTGAACGCTACAGTTTTAATTGCCCCATCATTTTTACAACGGCGTATGATGAGTATGCATTAAGGGCTTTTAAAGTAAATGGCATTGATTACTTGCTAAAACCGGTGGATGAAGACGATCTTAAAAAAGCAATTGATAAAGCAAGGACAATTGTACAAAGCAAAGTTGCTTATCCTAAAGATGTGCATGAGCTTTTAAAGATGATGGCCAACCCAACACAAACCACCACTGCATACAAAGAAAAATTTGTGGTGAAAGTGCGTAACAACTGGTTGCCCGTTCTTACAAAAGATATTGCCTGTTTTTACAGGGAAAACTTAAACTATCTGCTCACCTTTACCGGCGAAAAATACATACTAGATTTTACCACGCTGGATGAAATAGAAGAATTACTTGACCCTAAGTTGTATTATCGTGCCAATCGCCAAAGCATCATACATATTGATGCAATACAAAGTATAAAGCCACAGGAAAACCAAAAACTGGTGGTTACTTTAAAAGCGCCGTTAAAAATGGAAGAGGATATCAGCAGGGAAAAAGCACCCGGGTTTAAAAAGTGGTTTGACAGGTAGTGGATAAATTATTTGTTACTAATCGTGATAAATTTATTGTTTATCAATAAGTATTTATTATGTTTGTGGTATAATTTAAAACATCAGCACTATGCCACAAACAAATAACTTCATTTTTAAAGGCTTACAAATTGTTACCTGGCTCATCTTTATTGGTCTTAGTATAGAAGCCTGCGGTTTACTCGTCAATTTTATTTTTAATATCTACAAACCCGAGTTTGTAAAAAACCTTTATCAAAAGCTGGATTTAAGCGATATGTATAACCGGGGCAAGTGGGCTTTTTTCAGCATCTATAGTTTTATGCTGTTCATCGCTTTTTTAAAAGCATTCCTGTTTTACACGCTCATCAAACTGATTCACAAATTAGATCTTGCAAAGCCATTCAACAAGTTTGTTTCGGAACAAATAACGCAGATCAGCTACTACGCATTTTCCATTGGCATATTCAGTTATATAGCCAGGCAAACGGCCAAAACCCTGCAACATCATGGATTTGTAATTGACAACCTCAAACCTTTTTGGGCAGACAGCCAGGCATTTATACTCATGGCGGCTGTTGTGTACGTTATAGCCACTATTTTTAAGAAGGGAGTTGAAATTCAAAGCGAAAACGAATTAACTGTATAAGTCATGCCAATAATAGTAAACCTCGATGTAATGATGGCGAAAAGAAAAATGTCGCTTAATGAATTGTCTGATAAAGTTGGGCTTACGCTTTCTAATTTATCTATTCTTAAAACAGGCAAGGCAAAAGCCATACGGTTCAGTACACTCGAAGCTATCTGCAAAGTACTCGACTGCCAGCCGGCTGATGTACTGGAGTATGTAAAGGAAAAAGAATAGTTGATGTATTATAATTCTAAACCTATGCTGTTTTTGAGTAAGGCTTAGGACAGCTTAGAAAAATCTACCTCGGCTCCGGGTTAACCTGCCGCACTTCAATTCCATTCTTCTCTGCATAGGCAGAGCCTGTTTTAACAACATTGTTATATAATTCTTCAAACTTAGCAGCATATTTATCTGTAATATTTTTTTCAACTGCGGCAATTTTATCCGCAGGTGCATTAGCATCATACAACGCTGCTAATTGTGTGTATTCGTTTTTATAAACAGGAATTACAAATTCATACAATGCCGTGGAAGCTTTGAGCATAGCATCAGCATCTTCATTACTGCCAAGACTTTTTACTTTGCTATAATTTTCTTCCACGCTTGTTAATTTATCTTTTACCACTTCGGCCCTTGTAACCGGTGCCATCTTCATCGTTTTTTCATCTACTAATTTTTCCTGTGGCGTGGCAATATCCCGTTTTAATTCATAAGCGCTGGCAAAGCCATACAGTGCATTACAATTTAATGCAGCCTGGTCAAAATACTCTCTTGGTGTATGACTGCAACTGCTTGCCAGCAGGCAAAGAACAAACAATGGAAGTATTATTTTTTTCATGGTGTGTTTTTGATAAAGTTAAGCTGCATTTTTCAATACTTTCATCACATTGTTTTTCATTCTTCTTGATATTTCTGCTACGCTTTCATCTTTCATGATAATATCGCCGCTGTTGCTTACAAATGCAATATGTTGCTTATTTACCAGGTGTGTACGGTGTGTACGTACAAAGCCCATTGGCTCCAGTACAGTGGCAAACTCCTTAAGTACTTTACTGGTGAGCATTTTCTTTTTGTTGGTGAAATAAATGTTGGTGTAGTTGCTGCAGGCTTCCAGTCTTACTATTTCATCTGCCGAAAAAAAGAAATGGCCTGCAGTGGTGGCAACGGTTATTTGATTTGTTTGTACTTGCATTGGTTTTTGATTTTGTGATGTAAAATTGATAAATGCAAGTGTTGTATAAAAACTTATAGGTATGAAATAGCCTGAAAATGAAATGAAGTGTGTAAAATAATAATTGAATGGTTTATTACGGCAAGATGCCCGGCCATTTGAGAGACAAAAACAGGTAAACGCTTCAATTCCTTTTTCCTACGCTTCATATAGTTTTATTTAAATAACAAAGGTTAACGCTGCAACTTTGTACTGTAATTAAAATCCATACTAATGAACCAGGAACAAATAAAATTGGTAAAGCAGAGCTGGAAGCTGTTCCGCAATATTGAGCCTTCAAAAGTGGGCGACCTGTTCTACAGCAAACTATTTGCAGATAATCCACAGTTAAGGAAAATGTTTCCAAAAGATATGGATCAGCAATACACCAAGCTGATAGATATGATAACTGTGATAGTGGTAAGGCTCGACCACCTTAATACACTTACAGGCGAAATATCCACAATGGCACAGCGCCACAATGACTATGGTGTAAAGCCAGAACATTATATTTTAGTTGGTAATGCTCTGCTATGGACTTTAGAAAAAGGTCTTGGCAAAGACTGGACGGATAAAACAAAGGAAGCATGGAGTAGCTGCTACACCACACTTGCTGATACTATGATAAATGCTGTATCAAAAACACCAGCATATTAAATACCGAAATAATTATGCAGCTTTTATATCCACTTTAAAAGCAAGACTGAAATAAGAAAAATTTCTGCCACTGTCCAGCCTTTTATTGAAAAGCCATTCCTGCCCCTGATCAAATGGTGGTTTTAAATAACTGCCTGCAGCCTCGCCAATTCCTACATATGTATCCGGGCTTTCAATTCTGAATCCATATATTTTTCCCTTGTGCAGATAGGTGCCGTGCAAATCAAATGCAAGCCATGTATCGCTTTCGCTACAGCTCACATCTATACTGCATGAACTCACAGGTGGCCCCCATGTTTTTTGCTCCGGATCAAAGTAATGAAGTGTCATAGTGATTTTTCCTGGCCTTGTTACAATAGCAGAAAAAATTTCAATGGCTTCCAAAGGACATTCTTCCGGCACAGTAAAAGTTTGCCCGGCCATTTGATTTTCTGATTTTCCCGGGCGGTAGCCAATCCAATTGGTACTGTTGTGATTTACCTGCTGCACTATGGGCTGGTAATTGTTGTAGGTTTTCATTGCTGCAATTTTTAATGTTTGTAATAGCAGTTATTTATTGGTACGATAAAAATTTATAAACAGGCAACAACAAATACTATGCAGTAATGAAATTGTTTTCTACAATTTGCTGTTAAGGTTTGGGAAGTAGTTGTATAAACTCAAATCGTTGCTAAAACAAACTTTTTGATTTATTGCTCTTTAATTACAGTTACACTTTTTGGCTTTTTATAAACAGCAACCATCATCTCACTAATAATCATTATTTTTAAACCCTTGTGAAAAATCATTTGCTTATTTAATCATTTAGTATTTTGAAATTCTCCGAATTTAATTTTGACAGCCGCCTGGCAGAAGGTATTGATGCATCGGGTTATGAAGATGCAACGCCGGTACAGGAACAAGTGATACCATTAGTACTGCAGGGCAAAGATGTGATTGCTTCGGCACAAACAGGCACCGGTAAAACTGCCGCATTTCTGCTGCCTTTAATAAACAATATTTTGAGTGAACCTTTTGATGAGCACAGCATCACTGCATTGGTGATAGTGCCAACAAGGGAGCTGGCAATACAGATTGCCCAGCACATGGAAGGCTTATCTTATTTCACTAGTGTAAGTTCCATTGCAGTATATGGCGGTGGGGATGGAGGCGCTTTTGTGCAGGAAAAAAAAGCACTTAGTGCTGGCGCAGATCTGGTGATTTGCACACCCGGGAAAATGATTGCACACATCAATATGGGTTATGTAAAACTAAAGGGCTTAAAATATTTAGTACTTGATGAGGCAGACCGTATGCTTGATATGGGCTTTTACGACGACATTATGCGTATCATAAATGCATTGCCGGCAAAAAGACAAAACCTTTTGTTCAGCGCCACCATGCCACCTAAGATAAGAGAGATGGCGAAAAGAATATTACATAACCCTGTAGAAATAAATATTGCTATCAGCAAACCAAATGAAAAGATTACACAACTGGCGTATGTGGTATATGAAGCTCAAAAAATGCCATTGGTAAAATATATCCTCCATCAAAAGGAATTTAGTTCGGTACTGGTGTTTTGCAGCAGCAAGCAAAGTGTAAAGCAACTAACAAGAGAATTGAAAAGAACAAGGCTGGCAGTAGATGAGATACATAGTGATTTGGAACAGGCTAAAAGGGAAGAAGTGCTGATGTATTTCAAAAGCGGGCGCCTTAAAGTGTTGATTGCAACAGATATTTTAAGTCGTGGTATTGATATTGATAATATAGGGCTGGTGATAAATTATGATGTACCACATGATGGCGAAGATTATGTGCATCGCATTGGGAGAACTGCAAGGGCAGCAGCGGAGGGCACAGCTATTACTTTTATAAGTGAAAAAGAGCAGCGCAAGTTTCAGCGCATTGAACATTTGCTTGGCAAAGAAGTGCACAAGGAAAAAATTCCTGAACAGTTTGGTGAAGGGCCAGAATATAAAAAAACACATCATACACACCAGGGTGGGCAGGGGCACCGCAACGGAAAAAGGCCAAACAGGTTCAACAGGAACAGGGCTTCGAAGAAATAATTTTCATATTTTATTATCTTGTTAAAGGTTTTCAAACTATTGGTTTAAATTTAAACCATGCTGAAAATAGTTCTTATACTGCTGCTTTCCTGTGTGTGTAATTTATCTTTTTCCCAACAGCTATATTTCAATCATCTCTCTGTAAACAATGGCTTATCTCAAGGTGTAAATAACTGTATTATTAAAGATAGTAAAGGTTATGTATGGGTAAGTTCTTTTGATGGCCTTAACAGGTTTGATGGTATTGAGTGCAAAAAAATTTATGCTATCCCCGGCTCACAGAAAGGAATTAAGGGAACATTATTTCTCAATATACTCGAAGATAAGGATGGTAATATGTGGATTGGCAGTAATGAAGGCCTGAACTTTTATAACAGGAAAACTGATAGTTTTAATTGCTATACAATTGCCGGTATCAATACCACCGACAAATTTTGTTCCCCCTTTTATATTGACGATGCCAACAATGTGTGGGTGCAATCTGGCAGCGGTATTTTTTTATTTGATACGAGGCAAAGCAAATTTATTAAGTATAACAGTGTTATTACAGGCAATAACATCATAATTAAAACTGTTCCCCAGTTGCTGTACAAGCCATTGCAAATATTGGTGGCAGTATCCAATAATTCAGGTGTTTTATATAAAGGAGTTATTTCCGGAACTCAAATTAATTGGCAAACATTTTCGTTGTCTTTAAATGGAGCTTCAATAAATACAATACAGTTAAAAAATGATAACTGCTGGCTTGGCACCAGCAAGGGAGTATACCATTGCAACATTAATAATCCTGCAGGTTGCAAACAGGAAGCTGGAGCAGGTAGTGAAAATATTTCTTATTTGTATATTGATAATAATGATGAATTGTGGGTTGGTACATTCAATTCTGGCTTGTTTAAGGCAAACAGCAATGGCAACATACAGCAGCAATTTATTAGCAATGCAGATAACAGTTACTCACTTTCGGGAAACCAGGTAACTTATATATACATAGACAATAACAGGCACCTTTGGGTATCGCTGTGGGGCAAAGGTGTTGATTATGCCAGCCTTGACAAATTTCATTTTAACAAGCATGTAAGTAAAACAGAAGCAATAAAAGCAGGCACCGATAATTTTATCCGGGCGGTTATTTCAGTGAATGATGAAATATGGTGTGCCACACAATCGGGAGGCATTATTGTATTGGATAAGGATAAAAAAATAAAGCAGGTAATAAAAAGTAATTTACCTGCTTCAATAGAGCATTTATGTGCAGTTGATGGTGTAGTATGGGTAGCAACATTTAGCGGAGTGTTCATAGTTGATGCAGTAACAAAAACAGTTAAAAAAATCAATTTTGCAAACAGCAGTGTTAAAACCCCTGCGTCACTTCAATACAATTTTGTTTACAGACTTAGAAACGATGATTTGCTTTTATCTTCAAACGCTGGTTTGTTTTTGTTAAAGAAAGGAAACGGGAAGTTGCTGCAATTGAAGGGAGTAAATGCTGCTGATGTTTATCTTACCAGTTTTGAAGATGCAGAAGGCAGGTTGTATATTTCAAAAGCATTCAAAGGGTTTGCGGTGTACAAGTTATCAACCGATTCATTGCAAAGTATAAAGCAATTTCCGTTGCAGGCAACTATAAAATGTTTCAGCGACACAAATGACAGCCTGTTGTGGATTGGTACTACAGTTGGATTAATAAAGTTTAACAAATCAGCATCGTCCATAAGTAAAATATACACCACCGGCGATGGGTTGAGCAATCAATATATTTATGGAGTGGTACCTGATAAAGATTTTTTATGGTTAAGCAGCAATGCAGGTATCAGCCGTTTCAGTCCACTGGATAAATCAGTAAAAACTTTTTCAGAAGCAGATGGCCTGCAAAGCAATGAGTATAATACTTATTCATTTTGCCAAACTGCAAATGGTGAAATTTTGTTTGGCGGTGTAAATGGGCTCAATAGTTTTAATCCAAATTCTTTGCATCCGTTTAAGGCCCCGCCAGCATTGGTATTAAGTAATGTTTTGCTGGAAGACAGTTTGTACAATGCAGGTGTCAATTATGATGAGTTACAAAAAATTGCTGTGGCGTATAAAGAAAACACAATCGCCTTTCAATTTACAGTAATTGATTATGTTAATGCAGCGGCTGCACACATCAGTTATATGCTGGAAGGGTATGATAAAAGCTGGGTGCAGGCTGGTAACAAAACTTTTATCCGCTATGTAAATTTGCCTCCTGCTAATTATGTTTTAAAAGTAAAAGCCTTTAATTCTGATGGGGTAATGGCGGATAAAATATTTGAACTACCTCTATCTGTGCAACCGCCCTGGTGGCAAACATGGTGGTTTAGAACATTGGCTGTTGCTGTTATTGCATGTTTTTTTATTTTAGGTATAAGGAATTATCTACGGCGCAAATTGCAAAAGCAAAAAATACAATTAGAGAAAGAGCTGGCGGTGGAGCAGGAACGAATACGTATGGCCCGGGAGTTGCATGACGGTTTGGGCAGTATGTTAAGCGGCATTAAACATTCTTTTACAGCAATAAAAAACGAAGCACATTTAGATAATGATGAACAACAGAAATTTGACTACACTATTGATAAGCTGGATGATTCAATAAAAGATCTCCGTGCTATTTCACACACCATGTTTTCAGCTGAATTGCTGGAAGAAGGATTGGAAGCTGCTATAAAAAATTATTGCAATTCTATTAGTATCACCGCAAAACTTCCTGTTGCATTTGAAAGTATTTACCAGCAGCCATCAGGTTTAAATGGAGAGCAGGCATTTCATATTTTTCGTGTGGTGCAGGAGTTGGTGCAGAATATTATTAAGCATGCAAAAGCAACAGAAGTAGTAGTGCAGCTTAGTTACAACAGCGGAATGCTGTCTGTAACGGTGGAAGACAATGGAATTGGCTTTGATATTCATAAAGTAAAACAACATGATGGCATTGGATTAAAAAATGTAGAGAGTCGTGTTAAAATGCTGCATGGAAAAATGGATGTGCAATCACATCCTGGTAAAGGAACATCGGTGTTTATTGAAGTGCCTGTGTGAGTTTTTGTCCTACGCAGGGGGCAGAGGATGCAGATTTTCTTTATACAATGACAAACGAGAAGGATATTCTATAACAAAACTTATATTATTTTCTCTCCGATCTCTGCCGCCTGCGTGCCGTGTCATATCAATTGCATTTGCACTGCTGTTTTTATTAGCGATGCGGTATTTTTTGTCTGAAATTTTACCAGTAAATTTTTTCGGTGTGTATCTACCGTAGCGCTGCTGATAAATAGTTTTTCTGCAATTTCCCCGTTAGTCATTCCTTCTGCAATTAAGCTTAGTACTTCTTTTTCACGCCTTGTTATCACTGGTATTTCAGATGCTTCGTTTTTTTTCAATGCAGATGCAGCTTCATCACTTAAGTAGGTTTTTCCTTTGGCAACAGTAATGATGGCTTCCATCAATTCCTGCTGTGTGGCATTTTTAAGAACATAACCGCTGGCACCGTTTTCCATCATCTTATGAATAAAACTTTGCTGGTTAAAAGTGCTTAAGCCAATTACAAATACATTAGGATATTTTTCTTTTACCTCTTTACATAAATCAATTCCACTTTTACCCGGCATACTTATATCCATTAAAATTACATCGGGCTGCTGTTGTTGCAGAAATGCCATACAACTGTCTGCATTGCTGGCATGCCCCATCCATTCCACCTCTTTTTCATTTTGTAATAATGAACGGATACCTTCTATTACCATGTAATGGTCGTCTGTTATAAAAACTTTTATTTTCATTTTTTGAAAGCTAACACTAATTGTTATTTTAATATTTTAACCATTTAAAAATTCTACCAATACTGAAGTTCCTTTGCCGGGTTGTGAACTTACATCAAGCCTGCCCTTTAAAAAATCAATACGGTTTTGAATATTAATCCAGCCAATTCCAGTTGCCGATTTGAGTGTAGATGCATCAAATCCTTTTCCATCGTCTTCTACTGTAAGGCTGATAATGTTATCCGCTTTACTTAGTTGTACAATAGCATTGGAAGCACTTGCATGTTTTATAGTATTGTTGACCAGTTCCTGCACAATACGATAAATTGTAATAGCTGTTGTCTGTGGCACATTGGCGTTTTCAAACCCAATCGACTGGTATGTAACCTGCAAAGCACCACTATTATTAATATTGTTGCAAAAGTCTTTTAATGCTGTATCAAGCCCAAACTTTACCAAAGCTTCAGGCATAAGGTTATGTGCTACACGCCGCATTTCCTGCATTGAACTGTTAAGCATATCTATACTGCGTTCAAATGAAAGTGCATCCCCTGGTGTCAATATCAAATTCCCTTTTATGTTATTAAGTGAATATTTTATGCCGCTGAGCATACCACCAAGCCCATCATGTAAATCTTTTGCCAGCCTGGTACGTTCCTGTTCTTCGCCTTTCAATACAGCTTCGGTGGCAGTAAGTTTCTTTTCTGTTTCCAGTTCAATGATGCGTTGCTGCTGAAGTTTTTGCTTTTGTTTGTAAGCTAAATAAATAAGCAGTGAGAGAACAAACAAAGCAGCAGCGCTTCCGATTAAAATATAATTCAGTGTATTTTTCTGTTTAATAGTGAGCTCTTGTATTTTTTTATCAGCTTCCAGCTGGCTGATAAGATTTTCTTTCTTGGAAGTTTCAAACCTTGCATCAAGCAGCAGGCGCCGGTTGGCATTTATTTTTATTGCAAGGCTGTCTTTTAGTTTTACCAGGTTGTTGCTGCTTTGCCATGCTTTTTCATAATTGCCTGTTGATGCATACAGGCCGGCCAAAGAATGCAATGCCATTTGCTGTTGTGATAAATAATTATTTTCTCTGGAAGTTTTTAATCCTTCCAGTAAATATTTTTCTGCCATTATTGTATTACCTGCAATAAAGTATGCTCTTCCTAATCCTTCGGCTGTAAAAGAAACAACATATGGATCGCCAGCAATCACAGAGTTGTTGTAAGCAGCCTTATACATATTTACCGCTTCTTCCGGGTTTTTATTTACAATGGCATATTCGCCCTTTGCCGCATCATAAAATAGCTGAATGGCTGGCGTTGAGTTTTCTTGATTCAGTTTTTCCAGTTCACTTACGTATTTAGAAACCTCAGTTTTTTTGTTTTGCCTGGCAAATGCGATTATTATACTGGCATAAGTGGTAAGCTGAATATCATTGTTGCGGCAACCCTGTAAAAATCTTTTGCTATTCATAAGTACTTCCTCCATGTGCTTCCAGTCCTGCATATCATAGTATATATAAGCAAGGTTCATGGTGCTGTTAGCGGCCCTGCATGAGTCTGTGGCTTTTTCTGAAAAAGCAATTGAGTTTTGCAAGTATTGTTGTGCATTTTCCCAATCATTTATGAGCGAATACGAAAGCCCTGTCCACATTGCTGCAAATGCTTTGGCTGCATTGTCCTTTTGTGTTTCGTGTAATGAGCTGAGTGTTTTTATACTCAGTTCTCCCTGTACAATCGCTTCTATGTAATTTCCCTTTGAATAATAGATGCCTGCAAGTTCAGCACATAAATTTCCATACTGGCTGTACATGTTTTTCTTCCTGCAATTTTCTTTCAGTTCTTCCATTACTGCCGCCGCTGCTTTTGTATCAGTAAGTGACAGCTCTGTGGCATAAGCAATTCCTTTTTTGATTTTTTTTTCCATGTTTGTTTCCATTTCAAAAGCAATTTTCGAATTGCCTGTTTTGGTTTGCTGGCACCAGCCTGTTAACGATAAAAACAAAAATGAAAATACTATTACTATAATCCGGGATTGTGTCATGTGCCAATAAATGTAAATATAAAAATGGCATAGAGGTATGTACTCCCTGTTTTACATGATTTTTTATTTCTGTTGAAATATCCCTTTTTTAAGGGATTGCTTTGAGCAAGAAGGTAAAAGAAATTTGTAATCATAAAGGAAAGTGTATGCAAAAATTTATTACAACTTTTGTGTTGGGCTTAATTTGTCTTGCTGCAGTATCACAAAATGTTGGTATTGGAACCAACAACCCCAGCAATAAGCTGCAGGTGGTGGGCATAGCCCGGGCAGATACAATTGCAATTGGCACATCAGCACCAAGGGCACCTTTGAGCTTTGCAGCAGAACTGGGGCAAAAAATTATGCTATGGGAAGATGGCAGCGTTGGAAGCAATGGCTATGGTATTGGTGTGCAAAGCGGTTTAATGCAATTACATACTTACAGTGTGCAGGATGATATTGCATTTGGTTATGGCCGCAGTACCAGCTTTACTGAAAAGATGCGTATTAAAGGAAACGGCAATGTGGGTATCAATACCACAACCCCCCAGGCAAAACTCACCATCAATGGCAACGTTCAAATTGCAGATGGCACACAGGCAGCCGGAAAAATTTTAACCAGTGATGGAAGCGGTTTTGCAAGCTGGCAAAATATTCCTGCTACTGCCAGCAACTGGACAGCAAGCGGTAATAATATTTATAATAATAATTCTGGCAATATTGGTATTGGCAACACAAATCCTTCATACAAACTGCATGTAGGCAATGCTAATAATTCACTTCGTATTGAAGGGCCATCTGCATCCGGCACAAACGGTAATGCTTTTAGTATTGGCGGATATGGCAGCGTGGCGATTGATAAACCTGGTGTGGTTGGCGGAAGATTTACAATTAAAGAAAATGGCAATGTAGGTATCGACAATAATAACCCCGTTAATAAACTTGACATAAATGGAGATGTTAATTTCACCGGTTTGTTGAAAATAAATGGCAATAGCGGCAGTGCAGGACAAATATTGATGAGCAATGGAAACAGCAGTGCTGCAACATGGGTCAATAAACCCTATGTGATTTACTTTAACCAAAGCGGCAATGTTTTCATCACAGGCAATTCAACAGAAGCTGCAATTCCCGGGCTTGACCAACAGCAATTCACTCTTTCGCAGGCATCAAGGGTTGTATTTACTACTCATCTTTATTTACAGGCTAACGTCTTTGGATCGCCCAGAACGGAGAGTATCACTGAAATAAAAAATGCATCGTTGCAAGTAGTAGGATATGCCGACAATCAGTTTCAGTTTCATGATTACCCCGGCGAGTCGGTGGAATTTACAGGTACTACCATACCACTTCCACCAGGAACTTATTCAATCTATGTTAAAACTAGCAGGACAAGCACCATTGACGGCGAGTTAGAATCGTGGACTGCCGGTGGCTGTGGTTGCCAGGGCGGCCAATTAATACTACAAGTGTTTCCAGAATAAAAAGCGGCGTTATGAAAAAACGGGGTTGCTAAAGGTCTAATACTTTACAATAGTCCAAAATAATATTTCAATCATTTAAAATAAGAAAAATGAAAAGCTTAATGATTATTGCGGCATTAGCTTTGGCAGCTCCCAGTGGGCAAGCCCAGTTTTTTAAAAAACTAAAACAAAAAGCTGAACAGGCAATAGATAAAGCAGATAAGGCGGTTGATAAAAAAGTTGATGGCGGCGATAAAAAGAAAGAAGAAGAGCCATCAACCGACAATACTACGGCCAATGCAGAGGCATCAAATGAAAGCAGTAAAAAGGATTTAAAAGTATATAGCAAATTTGATTTTGTGCCGGGCAGCAGCATTGTGTATTTTGACAATTTTGAAAAGGATAATATTGGAGAAACTCCTGAAGGATGGATCACAAGTAATTCAGCTGAAGTGGTTTCAATTGAAGGGTTGGAAGGTAAATGGTTAAAACTGGCTGCTACCAATTCTAAACATATTGTAAGAAACAAAAAACAAAGCTGGGGAACTAACTTTACCATTGAGTTTGATATACTGATAGAGAAAAAGGGATATGATCCACGCCTAGGTATTGCACTCATTAATACGGCTGGCAAAATGGTTACTGACGAAACTATTCTTTTGGGCTATAGGCCTGCGTTATTATTTGAAGCTATTGTAGTAGCCGGGGGCAAAAGCCGTATCAGTTTGACAAACCGTGATAACAAGGTTATATCCGACAATATGAGCGAAGAACTGGCTTATAACAATGCCACACCTGTGCATATAAGCATGTGTGTACAAGGAAAGCGCTTCCGTATGTGGTGGAATGAGAAAAAATTATACGACTTGGGAGCTATTAATGAAGAAAACATACCCAACCAGTTTGGATTTGAATTTGGCAGCGTGGGTGGTGCTGATTTTTATGTAAGTAATATCCGTGTGGCCAAAGATGTGCCTGATACAAGGGCAAAATTTGAACAAGGGAAAATTGTAAGCAACCTGTTATTTTATTCAGGCACCGCCAACCTAAAACCTGAAAGTATGGGAGCTTTGCTCGACATAAGTAAAGTTTTAAAGGAAGCTACTTCAACAGTAAAAATTGTTGGGCATACTGACAGTGAAGGGGATGATGCATCCAATCAAAAATTATCGGAGCAAAGAGCTGACGCAGTAAAATCTGTTTTAATAAAGCAATATGGCATTGATGAAAGCAAGCTGACCACTGAAGGCCGTGGTGAAACACAACCTATTGCTGATAATAAAAACACCGAAGGCAAAGCACAAAACAGGCGAGTGGAATTTATTTTTAAACCTGAAGCGGATGTGTATGCAAAACCAGCTGGCGCTGGTGCAGTCAGTACAAAACCTGCGGCTGGCAGTAAAATTTCTGTCGCTGGCAGCCAGGCAGCTAACTCTTCTGCAGAGGCAGGTGTAAAACTACAGAGCAAAATACTTACAGTAAACCTGCCGCATGCTCAGTTTATGAAAACAGGCGAAAACCGTTATGTGTTTATGGCAAGCAAAGAAGAAGGTAACAGTAAAGAAAACTATTTTAAGATAGAACTTGAAACAGTGAATATGAAACTGAAACCAGAGATATTCAATTTTAAAGAAGCAAACGAAAAGAATCCTCTGTATGGAACAAAGAAATTTTCTGAAATAAAAAACACTGAAGCGGTTCTGTATTATGGCAGCGCAACAAAACCATATATCTATAAATTTTCTCCCATTGTTGCCAACGGGCATATGGCAACCTATGTAAGTGAATCTCTTGAAAGAAAATTGCCTGCTGCTTCCGCAGGTTGCAAACTGGTTATTGAAAAACTGGAGGATGGCAAAGCAAGCGGTTATTTTGTTTTTGGTATTATGAACAAAGGACTTAAGCCAATTACAAAAGGCGACGCCATGACGGAAACTTTTACTGATGGCTTTGCAGGAGAGATGAAATGCACTTTTACAAATGTGCCGGTGTTTTAACCTGCACAATTCAAAGCCTGCTTTCTTACCTTCGCAGCCATGAAGGATTTTAAAGATGTACGCATTGTTTTTATGGGCACACCCGAGTTTGCAGTGGCATCGCTGGATGCATTGGTAAAGGCAGGCTGCAATATTGTTGGTGTTATTACTGCTCCTGATAAACCTGCAGGCCGTGGTATGCAATTGCAGCAAAGCGCTGTAAAAAAATATGCTGTTGAAAATAATTTATTTGTTCTTCAACCTGAAAAATTAAAGAACCCGGATTTTCTTGCTCAATTAAAATCATTGAATGCAGATTTACAAATTGTAGTGGCCTTTCGTATGTTGCCAGAAATAGTCTGGAACATGCCACCAATGGGCAGTGTTAATCTTCATGGAAGTTTATTGCCGCAATACCGTGGTGCTGCACCAATCAACTGGGCTGTTATCAATGGAGAGAAGGAAACCGGTGTCACCACTTTTAAACTGAAACATGAAATTGATACCGGCGATATTTTATTACAGGAAAGTTTTACTATAGATGAAAATGAAACTGCTGGTGAAGTGCATGATAAGATGAAAGAAATTGGGGCAAGTCTTTTGGTTAAAACAGTAAAGGGTTTGGCAGATAATTCTTTAAAGGAAATGCCACAGGTTTTTGATGCTGCATTAAAACATGCACCCAAAATTTTTACGGAAACTTGTAAAATTGATTTTACAAAAACTGTAGATGCTGTTCACAATTTAATTCGGGGGTTATCGCCGTTTCCTGGTGCATTTACTTTTTTGAAGGGTAAAACATTCAAAATTTTTATGAGTGAAAAAGAAAGCAGTTTACCTATTGATAAAGCAGGAACTTACAAAACCGATGGCAAAACATTTTTAAAATTTGCTTGTGCTGATGGTTTTGTTTTGGTGAAAGAACTGCAATTGGAAGGAAAGAAGAGGATGAGTGTGGAGGATTTTTTGAGAGGGTACAGGTTTGAATGATTTGATTTAAATGATAATAATAAAATACGCTATCTTTATTTCATAACCTTTCATCTTTTACCATGCGTTTAATTAAGACAATTGTTGTTCCTGTTCTTTTCTTTTTATGCGGATGCAAATCAACAAGTTATTTTAGTTCTCCCAATACTGTTTTAAAAAAGGAAGCAGTGGTGAACATGCTTGGCGGCATTCAAAAGAAAGGCCTTCTTTCAATTGCCCTGGAAACAAATTACACGGTTAATTATATTTCGCTGGAAAGTGAAGGCAAAGTGGAAAGGTTGTTGATAGACAGTGTGCAATCATATACACTGGATAATGAAATGTATGTGCCTAAAAATATTATGGTTGATTTTGACGGGCCATTACAGTTGCTCTTTGTAAAAAAACTTACTCCCGATACATCAAGGATACAGCTGTATGAATTTTTTCAAAACAGGATGCAGGCAAATGCCAGGGAAAACTTGTTACTGTATTTTATCTCTTTTCCGTCATTCAACCGCCTTGAAACATGGGGCATGGGCAGCAAAAACCTGGTGCCGAATTTTCAACAGAAAATGAGTGCAATTGTGGCTGATTGCGTGGAGCTGGCAAAAAAAATACAAGCTGAACAAAAGGGATATTACTTTAGCCAGTTTACCATTTCAAACATTACTAAAAAGGAAGTGTTGCAAAGAATAATTACTGAATACAATCTTTGCGGCACTTTAAAACAATAACAGCTTCAGCAGTATAATGCTACTTTTGTTTACTAAAGAACTGTTTGCCCTTTGCATTTATATTTGCGGTAAACATTTCTTATTAGCACATCCTCCAACATATTACAAAGCCCCGTTGAATACATCAAAGGTGTGGGCCCGCAAAAAGCCGACCTCTTAAAAAAGGAACTCGGCATTTTTACTTTCAAAGATTTATTGGAGCATTATCCACTTCGTCATTTAGATAAAACCAAGGTGGATAAAATAAAAGAACTCAACTACAACACCGAGTATACACAAGTGGCTGGTAAACTTATTTCCTATGAGGTAATTGGTGAAAGACAATCGAAAAGGTTAGTGGCATATTTAGAAGATGAAACAGGCGAAATAGAATTGGTTTGGTTTCAGGGTATTAACTGGATACAAAAAACATTGGAGGCAGGGCATCAATATTTAGTATTTGGAAAAATAAGTTCATTCAACGGCCAGTTGCAGATAACCCATCCGGAAATGGAGCCTTACTCTGCAGAAAAAGCAACAGGCAAATCTTTTCTTGATCCTATTTATCCATCCACCGAAAAATTAAAAGCAAGAGGATTGAATGGCAGGGCATTTGCAAAGCTTACATATGCTTTGCTGCAATTGCTGTCGGCAAAAGATTTTCCAGAAAACTTACCGGAAGCCATCATTAAGCAGTATCGTTTTATTGCAAGATGGGATGCTGTGTGCCATATTCATTTTCCTTCGTCTGATGAAATGTATAATCATGCAGTACGAAGGATAAAGTTTGAAGAATTATTTTTTGCACAATTAAGATTAGGAATAAGAAGAAGCGAAAGGCACCGTTTCAGCAAAGGCTTCCCATTTGAAAAAGTAGGTGAACATTTTAATACATTTTACAACAGCTACCTGCCTTTTGAATTAACCAATGCACAAAAACGTGTGCTGAAAGAAATACGAAAAGACACAGGCAGCGGCAGGCAAATGAACCGCCTCTTGCAGGGTGATGTGGGCAGTGGCAAAACAATTGTTGCATTGCTGAGCATGTTGATAGCTGCTGATAATGCAAGAGAGGATGGAACCGCATTTCAAAGTGTGCTGATGGCGCCTACAGAAATTTTAGCCCAGCAACATTTCAACAGTATAGAGAACTTATTAAAAGATATGCCGGCTGTTTGTGTAAAACTGCTTACGGGCTCATCCAAAGGAAAAGAAAGAAAAGCTGTGCTGAAGGGTTGTGAAGATGGAAGCATTAATATATTGATTGGTACACATGCGGTGATAGAAGATAAAGTACTGTTTAAAAACCTGGGTTTTGCAGTGGTGGATGAGCAGCACAAATTTGGTGTGGCGCAAAGGGCTGCATTGTGGAAGAAGAACAGTTTGCCTCCACATGTGTTGGTAATGACAGCAACTCCAATACCAAGAACACTGGCACTAACAGCATACGGTGATTTGGATTATAGTGTAATTGATGAATTGCCACCCGGTCGGCAACCCATCAATACCATTCACCGTTTTGAAAGCAAGCGGCCGCAGGTGATGGATTTTGTAAAAGCTGAAATTGCAAAAGGCCGGCAGGCATATATAGTTTATCCACTCATTGAAGAATCATCCAAACTGGATTATGAAAATTTGATGAAAGGGTATGAGGAAGTGAAATCTTTTTTTCCCGAGCCAAAGTACTGGATAAGTATGGTGCATGGCAGGCAAACGGCGGAGCAGAAAGAAACCAATATGCAACGCTTTGTAAAAAATGATACTCAAATCATGGTGAGCACCACGGTGATAGAAGTGGGTGTGAATGTTCCCAATGCTTCGCTGATGGTGATTGAAAGTGCGGAAAAATTTGGACTGTCACAGTTGCACCAGCTTAGGGGCAGGGTGGGCAGGGGCAGCGAAAAAAGTTTTTGCATTTTATTAACTGGGCCTAAAGTAAGCAAAGATGCAAGGGAGCGCCTCAATATAATGTGTGCAACCAATGATGGTTTTAAAATAGCAGAGAAAGATCTTGAAATTCGTGGCCCTGGCGATATTGAGGGCACAAGGCAGAGCGGTGTTTTGAATTTTAAATTGGCCAGCATGGTGCATGATAAAGTAATGCTGGAAGTGGTAAAAGATATTGTGAACGGGATGCTGGAAACAGATCCTGATTTAAATATGGCAGAAAATTTGCCTGTAAAAAGTTACCTTGATAGCCACAAGGGTAAAACAGCGTGGAGCAAAATTTCGTAACTGTTTACTCAATCCGTATCAAAGAAAAATAGCCATCCTGAACAACTGTATTAGATTCTTGTTATTTATAATTAAATTGTATCAAAATTTTTTGTTTGAAAACAGGCCAATTTATAAATTTTTTTAAAGTACCTCTATCAATTATCTTTTTATTGCTCACATCTGTTTCTTTTGCACAGTTGCAGTTCGTTGAAAATAAAGGACAGTGGGAGAAGGAAGTTGATTATAAAAGTGACATTGCTAATGGCGCCTTTTTTTTGCAACGACAGGGTTTTACTGTACTGGTGCAAAATGAAAAAGAATTAGCTGCAATTTCCGAAAGACTGCATGGCCATATAGCCGGCGAAAAGAATAATAATAAAGCCGTAAATGTCTCTTCTCCACTTGTATTACATCAACATGCCTACAGGGTATCTTTTTCCGGTGCATTAGCTGGCGTAAAGGCAGAGCCTGATAAAGCACTTCCTACTTACAACAATTATTTTATTGGCAACGATCAATCTAAATGGCAGGGCAATTGCAAAATTTACCAGGGGGTTACTTATAGAAATATGTATCCCAATATTGATGTACGGTATTATACAGACCAGGGCACTTTAAAATATGATATCATTGTTCATCCCGGAGGCAATATTGATAATATTGTGATGCGGTATGAGGGTGTTGATGAACTCTCGGTAAAAAACAAGGAACTTATTATTGGTACTTCTGTTGGCGATGTAAAGGAATTATATCCTTATTCTTATCAAACAGGAACAACAGGAAGACAAACGGTTGACTGTAAGTATGTGGTAGATCAAAAAAGTAAAACAGTAAGGTTTAAAGTAAAAGATTACGATCCTGCAACAACGATAATAATTGACCCTACATTAATTTTCTGTTCATTTACCGGCAGCACAAAAGACAACTGGGGCTTTACGGCCACTCCCGGCCCCGATGGAAGCTTGTATGCAGGTGGAATTGTTTTTGGAGCCGGGTTTCCTGTATCCATTGGTGCATTCCAGGTTACTTTTGGAGATGGAGTGCCGGATGATGCCATTGGCCTTCCCTATGATATTGGTATTATCAGGTTTTCTCCTAATGGTAATCTTCGGTTGTATGCTACTTATCTTGGCGGTAGCGGAAACGAACAGCCGCATAGTATGATTTGTGATGAAAATGGTAACCTCGTTGTTGCAGGCAGAACCAACTCTCCCACGGTAACAAGAGACCGTGATCTTGCATTCCCGGTAACAAGGGTACCAGTGGGCCCCAATGGAGGCTACGATATTTTTGTAACCAAACTGAATGCAACTGGTAATGCACTTTTAGGTTCACTTAGAATGGGCGGCACACAGGATGACGGTGTAAACATTAAGGGTAAATATGTAAACCTGAATGTGCCGGGGCAAAATGAAGGTGCGTATGATACCAGGCGCAATTATGGTGACGATGCAAGAAGTGAAGTGATACTTGATGAGAATAATAATATTTACCTGGCATCATGCACACAGTCAATAAACGATTTTCCTGTTTCGGCTAACGCAGCACAACCATTATTTGGTGGCGGCGGTGCTTTTATTAAGCAGGATGGTATAGTTGCAAAATTCAGCAGCAATCTTTCTGCGGTTATTTTCAGCACTCATTTCGGTGGAAGTGGCAATGATGCCTGTTTTGTGTTATCTATTAATCCACTCACATCAAATATTTATGTGGCAGGCGGCACCACCAGTGCAGATTTACCCGCTGTTTCTTCGGATGTGCTCAACCCGGCTTACCAGGGAGGTGTTACTGATGGTTTTGTAACCGTATTAAGTGCAGATGGTTCTGCTTTTTTAAGAACAACTTATATAGGAACAAATGATGGCAGTGCTGTAAACGATGGTAATGATCTTGTGTATGGAATACAGTTTGACAAGTATGGCTTTCCTTATATAATGGGAGCTACCACAGGTAACTGGCAGGCTAAAAATGCTACGTTTAATAATCCCGGTGGCAAACAATTTATTGCCAAGCTGCAGCCCGATTTGTCAAGCTATGTTTATACTACCATGTTTGGTACCAATTCTTCAGCTCCTAATATTTCTCCTGTAGCTTTTTTGGTTGACAAATGTCAGAATGTGTACGTGTCAGGCTGGGGTGGTGCACTTAACAACAGTAAACAATACCCCAATGCAGGTACCGGTGGTATGGAGTTTTTGGTAACGCCGGGAGCAGTGCAGTCCAGCACCGATAAAAATGATTTCTTCTTTTTTGTGATGGAAAAAGATGCACAAAGCCAGTTGTATGGAACATTTTTTGGGCAGCTTGGTGGCTTTACAGATCATGTGGATGGCGGTACCAGCCGCTTTGATAATAATGGGGTGATATACCAGGCAATTTGTGCTAATTGTAATAATGTGCCGGGTGTGTTTTTCCCAACTACACCAGGGGTATGGTCTGCTAATAATCCTTCACGTGCCTGCAATGAGGCTGTAGTAAAAATAGAAATGAACTTTACCGGGGTGGGCGCCAATATCCGTACTATTATTGGCGGTATTCCCAATGCTATTTCAGGTTGTAATCCTCTAAGGGTGAGTGTTTTTGATTCACTCTCAAAAGCACAACGTTTTTTCTGGAACTGGGGCGATGGAACAAAAGTTGACACCCTGTTTACAAGAAGTGATACAAGCCATTTGTATAATTTACCTGCTGGAGTTGATTCAAAGTTATACACTATCATGCTGATTGCAGAAGACAGCAATACCTGCAACATCAGGGATACAGCATATAAAACTATCAGGGTGAGTACCAATTTTGCAACACTTGGTTTTAATGCAATAAAGCAACAGCCTTGTACTAATTTAAGTTACCAGTTTATAAATACATCAAGGGCATTTCTCGGCTCGTTTGACAACAAAGGTTTTATATGGGATTTTGGCGATGGCAGTGTTGATACAGGAAGTATCAGTTATAATCCCATTCACCGTTATGCTTCCACAGGTACATACATAGTACGGCTTTGCGTTATTGATACTTTTGTTTGTAATTCGCCGGATTGTTATGTTGATACTGTAAGAATAAGCGATGTAGCAAGAGCTATTTTTGAAACGTCACCTACTGGTTGTGCACCTTATACACCTGTATTTAAAAATAATTCTTTAGGAGGTTTAAGCTGGCTGTGGAATTTTGGTGATAATACTTCTTCAACAGAATTTGAACCTGCTGGTAAAATATATAACCTGCCGGGCACTTACACTATCAGGCTTACTGTGTTTGACTCCACCACTTGTAATAAACAACACGATACTACTTTTGCCATTACAGTTTATCCAATACCAACAGCATTGGGAGAAGCTACGCCTAATCCCGGGGAAACAAATAAGCCAATTAATTTTATTAACCGTTCTGTTGGCGCTTCATCTTACAAGTGGGAATTTGGTGATGGCGAAACTTCAACGCTTGAAAACCCAAGTCACCTCTTTAACGAAACAAAAGAATATACTGTATTGCTGATTGCATTTAACGATGCAGGCTGTAGCGATACTTTCCCGATAATAGTACAGGCAAGGGTTTTGCCATTGCTTGATGTACCTACAGCATTTACACCGGGAAAGTTTGGTGTCAACAGCCAGGTATCTGTTGTTGGTTTTGGTATTGGTAAAATGGATTGGAGAATATATAACCGCTGGGGTCAACTTGTGTTTCAAACAGCTAACAGGAAAGATGGCTGGGACGGAACATATAAAGGAAAAGCACAGCCAATGGATGTATATACTTATACACTTGATGTTGAATTCACCGATGGTAAAAAACTAAGAAAAACAGGCGACATCACTTTGTTGAGATAATTGTTATCGGTAAATTGTGAAAACAATTTGATTGTTAGTAGCGTTAGTATTTGCAAGCAGGCACAAGCTTTTAATCATGTATCAAAAAATAAAAATATTGTTGCTGGTTTCTTACGGGCTTGCTTTTGCATTTACTGCCCAGTCGCAGGATTTGCATTTCTCACAATTTTTTAATTCGCCTTTAACCACCAATCCTGCTAATACAGGTTTTATTCCCGATGCTGATTACCGCCTCGGTGCTCATTACAGAAATCAGTGGTCATCTATACTTTCATCTCCATATAAAACGCTCAGTGTTTATGGCGATGCCCAGGTTTTTCGGGACAGGATTACCAATGGATGGTTGGGCCTTGGCGGTGTTTTATTAAGTGATCAGGCAGGTACAGGAGCATTGAGGTCAACAAAAATTTATGGGTCTATTGCTTATCATCAAATGCTTGGCATGAGCAGTTTATTAACAGCAGGCTTCAATGTGGGATGGGCCAATAAAAGAGTTGACTATTCAAAGCTTACTTTTCCTAACCAATTTAATGGACAATTTTTTGATATTAATCTCGATCCTGGTGTAACATTTATCAACAGCAGTGTAAGTTATTTTGATATGCAGGTGGGTGTTAATTATGCTTACTTCCCCGATGAAAATACTTATATCAATGCAGGCTATTCAATACACCATGTAAACAGGCCGCAGGAAACTTTCTTTACAGAATCTGCTGACAGCAGCCGAATACCAATGCGGCATATTGGCTTTATTAATGCATTGCTTAAAATTAATGACAAGGTTATAATCAATCCCAATATGTATTATACAATGCAGGCAAAGGCGCATGAGTTTACACTTGGTATTAATGCAAACTATAACCTTTCAGGAGCAGGAGAAAAGCAATTGCTTGCAGGATTATATTACAGGCAGGGAGATGCTTTAATACCATTGCTTGGTTTTGAAATCAACAATATCCGTTTTACTTTCACTTATGATGTTACCACATCTGGTCTCAGGACTTTTAATAATGCAATGGGGGCACAGGAATTTAACCTGATGAAAAAAGGCTTTTATGGTAATCCTGAATCAAGACAAACGCTTTGCCCAAGATTTTAATAAATAAAAATCCCCGGGAGGGGATTTTTATTTAGAACTGTTTTTTACTCTTTGTCAATTTCAATTTTGTAGTCCTCGTCATTAAAGTATTTCCTGTATTTATTCGCTATTGCTTCGGGTTGTTTTTTGCCATTAATATACAGGTTGCCTTTTTTGTATTCAATTTCAAAACCTTTGGATTGTTTTATCAAACCATCACTTTGCATTTCGTTAAACATTTCCTTTTGCCTGCGTAAATTTTCACCAGCTTTTTTTATTTCCTCATTTGCTTCCTTAGATATTTTATTAAAATCAATCTTCCTTATTTCCTCCCGGCTTTTTTCTATTTCCTTTTTAGCCTTTTCCAGTTCCTCTTTTAATTCTTTCATATCAATTTTATCGATAGCATCTTTCGCATTTTTAAGTGAAGCTGTTATTTCCTTGTCCATTTTTTCCCAGTCAATTTCTTTCATTGCTTTTTGCACATCTTTTTCTATTACTGCAAAATCAATTTCTTTCATCGCTTTATCAATCGAAACTTTTATTTCATCAAAATTGATTTTGTCAAGTGCTTCATTTATTTCCTTGCTGATGGTTTCGTCGTTCAGCTTCTTTAAGTCTTCTGTAAATTTTGTAATGTCGGTACTTAATTCATGCATTAGCCTGTCGTATTCTTTCATACTTAGTTTGCCGTTACCCCTATTATCGCCTGGGATACTGTCTGGTGATGCTGTGAGTGAATCATAATGCTGCAGTGGACCAAATTGCAGATCACGGAACGACATAGTGATGGTGGCAAGTGATACACAAATGCCGACAATAATGATGGCATTCCGGTTTCTTAAAATAAATTGTTTCATGGCTTTGAGTTTTTTGGTTTGTAATATTTACGAACGAATTCGTAGCAAATATAAAAAGACAATTTTTTTTGCCAAGAAGGTTAAGAAAAATTAACATTTTGTAATAACGCAGTCTTTTATAAGACTTGTCAGCATTTTACCAACTGGTGTTTTTATACGATTTTTACAAAAAACAAAATTGATGACAGCTGAAGATTGCAAAACGCTTACCGCTGTACAAGTGGAACAATTTAAAGCCATTGCCGGAAAGGATTTTGTATTGGCAGACGAAGATGCATTAAGAGATTATGGGCATGATGAAACAGAAAATTTATTATACCTGCCAGAAGTAGTGATAAAACCACGTACTGCAAGAGAGATAAGTGAGATATTTAAAATTTGCAACGAATATAAAATACCAGTAACGCCGAGAGGAGCTGGCACAGGTTTAAGCGGTGGAGCATTACCACAGTTTGGCGGAGTACTTATTTCGCTTGAGCGGATGAATGCAATTATTGAAATTGATGAAAGAAATCTACAGGTAATTACAGAGCCGGGTGTGATAACCGAAGTGTTGCAAAATGCAGTAAAAGAGAAGGGATTATTTTATCCGCCAGATCCAAGCAGCAGGGGAAGTTGTTTTATCGGAGGTAATATTGCAGAAAACAGCGGTGGCCCTAAAGCTGTTAAGTATGGCGTGGTAAAAGATTATGTATTGAATCTTGAAGTAGTGTTGCCAACCGGAGAAATTATATGGACAGGCGCTAATGTTTTAAAAAATTCCACCGGTTACAACCTTACACAATTAATAGTGGGTAGTGAAGGCACTTTGGGTATTGTGACAAAGATTGTATTAAAGCTTTTGCCTTATCCAAAGCATGAGTTGCTGATGCTGGTGCCTTTTACGTCGTTAGAAAAAGCTGGCGAAGCAGTAAGTGCCATCTTCAGGGCTGGCTTTGTACCAAGCGCCCTGGAGCTTGTAGAAATAGATGCTTTGAAAATTGTGAGTGCTCATTTGAATGATAACACGATACCTGTAACCGATGATATGGAGGCGCATTTAATTATTGAAGTTGATGGTAATCATCTTGATACTTTAACGGCTGAAATGGAGTCAATAGCAGTGTTGCTTGAAAATTTTGGCGGTGGCGAAATTTATTTTGCAGATGATGAGCAACAGAAAGCAGCACTTTGGAAACTGAGGCGCCGTGTAGCAGAAGTGGTAAAATTAGAAGGTTATACGATAGAAGAAGATACTGTGGTGCCAAGAGCAGCATTGCCAGCTTTGATAAAGGGAGTGAAAGAACTAGGTAAGCAATACAATTTTCACCCGGTATGCTATGGCCATGCAGGCGATGGCAACCTGCATATAAGAATAAAAAAAGAAGGGAGCATCTTTAGCTTAAATAATCCTGATGTGGTGCCGGCATTAAGAGCAATTTTTCAATTGGTGCATTCATTAGGCGGCACTATTAGTGGTGAACATGGCATAGGGCTGCTGCAAAAAGATTATACAGATATTGTATTTAGCGATGTGCATTTGCAATTAATGAAAGGCATTAAAAAAACATTTGATCCCAATAATATTTTAAACAAAGGAAAAATTTTTGACTGATTAAACTTAAGAATTATGAAAAAAATGATGTTACTTTTTTTTGTATCTGTCCTTAGTACAATTGCCATAGCGCAAGATGAGAAGGAAACAAAAGAAGATGATACAAAGAGTGGAGGATTTAAAAAGGAACTAATGTTTACAGGTGGCAACCTCAACATTGGTTATTTCAATGGTGTTACAGTTTTGGGTGCTACGCCACAGTTAGGTTATAATATTGCTAAATGGCTTGATGCAGGCATTGTGTTTGGTTATACTTATTCAAGCCAGGGTTTGATAACAGGGGAGAAGTATCGTAAAACTGTGATTGGCCCCGGCGCATTTATCCGTCTTTTTCCTGCCGATTTTATTTTTGCCACTCTGCAATACGAGCATAATTTTATAAGGCAGAAGTATATTAGCCCAGGCTTTCCAGATGATATAAGCAAAGTGAACGTTGGCAGTTTGCTTGCCGGGCTTGGCTATACCAGCGGACGGGAAGGGAGAAACCAACCTTACTACTATTTCTCAGTTTCAGTTGATTTGCTTAACAATGTTAATTCGCCATATCGCACTTATGCTAATGAAATTTATCCAGTGGTGAATGCTGGTTTTAATATTCCATTGTTCCAGGGAAGCAGGCGCAGGTAATTGTTTAGCAGGCTTTTAAATATACAGTGTCAGAAATGTATTGTAAATAACATTATGCATAAAATTTTTATAACATCTTTATCCTTGTTTTTTTTATTGCCAGTGTTATCGCAAACAGATACAGCTATTGCAGCCAACATCGGTACTTTCAAAAAAAATATTATTGCAGGCGGCAATATGGATATTTATTTTTTAGCAGGCCTGTTGCCGGGATTAATATGTATGGAGGGTATCGTATTACCAAATGGATTCATGCAGGGATTAATGTAAACTTTAATTACAGCACTCGAAAAATTATTTTACAGATGGCGATAAGGTAAAGCGTACAGCGTTTGCTCCCGGTATTTTTGTAAGGGTGTTTCCTATAAAGTTTTTGTACTTAGAAACATTGTTTGAACACAATTTTATCAGGCAAAAATATTTACCTGCAATAGCAAGTCCTATAGGAGAAGGTGTGAGTAATTATGAAGTTAATAGCCTGCTTGCAGGTATCGGTTATTCCCGTTTTTTGAAAAAGCTTAAATACACTACAAGTTACATTTCCGTTTCATTCGATTTGCTTAGGCAGCCAGGATCTACTTACACAAGTAATAAAAATAATCTTTACCCTATCATAAGAGCAGGTGGCTATTTTAACTTGTTCAATAAATAAAAGAAATTATTTACTCATAAAAAATTCTTCCGGGTTGTTTATTACCGTTATAGCCATTTCAACCGAAGTATATAAAAAACCTTCTTTGAACATGTGCTGTGCATGTTGCAGCAGTGCATCATAATATCCTGCCGTGTTTAAAACGTAGATAGGTTTGTCGTGAATGCTTAACTGGTTCCAGGTAAGTATTTCAAACAGTTCGTCCATAGTGCCAAAGCCGCCGGGTAAAATAATAGCAGCATCAGCTTTTTCGTACAACAGGCGTTTACGCACATGCATATTTTCCACCACAATTAATTCTGTTATTTCATCATGCTGTCGTTCCCATTGGTTTAATATTTCAGGGATAATGCCTGTAACCGTACCAGCTTTTTCAAGCACAGCATTTGCCACTGCCCCCATAAGCCCCCTGTTGCCACCGCCATAAATTAGCCGAATATTATTTTCGGCCAGTAGATAACCAAGCTGTTTTGCATGTTGCTCATACAATGGGTTTGCACCATTTTTGCTGCCACAAAAAACCACAATTGCTTTTGCCTTCATATAATTGCAAATTAATTACGGCAAAGACACAAAGTTTTTCTCTATTTTCAATTTTATTTTTACATAAATACATTGCTGCATGTCTCCTGTTTTATTGTTTTCTTTTGTGATTGGATATTTTTTATTGTTGCTGATAGTAGCTTATTTCACCAGTAAAAATTCCAACAACGATTCTTTTTTTATTGGCAACCGCAGCAGCAACTGGATGCTGGTGGCATTTGGAATGATTGGTACATCACTTAGTGGTGTTACGTTTGTGAGTGTGCCGGGCACAGTAGGCAGCGCAGGCTTTCAGTATTTCCAGGTGGTGATTGGATATTTCTTTGGCTATTTGGTGATTGCTTATGTTTTATTGCCATTATACTACAGGCTCAATCTCACATCCATTTATCATTATCTCGAAACAAGGTTTGGCCCTGTATCTTATAAAACAGGTGCTTTGTTTTTTATCGTATCAAGAGCGCTTGGTGCTACAGCAAGAATGTATTTGGTAGTAAACATTCTGCAGATTTTTATACTTAATGGCATGGGCATTCCTTTTTGGGCAACTGCTTTTGTTATTTTATTATTGATATTGCTGTACACTTTTGAAGGAGGCGTAAAAACAATTGTTTATACCGATACGCTGCAAACAACTTTTATGTTGCTTGGTTTAGTAGTTTGCATTATCACTGTAATGAACAAATTAGATCTTAATTTTTCTACAGCTTTGCAATCACTGCATGAAAACAACCTTTCAAAAATATTTGGCACAGATATAAACAGTGATAAATTTTTTCTCAAACAAATCCTTGGTGGCGCTTTTATTACCATTGCCATGACAGGGCTTGACCAGGAAATGATGCAGAAGAATATAAGTGTGCGTACACTGAAAGATTCTCAAAAAAATGTTCTTACACTAAGCACAGTTTTATTATTGGTAAACTTTTTGTTTTTGCTCATGGGTGGGTTGCTTTATTTGTATGCTGCCAAAACAGGCAGTACAATAAAAGGTGATGACCTTTTTCCCTCTGTGGCACTCGGCGGAACTTTGAGCGCTGTTATTTCCGTTTTATTTATTATTGGTTTAATATCAGCATTGTTTCCCAGTGCTGATGGTGCATTAACAGCACTTACATCTTCTTTTTGCATTGACATTTTGGGATTAAAGAAAAAGGAAGATCTTACTGAAAAAGAAAAGAAAAGAACCAGGCTTATAGTGCATTTGTCGTTTGCAATACTATTCTTTTTATTGGTAATGCTGTTTAAATGGATAAATGATAAATCAATTATAGATGTGATACTAAAAGTAGCTGGCTATACTTATGGGCCGCTGTTGGGTTTGTTTGCCTTTGGTATTTTAACCAAAAGAAAAATTACAGATCGCTTTGCATTGCTGGTTTGTTTGTTATCGCCACTAATAATTTTTGGAATTGATTTGTTTAATAATCCTGACTGGTTTATAAAGCGTTTTGGTTTTGCTGAAAACACAGCAAACGATTTAAGAAGTTTATCTGCCAGCATTTTTGGCACTTACAAAATGGGTATAGAAATATTAATCCTGAATGGTATAGTTACCTTCCTCGGCTTGCTGTGTATTTCTAAAAAAGGAGATTGATATTACGATCCCATAAACACCCACACGGCAGATAAAAAAGCTGCACATGTCATGCCCAATGCAATAAGGACGTTTCTTAAGCGGTTTTCCCGGGTACCAAATAAAAATTGCATAGTATTTTGTTTTAAGTGAAATGACCGGAATTAATATATAACGGATATTCCGTTAAAATATTTTGTCATATCACTGTTATCATAGAGGTTTTAGCCTGTTGGTAGTGGCAATAAAGGTGCCGTTTACTTTAAAAGTGGATAAGTATTTTATTCTGCATTCTGCAATAAAACTGGTTTGCTGTTTTTTTTTGGTAAGGATAGATCAAGAATATTTTTTCGGTGTTTTATTGTTTCATGGTATGCTAATAAAAATGTATTTGCATAGTAATTTCCGAATTTTTCTCGTTATTATTTTCTCTCACAAGCTTTATGAAATAATACAAAAAGCTTTTATTTTTTTATGAGAAAAAAATATCCTCTTTTGCTTGCATTCCTTGTTTGTGTTTTGTAGTTTGTTGTTGCTAAAGATTTTTTCTTTTCCCATCGTATTATTTAACTCTAAATATTTTCCAATGGCAACATCAAAAAAAACAAGCCGCAGATCACTGGCATCTGTTGAAGAAACTATTTCCACCAAAACAATCAAACCCATCAGTGCTGTACGCAGCCGTACGCTTGAAGGGGTGAGGGGAACAAAAAGGATTATGACAGATGCAGAAGTGCTGTCGCTGTATGGCACGCCGGGCAACACGGCAAACTTTACACAAATTCTAAGTCCGTATCCTTTAGTAATTGCATGGGACAAAACTATCCTTGTGCAAAAGCTTACCTGTCATAAAAAAATAGCCACACCACTGAGCAATGTGCTGGCCGATCTATTGACAACCTATGGCAAACAAAAAATTCACGAACTCGGTATCGATCTTTTTGGCGGCCTCTACAACTTACGAAAGATGAGAGGCAGCACTACAAGATGGAGCCGCCACTCATGGGCTATTGCAATCGATCTTGATCCTGACAGAAACCAGTTGAGGGAAGATCATTTAACGGCAAGGTTTGCAAGGCCGGAGTATAAACCAATGATTGACATTTTTTACAAACATGGCTTTATCGGCTATGGCCCCGAAAAAGATTATGACTGGATGCATTTTGAAATCGGCATATAGATGCCACACCATTTTTCACCTTTAAAAAACATTTTATGGCTTACGGTATTTCAATTCATATCGGGTTAAACGAAATAGACCCGGCACATTATGGCGATGACAATTCACTCAGTGGTTGTATTAATGATGCTAACGCCATGCATGCCATTGCAAAGAGCAAAGGCTTTGATGAAAGTTATTTGTTGATTGACAAAGATGGAACGTACAAAAAAGTAATTACACATTTTAAAAAAGCTGCCCGTAAATTAAAGAAAGGAGATTTTCTTTTTATCAGCTATGCTGGCCATGGAGCCAGCGTGTGGGATAATAATGAAGATGAAGATGATGGTAAAGACGAAACATGGTGCCTTTACGACAGGATGATACTGGATGATGAACTAGCGGAGTGTTGGGCTAAATTTAAAGATGGTGTAAGAATATTAATGGTGTCTGATAGTTGTCATAGTGGTTCAGTATCACGGGTGATAAGAGCAGATGGAGAAATGGTAGAGGATAAACCTGCAGGAAAATCAAGAGGGCTGAGAGATGGCCCTGAAATTTATGATAGAAATAAAGCAGTATATGATGCTACAATTCCAAAAGACAAAAACATTGCAAAAGGAACTGGTATAAAAGCCACTGTTTTATTGTTATCTGGATGCCAGGATAACCAGACATCAAGGGATGGAGATAATAATGGCTTGTTTACAGAAAAATTGCTGATGGCGTATGATAACGGAAGTTTCAACGGTAATTATGCCGGGCTGTTGGTAAAAATTTTAAAACTCATGCC
>CAZBTD010000010.1:0-12125 GCA_964494815.1 uncultured Ferruginibacter sp. | reverse complement strand
CGTCTAACCAAACACCCAACTACTCCATTATCGGAAAACGAAATGCTGTGTTTGAAGCAGCAAAGCCTTTTGAAAAATAATAACAGGGCATCAATTTCAAAGTTGATGCCCTTAGTTTTACTACCAAATATTTTCAAGTTCCTTTTTTAATCTACGCAGATTCGCCGCTATCACTTTATTGCCTGTAATATCCGCAAAGCGGATTAATAAGTCAATATTGTCTTTTTGTTTTGTTTTTTTATTTATTGAACCACTTTTTGTCCATGCATTAGAGTAACCTTTTTTAAGGTTGATAAAGTGTTTTTCAACAGATGGAGTAAGCAGGAACCTGCAGAGGGCAATGTCTGCAGAAATTGATAAACCCCAAAAACGCTGATCTGAATTCTCTTTGTTTTTCTTTTCAATTTTATCTATCTGCTTTTTGATTGTTTCCAGGTTTAGCTTTTCTTTCTGCTCAGCTTTTTTGCCTTTTTCCTTGTATGTTTCATGCCAACTTGTTTTTGATAATCCCAAGAATATCCTCATGGCAAGCCAGCTGTTTAAATTATAGCTGTCATTCGTTCTTTTAAATGCGGAGTAATAGTGATGGGCAGCAACAACAAATTCTTTTGTCATTAATTCTTTTGCCAGTTTATCATCAGGCAAAAATGAAAATACATAAGCCTTCCTTTTGGCAGCACTGGCTATAAGAGAATACCTTTCTGGTGTTTCCCCAATGGAAATTAAGGTGTTAATTTTTTCTATGCTATTGTCTATTGCTGTAATTGTTTGTCGCACTAACTCATCCAGTTTTTTTTGAGAAATTACTTTTGGGTTGAACTTCTTTGTTTCGTTTCTTATTACAGTATTTTGAAAAGCTTCAAATGACTTGATATTATAATCGGCTACTTCGCCTTCAACTATATTTCTGAATGCAGTTATTGCTTCATCGTTCATGTCCAGTTCAAGATAAGCCCTTGCTTCCAGTTCTTTTAGTGCATAGTTATTAAAACCTGCATTTTGTATTGCTGTTGATGTTTCTCTTAATTCTTCTCTTAAGCTTTCTGTTTTATAAAAAGATACTTCTGATTTACTGATGATGGTTTCAAGCATATTTTCTGCTTCCTGCGGAATATCAAATTCCGGTTTATATGAACCTGCCGCTGAAATATGTAATTTATACTGCGGCTGGCCATAACATTGAAATGCACCCCATGTATTTGTATGCCCAAAATTTTTATGCACATGCTCCCTTGCATTATACACTGCTTCCCCAAAGTTTCTGCCTTCAAGCATAGCTTTATAAAATTTTTCTGCAAACGCAAGCGCTGCGGTATCATCCACTTCCCATCCGGCAACTACCACGGCCTTTACACCTTTGCGTATAAGTTGTGTGCCAATATTAGCTGCCATTTTGCCCCTGCCTGCGCTGTACTCTTCTGCATAAGCATTTATTTTGCCAAGAAAACAGCAGTTGATAAAAACCAATTCAGGGGTGCCTGGTAGTTGTGCAATGTTTTCCGGGGTTATATAATGCGGTTTGGCAGGATTTTTTTTGCTCCTGCCAATTACAATGCCGGTTTCATTATTATTTTTTTCATCAAAAAAACCATGAGCGGCAATGTGTATTATTTTATAATCTTGTTTGTACAGGTTGAAAAGTATCCTTGTGTGTGTGGCGTTTACCAGTGGATCTTCCAAATGCAATTTTCCTTTGTATTTAGGATTGCTTAATAAATTATGTACCGCACGGGCTTCCCTTGCGGCACCAGGCAATTGCCTTGCTTTTTCAAATCCCTGCAAATCCGGATCGCCAATGATAATTACATTGTTGCTTTTTATTGGCACAACTGGATCGTAATTACTGGTAGCCAGTTGCCGTATCATCGGCGCTGATACGCACAATGGTTTTTCTTTTTGTGCACCGGTCTGCAATAGTTCCCAGGGAAATGAAGCAGCGTATTCATCAAGCACCCATAATACAGGCGATTTTCGTTTGATGGTTTCTTTAAAATCGGTGGGTATCAGTAACTCAAAAAGCGATCTTGCTTTTTCATAAATCCACTGCTTGTTTGTAGATATGTCTTCAATCATATCTTCAAGCGCCTCCATATTCTGGCTTATTGCTTTCTTCTCTTCTCTTGCATTGTTGGTGCTGCTGTAATATGAAAGTTTAATAGCAGAAGGTATTGTGGTGTTGTCAGTTTCAGACAATACACAAAGGCGCTGCCACCAGTAGTTGGTATCATTTGGAAACAGGCGCTTTCTTATGCCCGGGTTTTGATTGATAGTTTTTTTAGCCCAGCCCAGGTTCATACCATCAATATTATTTTTTATTAGTGAGTTAATACTGGTAAAGCAGGCAATGCTTTTGTCTTCATACAATTCAATAAATTCCAGTTCGCTTATATACAAGTTTTGCATACCTGTAAGTGCTATCACACTTTGGTTAGCATTTATCACACCTTTCATCATGGCACGGCAGGCGCTTTCAATGGCCATGCCTGCATATCCTGCGCCTATCAGCAGGGTAGATAAGCCTAATTTTTTCTTTTCGCTGTTTGCCTTTTTTGCCATATCATTTTTGCAGTGCATCAGCAAATAATCACTTACAGCATTTTCTATTGTAAGGGTAAGCTGATTGGCATTTAATGTTTCAGAAAGGCCGAGCCCCACAATTATGCAACCCGGAAAATCATTGCTTTCATCGAAACCGGGGAAATACTCACTTGAACTGATTTCGCCGGGATAAAGTGCCAGCTTATGCTTGTGCAGCAAAGCATTTTTTAAGTAAGCATTGGCAATAGCCTCTGCATTGTAAATGTCATCATAAGCAAAATGGCCAATCATAACAGGATAACGGGCAAACATAAGATCGCCATTGCTTACAGAAACATTTAATACTGGCGTGTTGATTTCTTCAGGAGCCAGTAAATCATCAAGCCCGAGGATGCCAGTTTCGATTCCGGATTCGGATGTTTCAAATTCAAATTTTTCTTTGCTTTCAAATGAACGTTCGCCATCACTAACAGGCAGGGGGAGCCGGCTAAACTCATGCGATGCAGTGCTGCCTGTTTTTAAAATATCCAGTATCCCCTGGAATAGAAATTCTTTTTTTGACAAGCCGCCATGAGTGGCATTGGTATAATATAAAGATTTATTACGATCAATTTTTGCTGGAATGCCCGAAGCCCATGTTACACTCTGGTCACCTTCGGCAGTTGAATAAAACTGCAACCTGCCGTTTTTAATTTTATAATCGTTTACTGTTTCTTTGTCTTTACCGGCTACATACACAATATTGCTGTAATCAATGC
This sequence comes from uncultured Ferruginibacter sp., assembly GCA_964494815.1. GTDB lineage: Bacteria > Bacteroidota > Bacteroidia > Chitinophagales > Chitinophagaceae > Ferruginibacter. The sequence goes on along the minus strand of CAZBTD010000010.1, from coordinate 8,829 downwards.
TGTCAATATTGTTTTTCATTTTTTTTGTGTAGGCAGAAAAATTGTTTAGCAATGCTGGTGGTATTGTTTCAGTTTCAAGCCCGGCGGCTGTTACAAAATCATCCCACACTTTTATACTGCCAAAGTCCCTGCTGTCGTGTATCGGTAAAAGGTCGAGCAGACCTGGAAATTTAGAAAACATATTAATCAGTGTTCTTTTGTTGTGGGCAAAATCAATAAGATCAAGTTGCTTGATGATGCTGTCTTTGCCGCTAAGCACATGCGGAATTCGGTAAGATCCAAGCCAGGGCGTGCCGAGCAATAATGTTCTGAAGTTGGGCTGCTCATTCAGCCATTTCCATGTGTTGCTGTGATTGATGATGAGATCCCTGATAACAAGCCCACCCATAGAATGGCCTGCCAATGATATGGTAACAGGAAATTCCTTTTTTAATTCTTCAACAAATGCGGCAAGTTGTTCGCCGGCTAATGCCAATGGCCTGCGCCAGTCAAAAGGAAACACCACTACATCATAGTTGACAGAAAGATAATCTGTCAAATCGCTGTAAGCAGTTTTAATAACACCAGTAGCGCTTACATTATCATCATCACTCACCGCCAGTTTAGTAAGCCCGCCAGTGGCAAAACGGAAATAATTTATCCATATCGCTTTATCTTCTTTTTCTAAAAACGAACCCATAATGCCCGGGAGCAAAATCACAATCGATTTTTTGCCTTGTGGTTTTACCGGCTTTAGTTTTCCATTTTCGAGGCCAAAAATGCCCCTGTTAGCTGCTGCGTCAAAATTTTCTCCCTGCACTTCTTTAAATGCAGGAATAGTGGCACCGCTTGTAAGCAATGCCTGCTTTAATGCGTCACGGGTATTATCGTTTAAAAAATAATTGAAGTGATTTGTGTTAGGATTGTGATCAAGATAGTATTGTACAGGATATTCTCTTTTAGCACCCTGGTACATCGAAACTGTATCCACTACCAAATCATTCTCTTTCCATTTAAAGAGAAATTTTGTAAGTAAAATTTTTAAGCCGTTAAGCGATACACTTAACCTGCCGTTGCCGGAAATAACTGCCAGCCTGTTTTCAAAACCTACCGGGTTCTCTTTTTCATCAAAACCTTTGTATGTATTTAAGATTTTTATCACTACCGAACTGGGGCGTTGTGCTTCAAGTCCTGGCAATTCTTTAAAACTATTTTTACTGTCAACCGTTTCGCTTATTAGCATTTTAAGACCACCAACAATGGGGGCCAGTATTTTTCCGGATACATTAATCAGGTTGATAAGTGTATTGATAAAAATATCTGTACGTTCAGATAAAAGAGAAGTGCCCCTTGCTGTGCAGGCTACCCTCACAAATCGGCCAACTTTGATTTTATTTTGTACGGCAATAGCACAGGCTTCTTCTATTAATTTTATGTCATCATCTCTTCCTTCGTCTTTCAGCAACTGCATACTTTCTTTCATAAAGCCACTTTCGCTTTCACAAAAACGCATCAACAGTTCACCCACAATGCCGCCACGGGAATGTGTTACTATATCAAATGTGCTTTGAGCAGGCAGTGCGTTTATCAGTTCATGTACATTTTGAAATGGCCCTACTGTAAGAGTACGGTGTTCAAATGCTAAAATATTGTTGCCGTAATGGTTTACAATTTCATCCCAAACCTTGCTGTTTTGCAATTCGCAAAATGCACCGTTGGTGGAAGAAGATGTGCCATGTATAAAAAGAAGAAAAGGCTTTTGATTAGTTGTTGTGATTTTTGGTGCTTTATAGTCTGTAAGTGTAAAATTTTGCGACAGCGTATAAAGTCCCTCTCTTATTTTTTCTGTGTCGCCAATTTTTAATCCACGCTCTTCAATTTCTGCTGCTACTTTTCTAATGCCTTTTTTTATTTCTTTCTTGATAAACTTTCGAAAGAATTTCATTGCAATATCACTCAGCAAACCCCTGGAAGCATCGTCGGATGAAAGTGAGCCGGGTAATATAGGTGCATCTGTTGAAGAACGGGATTGTGCCTTTAATTCAGGAAAAATTTCACTGAGGTTATTGCTGTCGCCAAACCAGGTGCTGCCATCATTAAATACCAGCTCAACATAATGATGATCTTCAATCGTCACATTTTTTATTTCACCAGCTGCTCTCGACTGGCTTATTTCATATGCTTCGTCAAGATCGAAAAAATCTTTTGTAGAATCTTCTGCAGTAGCAGCTGTTTGTTTGATGCCGTAAAGGCGAATGTTAGAAGGCATGGCAGTTATATTTTAAAATAAAATGTTATTAGCCGTAAAAGATTTTTCAAATGGATTCACATGCTGTTTACTTTTACTCCAACCTGTATTTCATAAATGCTGTTGCACAAGTTGAAGGGTATGCAAAAGAGAGGTAAGCAAGGTGTTAATGTAAAACTTCAAATTAACCGGCGATAAAACTATATACTGGCTTTGGTATTTGCAACAGTGTTTTCACCGTTTTTTTGCGGTGAAAACACCGGGCGTTTGTAGTACTTCTGTGTAGTACAACGGTAAGTTGGGGGCAGAATTAAAAGATTTTAACCCTTGCCGGGCTTTTACTATTTTCACTAAACCATTTTCATACATCTAAAACCATTATCGTATGCAATTAAATTTTTGGCTTATTCTCGTTGCCGGCCTCATTCCATTAATAACCGGTTTTATTTGGTACAACCCAAAAGTATTTGGCAATGCCTGGATGAAATCGGCAGGGCTTGACGAAGAAAAAATGAAAGGCGCAAAGATGCCGCTTGTTTTCTTGTTGTGTTATTTATTTGGCGTTATCCTTGCCTCTGCACTTATGACGATTGTGATACACCAAATGGGGTTTAATTCTGTAATGCAGGGTGATAACACAGCTGAAACTGCAGCTTACATGAAGAATTTTTTTGAAACCTATGGCAACCGTTTCCGCACTTTTAAACACGGCGCTTTGCATGGCACTATTTCAGGTTTTTTTATTGCTATGCCTATATTGGGTACTGCTGCTTTGTTTGAAAGAAAGAAATTTAAATACATTGCCATTCATACCGGCTATTGGATGCTTACCATGGCACTGATGGGTGGTGTGCTTTGTGCATTCATGTAATATTATACAGTGAAAAATTAAAAGGCCGGGTATTGCAATTGCCCGGCTTTTTAATTTACTCAATCTAAGTAAACGAAGACGTTACTGGCTATAATGCCCACTTTTTTATTTACAATAACAGCAACAATTAGTAAGCGATACAGTCCATAATACTTGTGTGTGTATGCCAATGATAAATGTTACAGGCTCATAAGCGTTGCCAGCATTTACAGGCACCATTCCAAAAACAGAAAAATTAAAAGAAGGGATACAGGCACTAAAGCCTGCCAAACCATCTCTTGCTGTAACTAAATGATTATTGATATTGGTTTGCCATTCAGGCGGTATCATCCTGCATACAAAACTGTTTGCTATAGCCTGTGCAGCTCCTAAATGGATGCCCGCTATAAACAGTGACATAAGGCTGCCGCCATTATCACACTGCACATTGGCCCTGGCCACTGAACCTTGTATTTCTTTAATAAGTCTGTCAATTTCATCTACAGCCTGCACTTGTGTAAGCGATGGAAGGCGTGAAGAATATTCTCTTATTTTATTTATGTCAAAATCAAGGCAGGGTACTGTTTGAATAGCAGCAATAGCATTGGGTAATGTTGTTTGCACGGCACTTATTACTGTTGACGAAAATATTTCGCTGCCAAGCCTGCCCCAGCAAAGCCCCAACGAATTCATACCAGCATAGAAAGTACTTAATTCATTCCGGCACAGCTTGGCCGAAAATGCAATTTTCTTAGCAACAGTAAAAGGATACCTCACTCTTACAGGGCTGGTTTCGTTATTAAAAAAAACACGTACTTCATAATTGCCTTCCGGTAATGCACCAAACTCCATTGTGCCGTTTTGTGCGCCATTGGTATATTTCCAGTTACCCTGTCCTTGCCCATCTCCGTAAGAAGCAGGAACAATATCTATCCAGTCTTTTGAATTGCCAGGAAAGCCGGAAAAAACAACTGTGATTTTTTCTGTTGGCAGGTAAGCGCTTCTTTCTGTTTTGGCCTGCAGGTTTTGATCACTGTTGCCAACACGAAAGCGGTAACGAACTCTCACTGGTGAAGTTTCGTTTCGAAAAAAGCCACGTACTTCATACTCTCCATATGGAAAGCCACCAAATTCCATTGTGCCGCTTTGTGCACCATTGGTATATTTCCAGTTACCCTGCCCCTGTCCATCGCCGTACGAAGCTGGCACCACATCAATCCAGTCTTTTGCATCACCAGTAAAGCCAGAATAGCTTACAATGATCTTTTCTCCGGGGGCATACACATTTTTTGATACACTTACTGATTGTGCCCAGGTGTATGCGGCAAGATGTAAAAAAAATAATGTAACAATGAGGGGATAATGTTTTTTCATAACCGCTGTTTAATATGAAGATTGAATAGTAAGATACGGTTATATATATTTTTGTCAAATGAATTTTTTGCTGAAAAGCAAACAGGTAAAAATTATAAAATCTTTTATAAGGCGTAAAATAGTGCTGTATTATAAGTGGGCATATTCTTTAAAGCAAACCCAATGTTTAAACAGTTAAATAAATCTGGAATATTTAATAATACACAATCTTTTTTTTCGTTACACTGTTACCGGGTTAGCGATTCCCCGGCCAAAGGCATTTAGATTTATTGCCTGCCACAGGGATTAAACTGGCACAATCCATTTAAAAACAATACGATGGCTACCAAAAAAGCAAAGCCTTTTTTTACTGAACTTGGTAATATGCTCAATTCTATACGGAGCATTAGTATAGAATTGAATGAAGAAATGAAAATACAACCCGGGAAAAAAGTTGATCTTTCTAATATCTGGTTTACTAAAGAATCATCGTTTACAAAACTCCAGGAGCGATTAATCAATCTTGAAAACGAAATAGAATATTTTTTTACTGAAGCCGGCAGACGAAAAGCCATTGATAAAACTTTCAATACGCAAGAGCTTTGCAAAAAATTTTACAGGGCTTTTAAATCATTGTCAGGTGAATACCTTGCTATTAAGCCACCACCAGCCGCAGAGGATACAGAAGAAGCCGCTGGTATATTTTAGTTTTCTACCAGTAAGCCACAGTGTTTTTCTTTTTATATCATATTCTTGGTTGCGCTTTTAGTTGATGCAAAAAACCGGGATATTCAGGATTACTTAAATATTCAGTATGTGTTGAGAAATATTAAAGTGTAAGAAACATAGCTTGCAAAATATAAAAACAAACGGGGCATTTGCCCCGTTTGTTTTTATTTCACCTCAATACTTTTTGATATTCTTTGTGCATTTTCTTTTTTAGGCAATGTGAGATGAAGAATACCATTGTTATAAACAGCGCTTATTTTATTTATATCAACGCTGTCATCAAGGTTAAAGGTTCTGTTGAATGACTGCATCTTGTATTCTTTACGCAGCCAGCCATCATTTTTGCTTTCCTGTTCCTGCTCTTCTTTTTGCTCAAAAGATACAGTGAGCAGTTCGTTGGTAACATTCAATTTAAAATCTTCTTTCTTAAGCCCGGGTGCCACCAACTGCATTTCAAAAGCTTTGTCAGTTTCCTTCAGGTTTACGGGAACAGTTGCCTGGTGCTCTATGCCATTAAAGCCCCAGAAATCATCATTGAAAAAACGGTTCAGGTTGTTTTGAAACAACTGGTCAATTAAGCCGGTAACAGGCCTTGTTGGCAAATTAGACGTGCCATTTGTTTTTTTGATAATACTGTTTGTCATAAAAACCTCCTTTTAAATTTTGGTTATTAATAAAAAAGATTTTTCAAACAAAGTCAAACAAAATGCCACTGCTTTTTTTGTGAAAAATTGACAAACAGGTTTGTAATTTTTTCAGGAGAACTGAAAAAATTTCATTGATGTGACTAAGCTTGTGGCAACAGGTATGAAAGTAAATGATGGTTGCCTTAATTAGTAAATCCCGCCTTTACATACTATTAGTAATGGAAGAAAATGCTCACTCACTGATGCAACGTTATCTGTACGCACTGTATCTTTATATATTACTGCTTGGTTGCAAAATATTTTATTCCGGATGAAGTATTTCGTTCTCATTATGATAATATGCTGCTGCGGCTTGGTACATGCCCAGCTTCCTATTACCATTCCGTGGAGTTCAACTGTAAATGAAACTTTTCTCTCAGCAAACTACCAGTTGCCAGCAGAAAAAACTGATTTTACATATACCACTAATCCACTACCTCAGCCTGGCTACTACACTGTTACTGAATCAAACAACGACGCTGGGCATATTTACATTGGCTATGCAGAAATTAATCATGCCCCTCATGGTTTTAAAATGCTTGCCAGCTACAGCGCCACTTTTGTTCCCAGGATTGTTTATAAAGACACTGTGCGTAATATCTGCAGCAACACCCGGTATTTATTTTGGGCTGGCATTAATAATATCATTCCTGCCACCTGCCTTCAACCCAACTTTACCATGAGTGTGGAAACACTTGATGGCTTACCCATTGCAAGCTTTCAAACAGGTAAGGTGGCTGGCTCTACTGCAGAAGATAATTTTTCCTGGTACTTTGGATATTATGACCGGCTAAGGCCGCCACCAGTGCCGTTTTATGGAGGATCATTTGTATTGCCTGCTGGCATTACGGATGTGGTGGTAAAAATTATTACTAACCCTTCCAATGCTTATTATTTGTGTACCACCACGTTTGAGATAGATAATATTATTCTAATGCCCATTGGCCCCAACATTAGGATATCATCATTAAAATATCCCGGCGGCTGGGTTACAGGCAGTTGCTTTACAGGCAATGTGCCGGTAGAAATGACAAGTAATATTGAAGATGGTTTTTTAGACCTTGGCACACGCAACTATATTTTGCAGCAATACAATAATCCTGCTTATCAATGGCAGCAGAGTCTTGATGGTGGATATACATGGGCTGATATTGCTGCTGAAACCAACAAAGATATCTCACACCTCTTTTCTATTCCTGATACATTCTGGATGCGGCTGAGGGTATCTGAGGCTGCTGATATTGGTAACAAGCATTGCAGCAATGTTTCTAATATTATGAAAGTGGAAGTGGATGGATTGCCCACCAATTTTACTTTCTCTACTAATTCACCTGTGTGTACTGATGGAGATTTGAAACTGCTGGTGGATGGTGGCGCCACCTACCAAACTTATGGGCCCAATGGTTTTTATGATAACTCTCCCAGGCCACACCGGTACAGCCCAAGCCGTGCCGACAGCGGATGGTATTACAGCGAAATGACAACTTTTGGTGGCTGCAAAATTGTTGATAGTGAATTTGTAAAAATAATTGGGCCCAACCTTGATACTTCTTTATTGAAGGCGAAAATAATTTGCTATGGCGATACAGTGCACCTTGAGTCTGCAACGGATGGCACTTCTTATTTATGGGTGCCTGCAGCCGGGCTATCCAGCACTACTGTTAGAAACCCGGTGGCTTCTCCTGCGCAAACTACTGTATATAAAGTGACCATAAAAGATAATAATGGCTGTTCCGCATCCGGCGATATACCGGTACAGTTAAAAAACAGTTTTTTAAAAATTGCTATTGATGCTCCGGCAGTGGCTTGCCCGGGAGAGAATGTATTTTTTAAAGATACCAGCCATGGCACTGTAGTAAAATGGCAATGGAGCTTTGGCAATGGCAACACCAGTATTTTGCAAACACCTCCTGTGCAGCGCTATCCCGTTGCTGATGGTATGCAATATCCTGTGTCGCTTACTGTAACTGATACAGCAGGTTGTGTGCAAACAATAAACACGGTTATTAAATCGGTAAACAACTGTTATATCGCTGTGCCATCTGCATTTTCTCCCAATGGTGATGGATTGAATGATTACCTGTATCCGGTAAATGCATATAAGGCCACTAATTTATCCTTTAAGGTATTTAACAGGCAGGGCATGCTAGTATATCATACTAATAACTGGCTTGCCAAATGGGATGGCACTGTACATGGTGAGCCGCAATTTCCTGGTGCATATGTTTGGACGCTCAGCTATATTGATGCTGATAAAAAACCGGTTTCGTTAAAAGGAACAGTTTTATTGTTGCGTTAAAAATGCAAATGAGCAGGCAATGCAATTAATATCCTATACTGCTTTGTGAAAATCGATATGCCTGAAAGAGCGGTATGAAAAACATTCTGCAAACTCTGAATATTTTTTTACTATTGCCTGCAAAATTATTATTTGATTTGCCAGTGTGGTTACTATGCAGGTTGATTTGTGTATCAACTGCCAGGTTGAAGACAAAATCGATTTGATTAATTTGTGCCAGTCAAAAATTTTATAAAACAAACCAATCATGAAAAAAAATATTTGCATCTTACTGCTATCGGTACTTTGTTCTCTTGCACTGCATGCACAAAACAACCTGCAGTTTAGCCAGGTACTCACTTACAGCGGCCACCTTGTAAATGCGAACAATGCAGGCGGAGATTCCTCTGCTGCCTGGACAGTGCCAACCGGTAAAGTATGGAAAATTGAATCTGCCTCCGCTGCTTATGGCTATGCAAGCTACCCAGTTTACCTTGTAGTGAATGGCATAAAAGTTTTTGACATATACGTTTATAGTTCCACCAGTTCCAGGAATGTTTATTTTCCCATTTGGTTAAAAGCCGGCGATACAGCAAAGATTGTTGAGTACTACCCTTCTAACAGTTACTATACCGATTATTTTATTTCGATACTGGAATTTAATTTAACGCCTTAGAATTATTTTTCATTCAGGGTACCCAAAACT
>CAZBTD010000009.1:0-49846 GCA_964494815.1 uncultured Ferruginibacter sp. | reverse complement strand
TTTAATGCAAAGTTTGAAACATCACTTGATTACAGCATTGAAAAAATAAATGTGATGCCGCAGGAAATTGGCAGGGTTATATTGAATTTGATCAACAACGCTTTTTATGTTGTGAATGAAAAAAAGAAAACCGGAAATGAGAGATATGAGCCAATGGTATCTGTTTCAACAAAAAAAGAAAACAACAAGATATTAATTACTGTTGCTGATAATGGCAACGGGATACCAGCGGCCATTAAAGAAAAAATCTTCCAGCCTTTTTTTACCACCAAGCCTACCGGACAGGGAACAGGATTAGGGTTGAGTTTGAGTTACGATATTATCACCAAAGGGCATGGCGGAGAATTGAAATTGCAGACTAAGGAAGGAGAAGGAAGTATTTTTACTATTGAATTGCCAATGTAACTAATACCCTATTCAAATAAGGGCATTTTTGCACTACATGGCACAGCTGATTCACAAAATAATAACCCTGCGCCTACTTCGCCTTTATACAGGCTATTGTTATCATCAACTGGTGGTGCAATGTTTTTAAAAATAGCCTGCTTAAAATTTTGTGTGTCGTTAATATATTTTTTATTGCCAGTGATATTATAAAGTGCCAACGCAGCGTAAGTGATGCCACTAAGACCACAACAAAGATTATTGGTACGGTGCTGTAAATTTGCAATACTGTTTAAAGCCGTTTCGGCTGTTTGCAAAAAAGTTTTATCCTTACTGTATTTGTAAAGTTGGATTAATAAAAAAATATGCCCAGCATTACCATTACACCATCCAGGCCATACGCTTTTGTTATCATGCGAAACCGGCCAGAAAATAGTATCATCCTTTTTTATCATACAGGCCATCAACTCATTTACCCGGTTATAAAAATGTGCCGGCAATACACAACCACTATTGCAGCACCAATGGAGTGTGGCATACAACAATCCACCCCATCCATGTGCAATACCAAAATATTTTATTGTATTTGCAGCAGCCATCGGCGGTTCTTTATCTATAGCCTGCCATATTTCTTCTAATGTTTCAGCAGCCAGCTTTTTTATACATTCCAAATAAAGCCCTGTATTTTTTAGTTCCCTGTAAAGTAATGAACAGCCAAGCAACACACCTGCCTTTCCCATTGTAATATCCAGTTGCGTATTATGTTGCGCTGCTGCTGCAAAGGCATAAACATTTTTTGCAACTGTATCATAGTCATTTTTAGCATAGCTGATAAGCGCCTGCACCAGGTGAACGCCAGCAGGCGAATGATACAGTGACTGGCGGCCAAGTTTCTTTTCATTAAGGCCAAGCTTTTCTGAATAAAAACTTTTATTAAAATCATTTTCATATTGCAATGCAAAGCCCGACCATGTATCTGCAAGGTTGATAAAATTGACATCCTGCCTGATACAAGCAATCCTGTAAAACATGTAAGCAATACCTGCGGCACCATAGTTAACAGAACGGGTTGGAGCCTTTGCTAATCCAGTTTCAATAAAAGGAGAATCCCACCCGAATTTATGGATGAGATAACTGGTGAAATTCTCTTCATTATTAGTATCTGCCTTAATAAAAAAATTATAACTGTCCTGCATCTCATTTCTTACCAGTTGCAACGCTTCTGCCAACGCATGTACAGAATCAAAGCGGTCTTCAGGTTTTTTTGACAGAGCTTTTGCAAGCACAGCATCAAGCGATGATGGATAAGGAAGGTCAAGCTCCTTTAAAGAAACAGGCCTTTCATTTTTTATTTGCTCATGCACTGCATTTTTTTCAAACGTAAAATCGAGATAGCTATGACCAGTAATAATTTGATATAACAATACAGCCAGGGAATATTGTTCTGCCTTAACTGTTACAGCCGGCACAGGTTTGCCAGCCAGCAATGCAGTAGAAAATTCCGGTTCAAAAAAAAAGCCATTACCTCCTCTTATCATCTTTTCTTCATCGCCTTGCAGCACCGCATAGCCATAGTCAATAATTTTTACCTGGTCTTTATCTGAAATTAAAATATTGGGGCCCTGTATATCGCCATGAATAACTCCCTGCTGGTGCAAATGATCAAATGCCTTTGCTAAAGCAATAGAAATATCCAGCAGTTTTAGCGCATTGCTCCTGCTGTTTACATTCCTGTAATACCCACAGGCAGTGGTACAGGGTTCGCCATTGCACCAGGCAGTTATTAAAAAAGGGATTTTATCCTCTTCGCCCTGTTCTTTGAGCTTTGGATTAATAGTTCCATCCAGTTTATGCAATACGTTTACTTCATTGTGAAACATATTTACCACATGCTGACTGGTATGTTCAATAAGCAACTTAAGTGCATACATCTTTTCAGTTGCATCTTTTACTTTGTACACTTGTGTATCATCATATCCATATATTTTTTCGAGCACTGTATAGCCACGAAACAAACCTCCGGGCTGTAATTTGTCTTTATGTACATCTTTCTTACTTTTTGCTGGTATAAGAAAACCGGCATACTGCATGGATAAAAGAAGTTCAAAAACTTGTTCAGCCACTTCGGGTGCATTTTTATTACCAGAACATGAATAATTAAATATTGCTGCGGCTAATGATTGTGGCTGCTTAAATTCTTTCATCAGCAATGAAAACTCCTGGCTTATTATTTTACTGCCCAGCCTGCTACCAGCACAACTAATCACCACGTCATCATTTTCGATATTGATGCGTTGCTTTGTTTTTTCGCCCACTTCATCTGCCGAAATAAATTCCACACCAGTGGCTAATACAAAAAGTGTATCCTGTTCTTCCATTGCCTGTTGAAGAAATTAATTAAAAATCACCCACCTGTTGGGATCAATACCATCTGATATTAAAAACGCTTTAATGAAAGCAAACGAATCTTGCCAACTCAACCTCTCTCGTTTGGTATGCAGAATAGCCACGGCAAGCTTATCTGTTATAGTTGTACGCCAGCTGCCTCCTTCAATAGCATCAAGCACTTCTTCTGCAGGTGGATCTACACCATAAGACAGCAAACCTTCACTATCTAATTGCAAACTGAATGGCACACCCTGCACTCTGCAACCCTGCAATTCTTTTTCAAGTAATGCCGCCGTTCGTAGCAAAGGTTCTTCACCTGTAAAATAAACCACCATTTTATCAGGCCGCAGTAAACCGTTAATATGACTACCTGTTTTAAAATTAATTGCATCCGATGCATTAATAACCGGAATTGCTTTTGCAACTGCAGCAGGCATATCATCAATGAGTGGGCTGATAAATAACTTATGAGTTTGCGTAAAATAACTATTGTATTTAGCCGGCCTTGCCCATGAAAGCCAGCCTGCATTTGCAGAAGAAGAAACAGGAACCCAGTCTTTATCAAGATATTTTTCAAGCACTGCATCATTTTTGCCAAATAAAAATTCCTTTACTGTATGTTTTGCAGAAAAATCATCATGCATAGCTGCATCCCAGGGAAGCGTATTGTAAGAATATAATCTAGCCGCAAGCGATTTCAAATCCTGTTGCGGCAATTGCCATACATAATGTATTGCTTCTATTGAAACTGAAGAAAGAAAGGAAGGAATAGCGGTGTCATCAAACACATAATCTCCCAATACTGCAGATGTAGCTTCTGTATTACATACAAATTTCCCCTTCCACTTAATTTCTAAAATACCATCCAGCACCAACCGGGCCAGCGTTTCATTTTTCTTTTCTGTATTAGATGAAATAAAATAATGTGGCAGCCTTTCGGAATGCTGCAGGTGAAAATAAAGCATGGCAATTTCTTTTTCAGCCACCTTTACTGTAAGCCCGGGCAGATTTTTTTGAGGTATAAAAACACCATAAAGGCCAGGGTCATTGTGTAAATCTGTAAGCAGTTTTTTCACAAATTCATTTGTATTGTTCCACTCTGCTAATTTATACAATGACCCTGGCCTGAATTCTTCATTTATCAACAAACGGGTCTTCACATCATGTAAGTTATATGATGAATGAAAGGATTAAATAACTATTGTTATAAAAACTCAAGCAGCTTTTTCAGACTGTTTCTTTGCCTGCATTTCTTCTAATGTTTTCTTTAAATTGATTAGCGCTGCTGTAGCAGTCACATCAAAAAGCTCCCTGCTTGCAGGGCCTGTAGGGCTACTTGGTGCTTTGCATGGTGCAGGACCTGTAGGGCTGCTTGGGCCTGAACATGCCGGGCCAGTTGGCTTGCTTGGGCCTGAACATGGCCCAGTGGGGCTGCTTGGACCTGAACACGGACCAGTAGGACTGCTAGGACCTGAGCATGGCCCAGTGGGACTGCTCGGGCCTGAGCATGGGCCAGTAGGGCTACTTGGGCCACCACAATCGTTGTTGATCTCAAAGCGATTATCGCTTGGGGCAATTGTAATAAGCAGATCTTTAATGCTGAAATTTTTCATCTTGTTAGTTTTTTGAAGTTTATAAAATAAATTTAGCAAGCAATGGACAAATGCATTGTTTTGTAAGAACACTACATTAAGTAAACATCAATATTATAGAGGGAGGGAGATTATATAATTATCAGGGACAAACAATTATATAACCAAATATAAAAATTAGTTTTTATAAATCAAATATAATTCCTTCATTTAATTTTTACAGGGTTTTCGAATTGCATGTTTAACTTTAACGCATGAGTTAAATCGCCAAAAAAAATTCAAGAACATCTTCAATATGAATTCAGGAATATTTTCTTGAACTAGGAACAAGCTTATGACGAATACATATAACAGGTTCATTTTACCTAACCAGCAGTGATTATTCCTGATAAAATGAAAAAACTTTTTTATAATAGCTCACTGGCAATCATTTTCCTGCTTATCTCTTTTGTATTACCTGCACAAAACAGGATAGTGGATTCACTAAAAAAGCTGGTACAACAACAGCAGGATGGAGTACAAAAAATAAATCTGCTAAATGAACTGAATTTTGAATTTTTAAGATCAGAAGATCGTAAAGCTGCACTATCGGCGGCAGAAGAAGCCCTTGCAATTTCCACTAAACTTAAATACAAAAAGGGAGAAGCTGAATCACTGGTAAAGATGGGGGAAGCCAACTCCTATCGTAACTACGCAGGCCCTGATGGCCTTAAAGAAGCTATAGAACAAATAAATAAAGGTTTGAGAATATTTGAATCATTGAAAGACAAAGAAGGCATTGGCAAGTGTTTCCTCGCCATGGGTAATCTTTACAGAAATCAACCCGACAACAATGAAGCTTTAAAAAACCTGCTCAACAGCCTGGAGATATTTGAAAAAACAGGCAACAAGAAACTGGCTTCGAGAGCCCATATGCTTATTGGTTACACCTACGATTATAATCTTATTAATTACCCAGAAGCGCTTAAACATTATTACTCTTCGCTGAGGCTACTGGAAGAACTGGGCAATGAGGAACTGATGGCAAACCTATACCGCCATATCGGGCTAATATTTTATAAACAGGATAATATTGCTGAAGCTATGACCAATTTTGATTCGGCACTAAAAAAAAGCGAACGCACTGATAACAAAAATGGTATTGCTTACGCTAATAATAACATTGGGGATGTAAATCTTAAACAAGGCAACTATGAAGAAGCGCTGAAAAAATACCAAACAGCCATATCTTTTTTTATAAAAGGTGGCATGAAAGGCAGTGCCGCCATTACATCCTGGGGTATTGGTGATATTTATAAGAGAAAAGCAACAACAGCAGAAAATGAAGCAGTGGCAACAGGTTTTTACAAAGAAGCCCTCACAAACTACCAGCAAAGCATCGCATTTGCAAAAGAATCCAATGATAAAGGCGGGCTTGGCTACTATTATGCTTTTGCTGCCTCCATGTTCATAAAACTACACCAAACTGACTCTGCAGAAAAATATGCACAGTTGAGTATGCAAATGGCCCGTGAACTGGGCACTGTGGATAATTTTGAAAAGAGCTATTATGCAAGAGTGGAAATTGACAGTGCCCGGGGTGATTTTACACAAGCATATAAAAATTATAAAACCTATATCATTTATAGGGACAGTGTAATTAACCAGGAATCTTCCATGCAATCCATGATGCATAAAATGCAGTATGAGTCTGAAAAAAAGCAAGCAATAGCGCAGGCAGAAAGTGATAAAAAAGAAGCACAACTTAGAAGAACAAGAAATTTACAGTATTCCATTTCAGGCGTTTTTCTATTACTGGCGATTTTTCTTTTTTGGAACAACAGGCAAAAGCACAAGGCTAACAGAAAGATCGAAAGAGCTTATGCCAAATTAAAATCGACACAGGCACAATTGGTACAGGCAGAAAAAATGGCCAGCCTTGGTGAACTTACAGCCGGTATTGCACATGAAATTCAAAACCCATTGAACTTTGTAAACAACTTTAGTGAGGTAAGCAAAGAACTGCTGGAAGAAATGAAAGACGAACTTGAGAAAGGCAACACAGAAGATGCGAAACAAATCGCCAACGATTTAATTCAGAATTTAGAAAAGATAAACCACCACGGAAAAAGAGCTGATGGAATTGTCAAAGGAATGCTTCAGCACAGCCGCAGCAGCAGCGGACAAAAAGAAATGACTGACATTAATGCTTTGTGTGATGAATACCTCCGCCTCTCTTACCATGGCCTCAGGGCAAAAGACAAGTCGTTTAATGCAAAGTTTGAAACATCACTTGATTACAGCATTGAAAAAATAAATGTGATGCCGCAGGAAATTGGCAGGGTTATATTGAATTTGATCAACAACGCTTTTTATGCTGTAAGCGAAAAACGAAAATTGGGAATTGAAGGATATGAACCCACCGTTACAGTATCAACAAAAAAGGAAAGCAGAAAAGTTATTATCTCAGTAAAAGATAATGGCAAAGGCATACCTCAAAACATTATTGATAAAATATTTCAACCGTTTTTTACCACAAAACCAACAGGAGAAGGCACAGGCCTGGGATTGAGCCTGAGTTATGATATTATTACCAAAGGACATAGCGGAGAACTAAAAGTGGAAACAAAGGAAAATGAAGGAACCACATTTATTATTATCTTACCATCATAAAAATGACTAATGAAAATTTTAGTAGTTGACGACGAAACAGATGTAAAAACACTTTTTGAACAACGCTTTCGAAAAGAAATAAAGAGCAGCGAAATGGAGTTTGCTTTTGCCAACAGCGGCGAAGAAGCACTTGAATACATGAAAAGCCATGACCATGAAGCGGTGCTGATACTAAGCGATATTAATATGCCCGGCATGAGTGGCCTGCAATTGCTGCAGCATATCAAGCAAAAATACTCTACTCCCCCGCCTGTGGTGATGATGATAACGGCTTATGGCGATAATGATAATTACCAACAGGCAATGAAATTGGGTGCAGATGATTTTTTGACCAAGCCTGTTGACTTTACCGAACTGAAAGAAAAATTGAAAACTATTACCGCATGACCAAGATTTTAGTGGCTGATGATGAAGCCGATTTGGAAACACTTATCCGGCAAAAATTCAGGCAAAAGATTAGAGAGCAGCAATACGATTTTGTATTTGCTATTAATGGTAAAGAAGCCCTGGAAAAAATACACCAGCACCCGGATATAGAAGTGGTGCTGAGTGATATTAATATGCCCGAGATGGACGGCCTTACACTCTTATCAAAATTAAATGATGAAGCCCCACTTACAAAAACAGTAATCGTATCAGCGTATGGCGATATGGAAAACATACGCACTGCCATGAACCGTGGCGCTTTTGACTTTGTAACCAAGCCTGTAAACTTTGAAGACCTCGACCTTACTGTTCAAAAGACAATTAAGCATGTAGAACAGCTAAAGCGAACGCTGCAGGCCATTAAAGAAAACAACATCTTAAAGATGTATGTGGATGAAAATGTGCTGCACTTTATGGGCACCCGTGAGTATGAACAGTCGCTGCTTGAAAATGAAACAGTGGAAGGTACCGTGGCATTTATTGACATCTGCAGCTTTACTGCCATCAGCGAAAAAGAAAACCCTGATGTGGTGGTGAAAATGTTAAATACCTATTTTGATGTTATGGTAAAAGAAATTATTGCACAAAATGGTACGGTAGATAAATTTATTGGCGATTGTGTAATGGCAGTGTTTAAAGGCAAGTATCATTTAGACAGGGCGATAGAGGCATGCCTTGCTATACGCAACAGCATTGATGCCCTGCCCGCCGAACATGGCTTTTTACCGAAAGTTTCAATTGGTATCAATAGCGGCGAAATGATATCAGGCAACATTGGCTCTGCCACACTAAAGCGGCTCGACTATACCGTTATTGGTGATACAGTAAATACAGCCCAACGCCTGCAAAGCGCTGCCGGCAACAGTCAGGTGGTAATTTCTGAAAACTGCTACGAAAAAGTAAAGCAATCTTTTAATTGCAAAAAAATAGGGCCGGTAACGCTAAAAAATAAATCCGGCGAAACCATTTTGTACGAAGTATTGAATTAAATTCATAAGATAGCCGGTTTTATTTAAAATCACAGGCAACAAATATCTCCCAAAAACAGTCTTCTTCTCCTAAAATGAACTGACTGTATAAAAAATTTCCTTTACTTTATACACTATAATCCGCCACACTCTGCAAACTGACTTTTTTTATTTTGCCTGATACCAAAACTTTTTTATCCAGATGAAGAAATTTTTTACTGTTGCCTTTCTGCTTGGTTGTTTATTTTCCCAAGCACAAACATTTTCGTGGAGTGGGTATTCGCCCATTCTATCTAATACGATGGACACTCTGCACATCCCTGTATCAGGCTTGCCAACCAGTATCGATCTTAATTTTGGGTTATCAAAAGTATGCTTTGAAGCAAGGCATTCAAACAAAACAAATCTTAACATGATACTTGTTGCCCCTAACGGCAACTCAGTAATATTAGTAGAAGGCCAGGGCGCAATTGGTGAAGATTTTATTGGCACCTGCGTAGGTATGGATGGAGTGCCCTGGCAAGCTGGTACACCGCCCTATACCGGAACTTTCTTACCAACAGGTAATCTGGGTAACTTCAATAGCGGCATTAACCCCAATGGAGATTGGTTGATTGTTACATTTGACAATACCCCAGACACTGGTTCATTGCGCTTTGCCAGCATCACATTTAGCAACGACCCGCCGCAAGGCAATGGTATGGGTGGGAATAACCTTGGGCCGCAAGGCCCATTTGTAAAAGCTGGGCTGGTATGCCCAGGTGGCGCATCGGGTTGCGAACTACTGCCAGACATGACAGCCTCCGCATTAGAAATACAAACCAGCATGGTAGAATCGCTGGGCAAAATTGAAGTGGGCAACTCTACACCTAATATTGGCTACGGTCCTCTTGAAATATTTGGTATCGACTCCTGCTTTTGCAATGGCGTGCCGCAACCTTGCGGCGTACCCTGCCCCACTGGTCAAAACCTTACCCATATTATCAGGCAACGCATTTATAGAAAATTGCCTGGTACTGATACATTGGGATTTGTTGACAGAGACGCAGGCTTGATGACATTCCACCCAGAGCATGGACACCTGCATGTTGACCATTGGGCGGACTTCAGCTTACGTACAGCTACAAGCGACCCCGACCCACGCAACTGGCCTATTGTAGGCACCAGCGTAAAACAAAGTTATTGCCTTATCAATCTGGCAAGTTGCCCCAACAGGCCTGGTATATGTGTAGATAATATTGGCAATCCTCTTACAAGCTTTCCAAATTACGGTTTTGGCTTTCAGAGCGGTTGCGGCTTAAACCAGGGTATTTTCCCTGGCAAATATGATATTTACAGCACTGGTCTTAATGAGCCAATATTGCTGGATAATGTTTGCAATGGCAATTACTATATTGTTTCTATTACAGACCCCAACAATATATTTTTAGAAAGTGACGAAACAAATAATGTAGCTGTGGTGCCAATTACTTTAACAAGGCAGTCGGGTACTCCAACTATATCTTCCAGCAGCCCTTACTTGTGCGGTAATGGAGATAATATAACCCTCACTGCTAATGTTGCACCAAGCTATTTATGGTCAACAGGCGAAACAACCCGTTCTATTATTGTAAGCGATACAGGGTCTTACATGGTATCTACTGCATGCGGTACTTCTCAGCCTTTCAGAGTTTCTTTTTTACCCTCTGAAACCAAGCCTGAGGTCTCTATAGCTATCATCAGTGGCAGCTTACCATCATGCCCTGGCAATAAAATTACTTTTAAAGCTACACCTGTTGATGGAGGCAATACGCCAACCTACCAATGGAAAGTAGATGATGTAACTGTAGGAAGCAATAAAGATACATTTACGTTAATTGCCTCTGCTAATGGGCAAGTTGTTTCATGTGCACTTGCCACCAGCATTAGTTGCTTTGCAGGACAAGTGCTTCCGTCGGATAGTATTTCTATTTTAGTACCACCGGTTAATAGCTTTGATGCAATAGTTACCCAAACAAAAGGGTATAATCCATTTTGTGTTGGCGATACCGTTACCTTTAATGCTGATGCTATTGTAGCTTATAATCCGGTTTATCAATGGAAAGTAGATGGAGTTAATACAGGTTCTAATTCTCCAGAATTTACTAGTGCACTGTTGCAAAATGGACAACAAATTACCTGCACAATTACTGCAATGCCGGGATGCGGAATAGATGCAAAGATTGGTACAGAAGGCGCTTTTAATTCAATTAACAGCACCAATGGTGCCGCATATCCAACATATTATGGCAATGGGCATCAGCAATATTTAGTACGGGCATCTGAATTATTTGCACTCGGCTTTTCTGCTGGCACTTTTAACAGGCTTGGTTTTGTTACAGGAAATACTGTAGGCTACCCAAATATTCTTAAAGAATATACCATAAGAATAGCACAAGTAGCCAATGTAGCCCTTAGCAATACTATGCTAACTCCTGGCTTAAGCACAGTTTTTGGTCCATTTGATTATACTCCCACTGTAAATAGTATTAATTATCATAATTTTTCTTCCCCGTTAAATTGGGATGGAGTAAGTAATTTATTAATAGACATTTGCTTTAGCAGCGATGTATTTGGCGATAGCAGCTATCAAACAAGAACTTTTACAACTCCATTTGTATCCAGTTCAAGATACCAACGAGATTTTAACGTAGTTTCTCCCTGCGATAGCGTAAATGGGATTTCTTCATCCGTAAGACCATATATGCTATTATCCCGGATAGCAGAAACTGAAGTGAGCAGTGAGCCAATAACATTGGTAAAACTAGAGCCCGTTTACCGATTTACTGGAAACGGCAATTGGAATATTACAGCAAATTGGGAAAATGGGAAAATACCCCCTGTACATGTACTTCATTGTGCAGAAATAATTATTGACCCTTTACCAGGCGGTGAGTGTATATTAAATACGAAGCAAGTTGTAGCACCCGGTGCAAGGATAACGGTGGTTGCAGGAAAAAAATTCAGGGTAATTGGCAATATGCTGGTACAGGAATAAGTATCTGTCAAAAAAATCAATTCTGCCCGTTGGTTAAAACAACGGGCTTTTTTTACAACTGCAATAGTACATTTGCACACTCAAATAAGTAAAGCAGAAACGAATAAATGGAACTGAGCAAAAACTATCTTCCCGCCGAAACAGATGCCAAATGGTACCAGCACTGGCTGGACAAAGGGTATTTTAACAGCACCCCTGATGAAAAAGAACCCTATACAATCGTAATTCCGCCACCAAATGTAACTGGTGTGCTGCACATGGGGCATTGTCTTAATAATACTATACAGGATATACTCATCCGCCGTGCAAGAATGCAGGGAAAAAATGCCTGCTGGGTTCCGGGTACAGATCATGCTTCTATTGCTACTGAAGCAAAAGTGGTGGCCATGCTCAGGGAAAGGGGTATTGCCAAATCATCTTTATCAAGAGAAGAGTTTTTGCAATATGCATGGGAATGGAAAGAAAAATATGGCGGCATCATTTTGCAGCAGTTAAAAAAACTTGGCTGTAGCCTCGACTGGAACCGTACGTCATTCACAATGGATGATGACTATTACAAGAGTGTTGTAAAGGTTTTTACCGATTTATATAATAAAGGGCTTATCTATCGTGGTAAACGTATGGTGAACTGGGATCCTGTAAGCCTTACTGCATTGAGCGATGAGGAAGTAATTTTTAAAGATATCGACAGCAAATTATATTATGTAAGCTATCCGTTCGCTGATGGTTCAGGAAAAATAACCGTAGCCACCACAAGGCCTGAAACCATTTTAGGCGATGTGGCTATTTGTGTAAATCCAGAAGATGAACGCTATAAAAATTTTATTGGCAAAGAAGTAATTGTGCCCATCATCAACAGAAAGATACCTGTAATTGCTGATGAATATGTAACGGCTGAATTTGGAACAGGTGCATTAAAAATTACCCCGGCGCATGATAAAAATGATAATATGCTGGGGGCAAAGCACAATCTTAAATCAATTGATACACTTGACCAGGCAGGAAAATTTACTACCGAAGAATTACTTGAAGACAATCCATCGGAACTGGTAAAAAGCTATATCGGAATTGACAGGTTTACTTTAAGAAAAAAGATTGCAGAAGACATTACAGCACTTGGGCAAATAGAAAAAATAGAAGATTACAAAGGACAAGTGGGCACCAGCGAAAGAACCGGCGCTGTGATTGAGAATAAACTGTCGATGCAGTGGTTTATTGACATGAAGCAGTTTTTGAAAAAAAACCCACAAGTGCTTGAATCGGTAATGAATGATAATATTACTTTTCATCCTGCTAAAACAAAAAATACTTACAAGCATTGGCTCGAAAATATTAAAGACTGGTGCATAAGCCGTCAGCTATGGTGGGGACAGAGAATACCTGCATGGTATGATGCAGAAGCAAACTATGTTGTAGCTGCCACTAAGGAAGAAGCAATTTTACAATACGAATACAAATACGGCCAACGGCCAACAGGCAACGGGCAACTTACACAGGATGAAGACGTACTTGATACATGGTTTTCGTCCTGGCTATGGCCAATGGAAGTATTTAAAGGTATTAGCAACCCCGGCAATAAAGAAGCTGACTACTACTACCCTTCTACCACATTGGTTACAGGACAGGATATCATTTTCTTTTGGGTGGCAAGAATGATAATGGCTGGATATGAGTATGAAAACAAGCAGCCATTTAAGGATGTGTATTTTACCGGGATGGTGAGAGATAAGCAAGGAAGAAAGATGAGTAAGCAACTGGGCAATTCTCCAGACTTATTAGGATTGATTGATACTTATGGTGCTGATGCGGTACGTTTTGGTATTATGATTGCTTCGCCTGCTGGCAACGACCTGCTGTTTGATGAAAGCAGCCTGGAGCAGGGACGGAATTTTAATAATAAACTGTGGAATGCACTGAAGCTAGTAAAGATGTGGGAGGAACGTCAGCAAAGCAGCGATGGCAAACGAGAAACGAGAAACGATTTTGCCTTACATTGGTTTGAAAACAGGTTGAATGAAGTAAAAGAAGAAGTGGATGGCTTGATGAAACAATTCCGCCTTAGCGAAGCATTAAAAACAGTTTACTCATTGATCTGGGATGATTTCTGCAGTTGGTATTTAGAATGGGTAAAGCCAGGATTTGAACAGCCGATTGATGCGGCAGTGTATAACAAAACGGTTTCGTTTTTTGAAGAACTGATGCAGTTGCTGCATCCCTTCATACCATTCATTACAGAAGAAATTTATCATCACTTAAGAGAACAAAAGGTTGATTTGTGTGTGACACAATATGGTGCATTAAAACCGGCTGAAAAAAATATTTTACAGCAAGGCCAGTTACTTAAAAACGTAATATCCAACCTCAGAGATGCAAGAAATAAGAACCAACTGAAGCCTAAAGAAGCTATCAAACTTCATATTGAAACAGCTGATGCAAATAGCTACAAATCAATAGAAAATATTTTATTGAAACAGGTAAATGCAGAATCGGTTGCTTATGTAAATGCCCCGGTAGCAGGCTCAATAGTGGTAGCTGTGGAAAAAGACAAATTTTACATAGAAGCTGAAAAGCAATTAGACAACACTGCCTTAAAAACAGATTTGCTTAAAGACCTTGAACATCAAAAAGGCTTTTTGCAAAGCGTATTAAAAAAGCTCAGCAACGAACGCTTTGTGCAAAATGCAAAACCCGAAGTGATCGCCTTGGAGCAAAAGAAAAAAGAAGATGCAGAGGCAAGGATAAAAACTATTGAAGAAAGTTTGACAGCATTGAACATTTAACTATTAACTTTTTCCAATACTAAAAGGGGCTTACATTCGTTGTACACAAAACCCCAATATGTTGAAAGCATTACTTGCATTTTTCTTATGTTCATCACTGGCAGCTACGGCACAGGTAAAGCCCAAAGCTACAACCACCAAGCCTGCTGCAACCCCGGTTAAAAAATTTATTCCGCCAAAAGTAAAAACTTACTTAGCCAAATTTACAGGGCTTAATGCTACCTGCCCGGCCGAAGTGGGCAAGCAAATTATTTCACTCCCTTTACGGATTGTTGATGATAAAAATAATAGCTATGCAATAAGTTCTTATCAACTGGCATATACAAGATTGGCTGTAAAAGAAGACGAAGCCACAGGTGCTGTAACACCTACCACCAGCCTGGTAGCCCAGCAGTTTACTGAAACACCCATTACCGGCATTTGGAAAACAAGCATTGAAGAGCAACTACAAAAAGGAGAAGAATTGTTTTTCTTTGATGTGATTGTATCTGATGGCAAAGGCCATCGCTTTTTTGCCCCTGATTTAAAAATAACAATCAAATAGACACTAATGATTGTTGTAAAAAAAGTTGGTACAGAAGCAGTGCCTGTTATTAAAAACTTAGCCAACATCATCTGGCCACTTACTTACAGCGAAATCATTACACCCCAGCAAGTGGATTATATGATGGAGCTTATTTACAGTACTTCATCATTACAAAAGCAAATAGCAAAGGGTCATCAATTCATTATTGCTTACGATGATGATAAACCTGTAGCGTTTGCATCATACTCTAAAAAAGAGAACCTGGCTCCCATTTATCATCTTCACAAAATTTACATACTTCCCAACCAGCAAGGCAAGGGCATTGGTAAACAATTACTAAATTATATTAAAGAGGATATTGCGCCATCCACAACCTTACAATTAAATGTAAACCGCTATAACAAAGCGTTACAGTTTTATCAAAAAATTGGTTTCAGGATTATTTCTGAAGAAGACATTGATATCGGCAACGGATTTTATATGAATGATTATATACTTGAGCTGAAGTGGTGATTGCATTATTTAGTATACCAATTGATGAGTTTGTTTTATAATGCCAATTACAAACACACTTTGCACATGTCCCATATTTTCAATATTGCTAAGTTTGTTTACATGAAAGTCGTGATAAGCATTCATATCTTCTGTAACCACTTTCAGCATAAAATCAAACTCTCCGGAAATATTATAACACTCTATCACTTCCGTCATGGCATTAATGGCTTTAATAAATTTTGTGCCGGCTGTTTTGCTGTGTTCTTTTAAACTCACATAACAAATAGCTATCAAGCCTTTCTTTACTTTAGTATGATCCACAAGTGTGGCATATTGCTTTATCACTCCATTTGCTTCAAGCCGTTTTATTCTTTCATGTACCGGTGTGGTACTCAGGTGAATTTTATCAGCAATCTCTTTTACCGTCATCCTTGCATTTTGTTGCAGCAAAGCCAGTATGGAAATATCTTTTGCATCCAATGCAATAGTGCTGGTAGTTGATTGTTCTGTTTTAGCTGCTTTTGCCATGTACAAAAAGGATTTTGTCCTGTAAATAATTAAATAACGTTATTATCTCCCAAATTTACATAAATCTTTAGAATATTATTCTGTACGTTGTACATTTGTATCCTAAAAAAAAATAAAATGTCAACTATCACAAATTCCTCCATCGATTTCAACCTTAAATATAAGGTTGCCGACATGAGCCTTGCTGAGTGGGGCCGTAAAGAAATAAAATTAGCTGAAGCAGAAATGCCAGGCTTAATGGCTATCCGTGAAGAGTTCGGTCCTAAGCAACCATTAAAAGGTGCAAGGATTGCAGGTTGTCTTCACATGACTATTCAGACTGCTGTATTGATTGAAACTTTGATTGCTTTAGGTGCCGAAGTTAAATGGAGCTCTTGTAATATATTTTCTACTCAAGACCAGGCTGCTGCTGCTATTGCTGCTGCCGGTATTGGTGTGTATGCATGGAAAGGACAAACAATTGAAGAAGCTGATTGGTGTATTGAACAAACTTTGTTTTTTGGCAGTGCAGACAAACCATTAAATATGATCCTTGATGATGGCGGTGATTTAACCAACATCGTTTTTGATAAATATCCTGAGCTTATTACTAACATTAAAGGTTTATCAGAAGAAACTACAACTGGTGTGCACCGTTTATATGAGAGAATGGAAAAAGGCACTTTGCCAATTCCTGCTATCAATGTAAATGACTCTGTTACTAAATCTAAATTTGATAACAAATACGGTTGTAAAGAATCTTTGGTTGATGCTATCCGTCGAGCTACTGATGTGATGATGGCTGGTAAAGTGGCTGTTGTTGGTTCTTATGGCGATGTTGGTAAAGGTTCAGCTGCTTCTTTAAAAGGTGCTGGCTGCCGTGTTATCGTTACAGAAATTGACCCTATCTGTGCATTACAAGCTGCCATGGATGGATTTGAAGTGAAGCCAATGATCAAAGCTGTTCCTGAAGCTGATATTATCGTTACTGCTTCTGGCTGTCGTGATTTGATTACTTAAAAACATTTCCGTTTGATGAAAGACAAAGCGATTGTTTGTAACATCGGCCACTTTGATATTGAAATTGATATGGCATGGTTGAATACAAACTATGGTCACACAAAAGATACTATCAAACCACAGGTTGATATTTATAATGTAGAAGGTAAAGACATTATTATTCTTGCTGAAGGCCGTTTGGTAAATCTTGGTTGCGCTACCGGCCACCCATCATTTGTAATGAGTAATTCATTCAGCAATCAAACGCTTGCTCAAATTGAGTTGTGGACAAACCACGGCAAATATGAGAATAAGGTTTATGTTCTTCCAAAGCATTTGGATGAAAAAGTTGCCCGCCTTCACCTTGCAAAAATTGGTGTGGAACTGGATGAGCTTACAACTGAACAGGCTGCTTATCTTGGTATTCCGCAGTTTGGTCCGTTTAAATCTGAACACTACCGTTATTAAGATTTATTTATTGATGATAAAGAAAACCCCACTTGAAAGAGTGGGGTTTTTATTTAAGCCGTAATCAGTTTACACCTTGCCGGTTTAAAATCTTTTGCTCAGTGGTGCTGTTAATTTTGCTTTTGACCGCTGGTCTTGAAAACTCTGTTATTTTCCCTTCTACTGTTGTAGGTTTAATCTGGTTTTTTTGCCGGTAAATCTGAAATTCTTTATTGAATTCCATCTTACTTTTTTCATCTCCAAACTTTTCATACGCCTTGTTGATCTTCATGTACAGTTCATTTATTTTATCAGCATTACCATCCGGCTTATCAAGATGAATATACATTTGAGCCTTTAGATAATCAAGGCTGCTTAAATATACCGGCGGTGTGGTTTCGGTAGTATCAGGTACCGCATTAATCACATAATCCTGCCAAACTTCATATCCAGGCTTCTTTATTGTAAAATTGTACAGGTTCGTTTCCCTGCTGCTTGTAATATAAACACCATCAATACCAGTAACACCGATATCACTATTGTGTTCTTCTATTATAGCCGAACCAATAGGTTTATTAGTTTGCATATCTTTTACTACAAACTTTATTCTACACTCCTGGCTCTTGGCGTTGTAATTCACCAGGATAAGCATCAGGCAAAATATTTTTTTCATGCTTTTTATTTTTTAAATAGTTAATAATTAGCTGTACAAACAGAAAAAAACAAGATAGTATAATTGAAGTCCACCATGGATGAAAAAAAATCCAGAAATACCATTTGTATATTTTTACATCTGTAAAAGGGGTAGCTATGTTGCTGCCTGTTCTCTTTTGCGTAAAAACGATATTACCTGTTTTGTTATTAATAAAAGATTGGTTAAACAGATCTTTAAATAGAAGAGGGATTTTTAAAACATATTCCCCTCTTTTAATTTGATCTACATAAACAGATCGGTAGGCATTACTATAAGCTCCATATTTTCTTGTAGCAGAATTTGTCCATCCTATATCTTCAGGAATAGTAGTAAATATCATCCGGTGATTATCATTAACGCACTGCAGGGTATCATTAATACTGAAAGTAATTATCACTGCTTCGTAAGGCATATCGTTGGTAGAAGCCAGGTAATACGTTAATGAACCTTTGCTATTAAGCTTTGATTCTTTAATAACTATACCTTTATACTGCAACACCTGTATTAAAGGATATGTTATCAATCCAACTATAAGCGGCAGTAATATTTTTTTAGCTGCATCAAATATCTCTGTTATCATTTTCAATATTTTAATTAAAGCTGCCAACTTTTAAAAGCTGGCAGCTTTGATATTAATACACCATCACCGCAACACTCCCTTCTGCTGTAGCATAGTATAATCTTACCCGGATGATATATTTTCTGCCTTGTATAAGCCTGATTTCAATCTTTGAGTTAGCATCAAGGCCGCTGTCATCATCGCCGGCAAGATATATTTCCTCAGTACCATTTTTTTCATACACTGCCATTAATGTATCTGCTTTACCAAATGTTTCGAACGTATATTTTGCTGAACGATCTGGTGTAAAGGTGAAATTCTTTTGCCCACCAGCCTGTATTTGCATTGGCTGCGATTGAGACAACTTCAACTCTATATAATCACTCGCCGTTAATGGAGGATAAAAACGCTTTACATAAGCTTTGTCGTTTGCAGATATACCACCGGCAGGCCTTATTCCATTTCGGAATGCTGCCGGTTCTTTAATAAGACCTGCTCCAAAAGGATAATGCATTACAGAATTGGGATCATGTGTTGAACCTTCTACTTCACTGGGATTGAGCTTGCGAATGATGTTGAAAAAAGTTTTATTTCTGTCCCATGAGTTGGGTGGTTTGGCAAGCGCTGCATACACCGCCTCATCATCCCATACAATTCCTGCAAAAGGATTTTGATGTTCATGCGGCATTCCTATAGTGTGACCAATTTCATGTATGGCAGTATTTATATCATTGCTGATATCCCATCCAAAGTTCATTGATCTTTCATTTGGTGATTTTGATATATCAATTACATCACGGCCAACATAAGACCAGGAACCATTTCCCATTAAAAAACCAATCCTTACATGAGCTTCATTCTTATCAGTTATTTCCTGAAACGAAAGCCCAATACCAAGGTCTTTCCATGCCTTGAAAGCCTGGCGCACCGTATTCATTTGTGCGGCTGTACCTTTCCATGTTGCAGGTGAACCATCACTGCCGCCATTAAAAAAATAGTACTTAATAACGGTGCCGTTGAGCCATTTTCGGCCTGTCACCAATATCGCCCTTTCCCTGCTTTCGCTTACATCCCGGGAAAATTGGCGGGGCTGAACTTTGATCATTGAGCAGTACTGAAAATTACTTTCAGTTGCCGCTTTTGTTTTTTTTGCTTTTGCCATGGTTGTTAAATTTTAAAAGATGAATAATATTTTGATTGCTTGTTAACCAGGCATACGAATACTTTTTTCGCAGGATATAAAATCTGCAGTATGCTAATCAGGAGTAGGTGTAGCCATCCAAAGGATCAGGAAGTTTTGGAAACCGGTAGTTAATAGCACCAATTAAAAACATGCTAAAACGTGGGTTTGCACGGCGCTGAAGAACAAGAGGCTGGCTAATATCGTTGTTAGTAATATTCACCAACAAACTATTGTCTTCGTACAGTTCTTCACCCTGGATAATGATTTTATAACCGCCAATTGCCAATGCTGGAAAAAATACTTTACCATCATTTCCTGTTTCTGATAAATAAGAAGTGCCATCATCCACATCTTCCACTTTTACATTTACTGCCGATGCATTATTGCCAAGATTATCGGTAAGAATAAGTTCTAAATTAAAGTTGGTTCTGGGTGGTTGTGGATTTGGTTTTGGACCCACAGGAAAAACTTTTACTACCCCGATGTTTTTTATCAGGCCCGGGTCAACAGGTTTTACAAATTTGCCTTTTATAAATGGCCCCGGCCCCGACCTGTCTTTAAAAGTTAAACTTTTTATACTGTGCATGGTTGGCTGTAAAAACATACCGCCATTAAAAAGCAAGGTGGTTTTAGAAGAACCTTTGCTTTTCATTATAATAGGCTTCTTCTGTACTTTTTGAG
Source organism: uncultured Ferruginibacter sp. (assembly GCA_964494815.1). Lineage (GTDB taxonomy): Bacteria > Bacteroidota > Bacteroidia > Chitinophagales > Chitinophagaceae > Ferruginibacter. Next base: position 29,549 of record CAZBTD010000009.1, on the reverse strand, counting down.
AATTTATCAGCAAGAATTTATTTGGTTTGTCATCGATAGGTTTAACAGCCTTTATTTCGCCAATCTTCTTTAGCCTTGTAAAATCTTTAAATACAAATATTTTAGGAGTAGTTTTTGTTTCAGCAATTACGGGTTTGGTTTCTTCTGTTTTGTTAAACACACATACCCTTCTTATAAAAACAAACTTATCAATATAAGAAGGCAAAAGGCCGTTATTCAAATTGCTTTCATCAGATGCAACTTCACCAGAGGCGCTGTCAAATGACCAAAAGTTTGAATTGACCAGTTCAGGCTTAAACCAGTTTCTCAATATAGAAACAAACAAATACTCAAAGTCTATCCTTGATACATCTTCATTACCATCATCAGCTGCATCATAAAAAGGTTGTCCAAAAAAATCTTTTACTTCAGTTTCCAGTTTTGTAATCTCATCTCTTTCAATTGAAACTTTTTTCCATCCTTCAAAACCATATTGAAACATACCCGATGGTAAACAGGATACAGGCAGAAAATCAATATTAGAATTTACAGTGGTAAGGTTTTGCAGTTTTGCATTTAATGAATTCCGCTCTTCGTTCCATTTGTTGGTAAATGCTGCCCTGGCATTGGAATTTTGCACAACCTTTAATGCCCTTTCTATTTCTTCTTTGCCACCATCAATAAGCCAGTCATTAAATATGATACTTTGCTTTGTTTCCAGTTCCTGCTTTTGCTGAGCTGCTGCCGCATCTTCCGGGTTTGACATTACTTTATCGATGACAGCTGATAATGCCGCCGTTATCTCGTTATACTTTGTTTTAAGACTGAGATATTTTGTGTATGCAGGAGTAGGATCAAGTGCATCATTTAAAAAAAGTACAGCCCTGGCATCTTTATACTTTTGTTTATCTGCATCTAAAACCGAAGCATCTATCAACAATGCATCGTCAAATATTTTCTTGTAGCTGTTTTGCAAAAAATCTTCAGTAGCAATGCCCCATATTTTATCGTCACGGATTATTGCGTTGGCGAAATACGCAAACATCATTTGATTTTCAATACTGCCTTTCAACTCTGCTGCAGGTAAATCAGATTGCAGAAAATTAAAGTTGTCGTTTGTAAACGATACTGGCACAGGAGCAAAACTGAAATAATGCTGGTTTTCGTTGTTCAACTGATTAAACAAGCTTTGCAGTTTTCTAAAAATTATTGCGTTGGAAAACATAAGATTAATTTTTACTTGTAAGAAATCTTGAAAACATTACTACCTGCAGTTTTCAGCAGGTAGTAATGTTACCGTGTACTGCTATATCCAGTTTGTGATATTAGGCAATGGATCAGGGCTCTTAGGAAGCACATGACAGTTAAAGCCAATTATCTGCATCCCATCCACTCTTATTCCCTGCCCATCAAAATGAGATTCAAAGCTTTTGTTTTTTTCGCCATGAGAGTAATTAGCACTTACGCTAAATGGGCCCCATCCTGCTGAACCATTGGCACTGTTGTTCTTAAAATCGGAATGAAACTTCGAATTAGATTCTCCAAAATCAAGCACCAGGTTCCTTATAAATAACATGGCCGTTGGATAACCTGGCAATATTCCTTTAGGCGGCACTGCACCATCGCAAAGCAATTCGCCCCTTGATTGTACTTCAGGATTTCCAGGATCAAGCTTCCATGCTCTTGAAGTAAGGAATGGTGTTTTTAACCATGCTCTCACAATAGGCACCTGGCACATTTCAAACTTTAATGAAAAATGAGAAGCGTCAAAGCGACTGTCGCTGCTGCCATCGCTATGCTGAAAACCACCAGAGGCGCCAAAGCCCATAAAGCCGGCTTTTGCCTGAACACCATAAGAAGTATATTGGCTGTTGGATTTAGATGCATAATCGTTTGAAGTAAACGTAAATTTTGTCCATCCTCCCTTTATAAAATCACCTGGCACAAGTGAAGTATAATAAAAATCAGAGCCAGATGCGATACCTGTGAGTTTCGCTCTTTCTAATGCGTCTTTATAATCAGCTTTCAGCAATGAAAGATCTTTTGACATGATTTGATCAATACGGGCTGCTATTCCTTCGTACTCATTTTTAAACCCATTGGTTATCCAGTCAAACATGGCTGCTTTTACTTTATTACGAAGCACCCCTGCATTCATAGCAAAGAAATGTATTGCCGCAGGATCAGTACCGGCAGCCGCATTAACACGGTAGTTATTATATTCCAGTGCAGCATCTGTGTAAGCAGCCATTTTTTGATTGTACAATACAACTAAAGGGCTTGCCTCCAGCACCTCTACCTCTTCATCGGTTATAAGATCTTTCTTTATTTTTTTTACCTGCAGCAGTTGTTTAAACTTTTCAATTTTAGCTTTTTCGGCATCTGTGAGATCAGTGTTTGCCACCTGGCTAAAATTCAATGCGTATTTATACACATCAGACAATGTGCCCTCGTTTTGCTGAATGCTAAGTCTTGAAAGCCCACCATTAAATCCTTCATTTATATCAGGAATAAAATCTACAATACGGGCAAGATTTTCTGCCTGCATATATAACTGACCAGTGTCTGTTGCCCTTAATGTGGCTTTTTCAGCATCCGTAAGCGGAATGGGATTGCCATTTGCATCTTTTTGCAGAGAACTTGGCGGAACCACACCAGTAAGCCCTTTGGTAAGAAATTGAAGATCGTCCTCTGTAATTGGTATGCCAGGTGAACACCAGCTAAAAAAGTTGTCTTTAGATGCTGGTACATCTTTATCTCCCTGTGTAAGTATTTCATACAATTTTCCCAATACTCCCTGCATCAATTCTGCAGGTAAAATTTTTTTTAAGTCTGCCATGATTTTAAGTTTTAAATATGTAAAGAATGTTGTGTTTAATAATGCATCATTTGAAGGGTAAGATTGGCTACACCGGCTGCCTGTTCATACTTTGATGTAAATGTTTCAAAGCTTTCGTCATACTGAGTTCCATCCCATGGATCGATAATCGTTAATTTGGTTCCAGCCGGTGTTCCATCTCCAGTAATGCCAGTAACAATACGGGCATGCAAAGCAAAATTTGCTGAAGCATCTTCATCATCGATTATTAACAACGGGCCATACCATTGCAAGAGGTTTTCAATATGCTCCGGTGTATCGCATGCTGGATATTCAAGAGCTAAACCTGAAGCAGTACAAAAACTTTCTACATCACCGGGAGAAAGCCCTGTATCACTATCATATATTGTCCTGAAGTTTCCACCAAGCATATCCATAGCAGTTTCTATTGAATAGCTTTGTTCATCTTTCCAACTGAGAAGCATGGTGGCTGTGGTAGCCCAGCACGCCATAGGTGTGGGTTGCCGCACAATGGGTATAAGGCCCGGCACCCTGTAGTTTACATGTGTGCTCATTTTAATTTTTTTTGTGCCTACTCTTTAATATGGATTTTCGGCTCTTTCCATTTTACTTGTTGAGTTGCATGACGAGGTGAGCTGCATGCTGCATGATCGGCGATGAAAAACTATTGAGAGAAACTTTGCAATTGGGCTATTATTTAAAACCTGCTGGGTTAATCAAAACATCATTTATTGAATCACTATTATACTCTTTCAAAACCGTAGTGTAAAGCAAGAAAAAACTAAACCCATTGTCAACAGTGAAAACACCGAATTTTTTACCCGTGTTTTCACCGGCATTGCACCCGTGTTTTAACGGGTATGCTGCAGCATGTGCATTACTTTGAAAATAAAAAAGCCGGTTATTAACCGGCCTATTATTATCAATTGTACTTTATTGCTATTTTCTTTTCTTTGGATAAACGGATGCTGCAAACTTTGCATCACGCCTGTTGATATTTGTACCACCGGGTACAGCTACCCCGTTTTTCATTATCTCTGCCGGCAACCAATAACACATAATTGATTTTTCATCGGGCTTTTCTGTTCCAATCAACGCAGAAGTATCCTCTGGTGTAAGCACCTGTTCCATCACATCCTTCTTTGTCCACTCCTCTTCCCGTTTGTAATAAGCAATGGCTTTGGCAACATCAATGTCTTTTACAATTTCAATACGGCTGTGCTCATGAGGAAACCCAAGTGTATGCCCGGCTTCATGACGTACCACACGGTAAAATTCTGATTCAGGTGTTTTCAATGTGAAATCTTCAAGATTCATTGTTGGTTCATCTTCTTCTACATCCATTATCTCTGTTCCAAGATAACTCCAGTAGCCATTATCCGGCGATGCTGTACTGCGGCTGATGCGTACTTTGGGGTTTACATTCGAGGCAACAAATTGTACATTGCAGTATCTGCCCCATGCATTCATATGGCCAAGTATTTTCCTGCGGAGTTCAGCCACAGGATTATCCATAAAACCAACTGTTAACTTAATACCACCAATACCCCAATACTTTGTAGTGAGCAAGGCCAGCCTTTCTTTCCCTACTGCTTTAACTTTTTCTACCCGTTGAAACTGACGCAGTGCAGGTGCATTGAAATGGTTCAACTCAATTGCCCTTGCCGCAGCAGGCTGCCATTTTTCTTTTGGGAGCATTTTAATAGTACAGTGTTTTACTTTTACGATTGCATTCTTTTTTGTTGCCATATATTACTAAAAGCAATTTTTTATTGAATGGAGATTGCCAGCGTAATATTGCAAATTCATTTGCACAATGTCAATAGCGGCAAAATGTTTTTGAATGCAGCCTTTAGAAAAGAATAAAGCTGATGCCCGGACAGAGATTTTAATATCCAAAATAAATCTCTGTGGCACCATAGCCATAAGCAGCTGTGTATTGGTTTACAAAAGATTTTACTTCTCTTTTTGTTCGGAGTATAGCATGTATCTCGTCTTTTAATTTGCCTTCGCCCACACCATGTATTACAGTAAGAGATGGCTGGTAATGAGATATTGCCAGGTCATAAAATTTTTCAAATTCTTTTAATTGCAGGCTTAATATTTCGTAGTTGGTAAGATGTTTCCAACTATCAGTTATTTTTTCGATATGTAAATCCACCACACTTCGTGGCGGTGGCATGTACTCCTTTATCCTTGCTGCTTCATACACACGGAAACCTGCATTACCGAGTTTACTCAAGTCAACTTTTTCCTCTTCGGTTTTATCAGGGTATTTATCAAGCAGCAGGTAAGAAAATGTAGCTTCATTTTTTAATTGCAGTTCTTCTATTTTTTTAAACAACTGCTTTGCTTTTATTTTTAAGGACGCTTCAAAATACGGCGCTTTCTTTTTGTCAGGTACCGTCAGTGAAAATTCAAAACTAAAGCGTGGATTATCACTCAAATCATCAAAAGCTACATCATGCAGGTAAAAGTCCTGTTGTGGCAAAATGGTATTCGTCAATTCAAAATTGTTGTCACCATTAAAATATAAAGTGTAAATGAAGTTGAATTGGGTATTTGTGTGATTCAACAGGTGGATTTTAAATTTCTCCACCACGTCATCATCAAAAATATCTTTGTCAAATACAGGAAGAAAAGAAATAAAAACACCTTTGTCTTCTGCTGCAACTTTGGTTTTAATATTAGTTTTTTCAGGCTTTATATTATCAATAAAAATTTTCTTCTTCTCTGCTTTTCTTTTTTCAGTAAACATTTTAAAATAAGGAAAATCAATCTGGTCTAAGTAAGCAGGAAACTTTACACCTTTTACCTCTATCATCACCATTTCTTCATTGATAATTTCCAGCACCTTCCCTTCTTCATCGGTATGGAGTACAATTATTTTATCACCGGGTTCGTATTTCATTTGTTTACTCTGATATTTTGGCAAAGGTAAGAAGCTGGAAACATGAAGCAGTTGTTACAGTATCTTAAAGTAGAAGCAATTTTAGTTTGGTGAAACAAAATCAGGCCTTCGCACCAAACTATTATTATACTTATAGCGGAGGTTGGTATTAAACTTCACTTTAAAACTGTTCATGCCAGGCAGTGTACGGGGAAAATAACTAAATCTTGCTTCAATGGTTCCAAACAACAAGTTTTCATTTCGAAGGCGAATGCCCCCACCAAGGCCGGTATAAATATCACTCTTGCCAAAACCCTGCCCTTTTGATTTAATAAGACTGGCATCAACAAAACCAAAAGGTGCCAAACCAAAGCCAGCATATTTTTTGGTGTGATAAAAAACAATTTCTGTTTTTGTGGTAATACGCAAATCACCTGTTGGCGGTAGATAAGCAGAATCTTTAGGCACACTAAATGATGGAAGGCCATAGTTGCTTATTAAATACAATGGCTGGTTAAGCTGGTTAGAAAATTGTTTGGTAAAAGAACCATTAAAGAAAAAGCGCCTGAGCCAGCGGTTGTTTATTTTATGCAGCTTGGTAAAATGATCGCCACTGGCAAGCAATTCAAAATCTTCCCATTTACCTTTATATGTAAAGCCTCCCAGCCGCACATTAAAGAAACTGTAAAACTCTTTTTTACTGTATTGGCCTGCGGTAAATTCTGCACCAAAGTATGGCCTTGTTTTAGAAATAATACGCAGGCTGTCTTTTCTTACATACCCGCCAATTAAAGACAATGTAAAACCCTGCGGCACATCTTCGTTACGGCCAAATCCGTAAATGTAATTAGTGCGGTAAAAGTTTTGTTTAAAAAGACTGAAACTTCCCAGCACACCCAAGGTATTGGCAAATTCTCCATCCCTTGTTGCTGTCTCTTTATCAGGTATATCATTAAAGTGCTGAAACAAACCACGAACAGCAATAAGCTTACGAAGAGGGCTGCGTTTGTTTTTATATTTCAAACGGCGGGCACCAATGTTATAGCCAATCCAGCCATCGGCACTGTAATATTTGTACTTGTAAAAATCATTGTAAGTAGAATCTGCTATGTAGCCATTACTGGTATTATTATAAGTAAGATCTAATGCTCCAAACCAATACAGGTACTGCGATGCCAGCGGTTTTTCAAAACGCATGTAATACAAATTCTCTTCGTCCCGTTTGCTTTTAAACGCCTTATTGTACGATTTAAAACCAAAACCCCAGTTAATGAAACTGCCCCTGATATTTCGCTGCAAAAAATCACCACCAAAACCAAACTTTGGGTTCCTGCTGTTGTCAAACAATGAGCTAACGGCAAGCAGTGAGCCAGTGCCGGCTATATTCTGTTCCTTTATTTCAAGCTTGTATTTTTTGGTGCCGCCAACACCAGCGCCGGGCACAATAGAAAACCCATCTTTCACAAGCACCAGTAAATCCACTTCATCTGCACTTTGCACCGGCTGCACAATTATCAAAGCATCCTGTATAAAATCAAGATCCCTCAGGTAGCGTTCATTATCTGTAAGCATAAAGGGGTTTACTTTATCCCCTTCCTTAAACAACAGGTTGTTTGCAATTACTCTTTGAGTGGTGTTCTTATGCAAGGCATTACCTATCCTTACGCCAAAGCCGCCATTCACTTTCATTGTATCTTTTACATCGCCTTCAAAACCTACGTTTTTTATCCGGATAGCACGAATGGTTTTGCCTGTGTATTTAATAAAAGGATTGTTTTTGGGATCAAAGGCATTGGCATTGGCCCTGAAAATGGTATCTGTATTGCCGCCGGGCTGTGCATAAGAAGTGGCTGTTATTAAAATACAGGTTATGCAAAATAGAAGCGTTCTCATCAAATTAGTTGTGGTGTTTGTGTTAAACCATAAAGATATTGAATAAGGGGAAAAAGTTGCATGAAGTGTTTCAGTAAAGCCAAATATCAAAAGTGCAGCATAATAGCTGCACAAAATTTATTGCTTGGCAAATAATGCTGTTTACAGCGCCTTCTTCAATATCGCCAGCGTAAGCCTGCTGATGCAAATTAATTTTTCAGCCTCATCATAAATCCTAATGTCCCACACATGCGTGGCGCCGCCAAGGTGCAATGGCTTTGCAATGCCGGTAACATAGCCGCTTCTTGCGCTGCGTACATGGTTGGCATTTATTTCCAAACCAACACAAATAAATTTATTGGGATCAAGCACTAATTGCGATGCAGCACTGCCCATCGTTTCTGCCAATGCACAGCTGGCGCCGCCATGCAATAAACCATAGGGCTGTTTGGTACGCTGGTCAACAGGCATTTTTATTTTTACATAATCATCTCCCAGTTCTGTCCATTCCATTCCGAGAAATTCCGCCATGGTTCCCGGCTCTATTGCACCGAGGTCTGTTATTTTCAAATTCTTGTTAAACCAGATTGACATAAAATATTTTTTAATGATTACTTTTTTGTTTAATAGAATCGTTTACAATTTTCGGTAAAAACTGTGATACATCACCGCCATTCTTTAATACATCTCTTACCAATGTAGAAGCCACAGATGTATATTGAGGAAGGCAAGTAAGAAAAACAGTTTCGATATGGCCATTGATGCTGCGGTTCATATCAGCAATGGCTTTTTCATATTCAAAGTCGTTGACATAGCGGATGCCACGAAGAATAAAATTAGCACCAACCTGTTTGCAACATTCCACAGTAAGCCCTTCATACACCACAGCATCCACCCTTGGGTCATTGGCATACAAATCTTTTATCCATTGCAATCGTTGCTCCTCGCTGAACATGGGAACTTTATTTGCATTGCGCCCAATACCTATCACTACTTTATCAAACAAAGGCAAAGCCCTGTTGATAATATCGGTATGCCCAAGAGTAATGGGGTCAAATGTTCCGGGAAAGAGGCAAATGCGGTTCATGAAAAGTTTAAAGTTGAAAATTTAATGTTTAAAGTTAAGAGCCCTGATTAACATTAAGTATTGAATATTTCCTAATTACTCATGTATCAATTACTCCTTCCTGCTAACAAATACAACACCGCCATCCTTACCGCCACACCATTTTCCACCTGTTGTAAAATTATTGATTGTTTGCTATCTGCCACATCGCTGTCAATCTCCACTCCCCTGTTGATTGGTCCGGGGTGCATGATGACAATTTCTTTGTTCAAACTATCCAGCAACTTCCTGCTTACACCATACGCCAGGTTATATTCTCTTAATGAGGAAAACAATACCTGGTTTTGTCTTTCTAATTGAATGCGTAATACATTCGCCACATCACACCATTCCAATGCTTTCTTTAAGTTATATTCCACTTTTACATTCAGTGCTTCGCTGATGTATTTTGGGATAAGCGTTGGCGGACCAGCCACCATTACTTCTGCACCCATTTTATTCAACAAATAAATATTACTTAATGCAACTCTTGAGTGCATGATGTCACCTATCAAAACAATTTTCTTTCCTTCCAGCATTCCTAATTTTTCTTTGATAGAGAATGCATCCAGTAAAGCCTGCGTGGGATGTTCATTAATACCATCGCCTGCATTTACAATGGCTGCAGGAATATGCTTTGCCAAAAAATGTGGAGCACCGCTTGCACTGTGCCGCATCACCACCATATCCACTTTCATAGATAAAATATTGTTTACCGTATCTAATAAAGTTTCTCCTTTTGATACAGAAGAACCCGATGCAGTAAAGTTGATGGTATCGGCGCTTAATCTTTTTTCTGCCAGTTCAAATGAAATTCTTGTACGGGTGCTATTTTCATAAAATAAATTTACAATCGTTACATCCCGTAGTGAAGGGACTTTCTTAACCGGTCGTTGTAAAACTTCTTTGAATTGTGCTGCCGTGGAAAGAATATGAGCAATGTCTTCTGGCAACAGGTCTTTAATGCCTAAGAGATGTTTGGTGGATAGTTGCATTAAAAAGCAAAGCTATGGTTTATGAATCAAATTAAGAGACTTGTTTTTTAATTACACTAATTATTACGAATTACACGAATTCGTGTAATTGTGTTTTAAAATTCGTGCAATAAAAAAATTCTTCTTCCCTAATATAAAACAACCTCCTCTTTATCCCACTCCACTTTTACCTTCTGTGAACTCACTGTATCAATGGCTTTACCGCAATAATCAGGTTGTATCGGTAGTTCCCGGTTAAACCTGCGGTCAACCAATACACAAAGCTCTACTTTCTGCGGACGGCCAAAATCCTGTATGGCATCTAATGCAGCCCTTATAGTGCGGCCAGTGTACAACACATCATCAATAAGCACCACATGCTTCCCTTCAATAGAAAAAGAAATATCTGTTGTATTGGCTTTATGAATTTCTGTTCTCACATCATCACGGTAAAAAGTAATATCCAGCACGCCATACTGCACTTTTTCTTTGGGGTGAAGCTCTTTTATCTTTTCAACAATATGATTGCTTACCTGCACACCTCTTGGCTGCAGGCCGATAAAAACAATATTGGTTAAGTGAGTATGATTTTCCACCAACTGGTGCGCCAGCCGGAGAATGGTGAGATGAAGCTGTTGTTTATTGAGGATTGTTGTCAATCTGAAATATTTGTTTGCGAATTTATTTCTTTATAAAACAAAAAAGCCAACTTTTTAAAGCTGGCTTCTCCTGTAAAATTATTCTTCTCCCAAAAACGGATAACGATAATCTGTTACCGGAACAAATGTTTCTTTAATCGTTCTTGCACTTAACCAACGGTATAAATTCAGCATTGAACCTGCTTTGTCATTCGTTCCACTCGCTCTTGCGCCACCAAATGGTTGCTGGCCTACTACTGCACCTGTTGGCTTATCATTGATATAAAAATTACCAGCACTGTTACGGAGTTTATTGGTGGCTGCTTCCACAGCATAGCGGTCTTTTGCAATCACCGCACCTGTGAGAGCATAACCAGAAGTGCTATCAACTAATTTCAATGCATCATCAAATTTGTTTTCATCATAAATGTAAACAGTAAGTACCGGGCCGAATAATTCTTCACACATTGTTACATAATTAGGGTCAAGCGCTTCAATGATAGTTGGTTCAATAAAGTAACCTGTTGTTTTATCACACTTGCCTCCTACCCACACTTTTGCTTTGGCATCTTTCTTCCTGGCACCACGGATATAGCTTTCTAATTTATCAAAACTCTTTTCATCTATCACTGCATTTACAAAATTGGTAAAGTCTTCTACCGTGCCCATCTTCATCGTTTTTACTTCGGCCACTAATTTTTTTCTCACTTCTGCAGCCATATTACTTGGTATGTATGCCCTTGATGCAGCGCTGCATTTTTGTCCCTGGTATTCAAAAGCGCCTCTTGCCAACGCAGCCACAACAACATCCGGGTCGGCGCTCTTGTGTGCAATTACAAAGTCCTTTCCGCCTGTTTCACCTACAATACGTGGATATGATTTGTACATTCCCATATTCTTACCAATGGTCTCCCACATGCGGTTGAACACGCCAGTACTGCCTGTAAAATGTATGCCTGCAAAATCAGGATGATTAAAAACAACTTCGCCAATGGTGGGGCCATCAATAAAAACCAAATTAATAACACCATCGGGCAGCCCGGCTTCTTTTAAAATACGCATGAACATTTGTGCACTGTACACCTGGGTATTGGCACATTTCCAAATTACCACGTTGCCGCACATAGCAGCAGATGTTGGAAGGTTGCCGCCTATGGCTGTAAAGTTGAAAGGCGTTAATGCAAAAACAAATCCTTCCAGCGGACGATACTCCATCCTGTTTTTTACGCCGGGGCTGCTGATTGGCTGTTGCCTGTATATCTCACTTAAAAAATGAACATTAAAACGCAGGAAGTCAATTATTTCGCAAGCACTATCGATTTCTGCCTGGTAACAATTTTTACTTTGTCCAAGCATGGTGGTGCCATTCATGTAAGGACGGTACTTTGTGGCAATAAGGTCAGCAGCTTTTAAAAATATATTTGCCCTGTTCTCCCAGCTCATGGCAGCCCATTTATCTTTTGCCCTCAAGGCTGCATTGATTGCTTTGGTAACATGCTTTGCTTCGCCAACATGAAACTTACCAAGAACATGTGTATGCTCATGCGGTGGACGAATGTCCATTGTTTTTCCTGTTCTCACTTCTTCTGCACCGATGTACATTGGTACATCTATCTGCTGGCTTTTTAACTCAGCCAATACTTCTTTTAATCTTTTCTTTTCAGCACTTCCCGGTGCATAATTTAATACCGGCTCATTGGCAGGTATGGGATAATAAAAATCTCCGAATTGCATGGCAGCTTATTTTATGTGTAAGAGAATATTTTGAATTAACTGCAAAGTCGCTAAGCCACAAAGATAATCTTACTTAGTGCCTTTAGCCACAGATTTCACAGATACAAACAGATTAGGTTTCGCCACGAATCTCACTAATTGACACGAATATTCTTTCACTTCTGCATTCCCTATTCTTCATTTCTTTGATCCTTACGCTTCCGCTTCTTTTTCACTCATCAAATACGCCTTAATAAATCCATCCAGTTCACCATCCATCACTGGCCCTACATTGCCCACTTCATAATCGGTGCGGTGGTCTTTTATCATTTTGTATGGATGAAAAACATAACTCCTAATCTGGCTGCCCCACTCTATCTTTTTCTTTTTGGCATTGCTGGCATCCCGTATTTCGTTGCGCTTTTGCAATTCAATTTCATACAGGCGGCTCTTCAGCATTTGCATGGCAAGCTCCCGGTTGCCAAGCTGGCTGCGGTCTTGCTGGCATACCACTACTATACCTGTGGGTATGTGTGTTAGCTGCACCTTGGTTTCTACTTTGTTTACATTCTGTCCTCCTGCGCCACCGCTTCTTGATGTTTCCATTTTTACATCAGCCGGGTTAATGTCAATCTTGATAGTATCATCAACCAACGGATACACATTTACCGATGCAAACGAAGTATGTCTTCTTGCGTTACTGTCAAAAGGAGAAATACGAACCAAACGATGCACACCACTTTCTGCTTTTAAAAAACCGTAAGCAAACGGGCCTTCAAATTCAAATGTGCATGTTTTTATACCGGCACCATCGCCATCCTGCCAGTCAAGCTCTTTTATGCTCCAGCCCTGCTTTTCTCCATACATGCGGTACATACGGGCCAGCATCTGTGCCCAGTCCTGGCTTTCGGTGCCACCGGCGCCGCTGTTGATTTGCAGTACCGCTGGCAATTCATCCTCGGGTTGGTTGAGGGTGCTTTTAAATTCAGCATCTTCTACTAACTGAAGGGCTTTGTCATATGCTTCTTTGGTTTCTTCTTCGGTGGCATCGCCAGCTTTCCAAAACTCAAAGAGTACAGCAAAGTCTTCTACAGCCGTATTGGTACTTTCAAAAAGATCTACCCAATATTCGTTGTTCTTAATTTCTTTTAAGATAGAAGTGGCTCGTTCATTATCATCCCAAAAACCGGGGCTAAGAGAAAGTTGTTTGGATTCTGCTATTTTGTTTTGCCTGTTAGCGACGTCAAAGAAACCTCCTCAAGACAAGAACACGGTCTCTTATAGCTTTTAAATTTTCAATTGTCATAGGGAGCAAAAGTAAGGAATGGGATTTAATATTTGAGAAGGAAGATTTTAGCTCAGTTTCCCAAAAAAAAGTTATCCTATCATTTACCCACATCTCATTTACTACAAAACTAACCCGAGCAATATTTTACCAGTATCCTCTTAACTTTGCAGCGTTTATTTTCAACCTCACTATTAGTATGAACCTCTTCGAAAAGCAACAGAACGAATTTGCAGGCAGGCATATAGGCCCCAATGAAACTGAAACAACAGAAATGCTGGCTGCCATTGGCATATCCAGTATTGATGAACTGATAAGCAAAACCATACCCAACAGTATCCGTATTAAAGGCAGCCTGGGCTTGCCAGCAGCCAGCAGCGAATATCAATACCTCAGCGATTTAAAGGAAGTGGCCGCAAAAAACAAAGTATGCAGGAATTATATAGGCCAGGGCTATTATGACTGCATTACACCAAGTGTGATTTTGCGTAATGTTTTTGAAAACCCGGGATGGTACACACAATACACTCCTTACCAGGCTGAAATTTCGCAGGGTCGTTTGGAAAGCCTGTTGAATTTTCAAACCATGGTGAGTGATTTAACAGGCATGCCGGTTGCTAATGCCAGTTTATTGGATGAAGCAACAGCGGCAGCGGAAGGAATGAACATGCTTTTTAACCATAAAAACAAAGATCACAATCATATTACAGCCCCTAAATTTTTTGTGGATGAAAATATTTACCATCAAACAAAAGATGTACTGGCAACAAGGGCCGAGCCCATTGGTATAGAACTGGTGTTTGGGGAATATGCCACTGCACAGTTAGACGAAACATTTTTTGGCGCTATTGTACAATATCCTTGCAGCGATGGATCTATTGCCGATTACCGTGATTTTATTAATAAAGTTCATGCTGTAAATGCACAAGTGGTAATGGCTACTGATTTATTAGCCCTCACATTGTTAACTCCGCCAGGAGAACTGGGTGCTGATGTGGCTGTGGGAAGTGCCCAACGTTTTGGAGTGCCTATGGGGTTTGGCGGCCCACATGCCGGCTTTTTTGCTACTAAAGATGAATTTAAAAGAGTTATCCCCGGTCGTATCATAGGTGTAAGTATTGATGCACAAGGCAACAGGGCTTTGCGTATGGCATTGCAAACAAGGGAACAACATATCCGTCGTGAAAAGGCAACAAGTAATATTTGTACGGCACAGGCGCTGCTTGCTAATATGGCGGCAATGTATGCTGTCTATCACGGGCCAGACGGGGTGAAGAATATTGCAAAAAGGGTGAGCATACTGGCGCAAACATTAAGCAATGAATTAAGTGAACTTGGTTTTGAAAACATCAATAATTATTATTTTGACACACTGCAGCTAAAAGTAAAAGATGCAGGCACCATCAGAAAAATTGCAGAAGAAAGGGGTATTAATTTTTACTTCAAGAACAACAGTATTCAAATTTCGCTTGACGAAACGACAAGCCAGGCAGATGTGATTGATATTTTAAGTGTATTTGCAGCTTCAATTGGCATTGATACCGCCAGCGCAAGTTTTGATGCTGGCGCCACACTTGACAATATTCCTTATCATTTAACAAGAACATCTTCTTACTTAACACATCCTTTGTTTAACACACACAGGAGCGAAAGTGAAATGATGCGTTATTTAAAATCGCTGGAGAATAAAGATTTAAGTTTGAATACTTCCATGATTAGCCTTGGCAGTTGTACAATGAAATTAAATGCAGCTTCGGAATTAATTCCGGTGAGCTGGCCTGAGTTCAGCAAAATACATCCGTTTGCCCCCGCAAATCAAACTGCCGGTTATTTACAAATGATAAAGGAGTTGGAAAATTATTTAAGTACCATTACTGGCTTTGCTGCTACTTCTTTACAACCCAACAGTGGTGCACAAGGCGAATATGCAGGGCTGCTTGCAATACGCCGTTATCATATTGCAAGAGGTGAAGGACACAGGAATATTGTATTAATCCCGGTATCAGCGCATGGCACCAATCCCGCCAGTGCAGTAATGGCCGGCATGAAAGTAGTAGTAACAAAATGCGATGAACAAGGCAATATTGATGTGGTTGATCTTAAAGCAAAAGCTGCTGAGCATAAAAACGATTTGTCATGCTTAATGGTTACTTATCCTTCCACACATGGTGTGTTTGAAGAAAGTATTATTGAGATATGCGATACCATTCATGAGTATGGCGGACAGGTGTATATGGATGGCGCCAATATGAATGCACAAGTTGGGCTAACCAGCCCTGGTATGATCGGTGCTGATGTATGTCACTTAAATCTGCACAAAACATTTGCTATTCCGCATGGCGGCGGAGGTCCGGGTGTAGGGCCAATATGTGTGGCAAAACAATTGGTTCCGTATTTACCCACTAATGAAGACACAGTAACAGGTGGCAGGGTAAGCGCCGCACCATATGGCAGCGCCAGTATTTTGTTGATCAGTTACGCCTATATAAAAATGCTAGGGGCAAGAGGTGTTCGTAAAGCAACAGAATATGCTATACTGAATGCTAACTACATGAAAACAAGATTGGAAAAACATTATAAAATATTATACACTGGCAAAAACGGAACAGCGGCACATGAATTTATTGTTGATTTGCGTCCATTTAAAACCAGCGCCGGTATTGAAGCTGAAGACGTAGCTAAACGGCTGATGGATTATGGCTTTCATGCCCCTACACTTTCTTTCCCGGTGGCAGGTACTTTAATGATAGAGCCAACAGAAAGTGAGGACAAAAGTGAACTGGATCGTTTTTGCGATGCGATGATAAGCATACATGAAGAAATAAAAGCGATTGAAGAAGGCAGGATTGATAAAAAAGATAATGTATTAAAGAATGCTCCACATACACAGCATGTGATATGTGCCAATGAGTGGAACCATGCTTATACAAGACAGCAGGCTGCATTTCCTTTAGATTATGTGAAAGAAAATAAATTCTGGCCAAGTGTAAGCAGGATAAATAATACACATGGCGACAGAAATTTGATTTGCACCTGTGAGCCGATCGAAAGCTATATGGAGGCAGCAACGAATTAAATAATTACTCTTTGCAATACTAAAATGGTGTGGCCTACTATTATAAGTGCTTTGTTTTTTGCAACTGCATGCAGCCCTGCACAACAAACTGTTATTAACAACGCTGATACGGTATTACTTTATCAAAAAGATACAGTTGTTACAACTGGTGCATCACCAACCATTATTGCCTGTACTTTAAATGCAAAATCCCCCCTTCATTATTCGCATGATAAAAAAACACTGCTCATACTTGACAACACAACCCTAATTACTCCACCAGATGGCGTGTATGAACTTTATGTTACCGGCCAGCCGCCAGCATTCAATACAAATTCATCAGCAGACTTGCCGGGCTTTGTAACCACACTTGATCTTTATTCATTAACAGCACCTGGTGCAGCCAGGCAAATAAAAACAGATATTACAGAGCCGCTAAGAAAAAATCTTTCTAAAAAGGAAATAAAAACAACAGCATACATCAGCATTTGCTTTGGGCCTTCCATACTTGTTAACGGCAAGCCTTCAACTAACGCAGGCAAATTGCATTTTACCGGTATAAGAATTATACAAACTGAAAATAAAAGGAACTAAAATCTGAATTGCATCCTGGCAGTAAAAACATTATCCTTTACATCTTTTGTGTAACCATCCAGCAAAGTTGTTTCATTGTGCACAAAAGAGTAAAACAAGCTTAGCTTAGCTGCAGTAGTTATAGCATAATTGTAACCTATGTGCAGGGTACTGTATTTAATATCAGCAGAAGAGAACTTTGTATCTGCTGTTCCAATTTCTTTTCCGCTTACTTTAGAGTTTGGATCATACCAGTCGTATTTAATAACAAGTTGATGACGCAATGAATACAGGTGCTGCAAAAAATAAAAATATGCCCCATTAAAATTTCTTTTGTAATAACCATTAGTACCCGTCATTAGTGCTATTGGCGTTTCCGAAGCATTTGCTGTACCGGTTTGCACTCCAGTAATATATTCTCCCCTAAGTTCTGTAAAGCCAACATGGTTTTTTACTTTCAACTGTACATCCGCACCCCTGTACCTTCTCGGAGAATATTGGCCCATATTTCCTGTTGCAGAGTCAATCGTAACATTTTTTATACCGTTAACGCTCCCGGTAGCGAAAACATATTTTGTCGCCTGCAGCAAACCTCCCTGCAATAATGAAAGGCCGCCTGATAAAGTAAGCTTATTGTTAAGTTTTAAAGGTTTTAAAGACAGCCTGCTGATAAAGTCCTTCTTGTTATCAAAATCTCCATTACCTGAAATTCCCTGGCCATTAAAAAAGCCAGCATCAATTTTAATGTGCTGCCATACACGTAAAGATTTTCTTGCATCAAAAGTTACCATAGCGCCAATATCCCTCTCACTTTTCATCAGTATTTGATTCATGCGGCCCCGTTCGGGGCTTTCCCTGTCTGAGCTGCTAAGGTTTGTTTCAAAACCAAAAGGTCTTGCAAACATTCCTGTTGTGAATGAAAAAAGTTTAAACTTATTTTCAAATACACGGCCCCAGATATCCCTGATGGTAAAGCCACGTTCATTAGCATCAAACTGAAAAGTAATTTGTACTCCTGGATCTTTATGATTATTAAGATGAAGATAACTAATGCGTATGCGGCTGCGGCGAAGCATAAAACGGTTGCTTACATTGGCAGCAAAGTCTGTACCCTCAAAAGTTTTTTCGCCCTTTTGCTGTGCCACCTGAAATTGAGGTTGCATGTAACCACTTATCTGCAGATGATCAAAATTTTTATAAATATTTAAAAGCCCTTTACCTGCTTCCTTAGTTGTATCAAGCATGTCCATTAAAAACTGTGCCTTACAAATATTGAAACTACCGGCGAAGAATAAAATCAAAAGAATATTTTTTTTCATGCAGTTTTTTTCTTTGTTACAAGACAATAGTATTTTTCCCATACATACAGTCGTATTTTCCCTAAGTGTAAAACGCAAATTATTTATTTAAAGAAAACTAAAAAAACAAACAGGGTGCAACATATCCTTTTTAAAGGAAATGTGAGTATAAGAAAAAAGAAATTTTTTCTTATAATTTTTTTTACCGCAACTACTCTCATTACTATTGATTTACGTTTTTTTTATTTACTTTTTTAGCTGTATCAGCTGCTATTGATTTCATTTTTGGCATGATGATTGAAAAATAGGGTGTGAATAAAAACCAATATCATTATGAAGAACCGTATCAGTAACGGCATGTTACTACTATGCCTCAGTACAGGCATCATGATGATGCAGAGTTGCCAAAAAGAAGTCTCTGCCCCATCCGACAATCCAATAACAGAAGTAAATGTTCCAACCGATGGCGAAGACGCATCTGATATGCCCGACGAATCAGGCATGACAGATTTAACCAATCCTACCGGGCTCACTGTAAACCCAGTAGTTACAATTGGAACAAGGAAAAATTTGTTGTTCAACTTTACAAATGAACCTACAAATTCCCTTACTTCATTTACAAATTATTCAGCCTCACAATGGGCATCTTTGCAAAAATTTTCAAGCTACTCTGTGAACAGGGTAACTGATTTTGCAAGAACAGGAAGCTATTCAACAAGATTTGAGTTGCGTAAAACTGACGGCCTGGTTGGTTCTGGCATGAGATCAGAATCTTGCCGCTACTCAAAAGGCGAATCTCTTGGAAAAATTGAAAGGTGGTATGCGGCAAGCTACTACTTACCATCAGATTTTGCAAACGATGCTGCTCCTGAAATTCTTACACAATGGCATACAAGTATTGGCAGCCCTCCATTAGCCCTTTATACACAAAATGGTGACTGGCGAATAGTAAGGCGAGGCAACTTGCAAACAACTGTTGCTAAATACACCAAAGCAAAATGGACAGACTTTGTATTCCATATTATATGGAGTACAGAAACTGATGGTTTAATTGAGGCATGGAAAGATGGGATAAAAGTGTACACATGGAAAGGTGCCACAATGTATGCTGGCACAGTGGCAGGAGCCTACATGCGTACAGGCATCTACAAATGGCCATGGAACCCAACCTCTAAAGCTTATACTTCTACAACAACAAAACGTGTAGTATATATTGATGATGTAAGAATAGGAAACCAGTATGCAACTTATAAAGATGTTGCTCCAGGGAATTATTAATAAGTTAATTGAAATTTGTCAAATAAAGGGCCTGCAAAAAAAGCAGGCCTTTTATTTATTTACAGCTGCCTGTAAGCAAATGTGGTAAGAGTATTTAGCAAGGATAAAATTATTTTTTAAGCAGGTTGTTAATAGCCTGCTTTTTGGCATCACTCATCTTAGGTTGTATATGTTCATGCATATGTGAAACATTACCTGTAAAAAATTTTACCTGTTTTTGAAAACGGGTACAGTAATCACATATTCTGAGATGAAGCCTTAGCTGAATTTTTTCTATAAACGTAATCTCCCCTTCTTCCCGTTTGTTCATCAGGAAAGTGGCTTTGTTGCAGCCCAACCATATTACCCTGTACCATGCCATTAATTTATACCTATCCAGTTTTTTTCAAGGCACTTACGCAGGTGTAGCTTTGCCCTGTGTATGAGCACCCAATAGTTTGACGATGTAATTCCTAAAACCTTGCAAATTTCATCTGCTTCCAACTCCTCCATGTATTTCATCACAAAAACAGACTGCTGAATATCCTTTAGCTTCTGTTTACATTTTTCAAGTACTAAATAAAACTCTTTTGCTTCAATGGGCTGTCCAGTATCAACGCCCCATTCCTTTGGGCCTGCCTCTTTTGTCCAATGTCCATCACTATCAAAGTAAATGCTTTCTTCTTCACTTTCTAATGCTTCATGCCTGCTTGTTTGTTTACGAAAGTGATCAATAATTTTATTTTTAAGAATTGCATACAACCAGTTTTTTTCCGATGCCTGCCCTTTATAAGTATCCCTTGCCTTCCATGCACTGAGGAATGTATTTTGAACTATATCTTCCGATTGTTGCACATCGTTTACCCTTGTAAGTGTGTAAGCATACAAAGCATCTGCGTACTTCTCCACCCAGTTATCGGGATTAAATGCCAATAAGTTTTGCTCAATTACGGTTTGCAAAAAAAATTTTTATACCGCAATGTAAAAAAATAAATAGTAAAACACTATGCCGTTTGTTTTAAATTTACACTTATCATTTTTATATAAGCTGCATTTTCCTTTAACATCTTTATTCCGCTTGCAAAATCCATATAAGGCATTTTAAGGCGCTGATGATTGAGCCGGCTGATCTTATAAAGAATATTCCAGTGCCGGATAATTTCTTTCCATGCAAAAAAAACAGAATGCCGTGGATCGTAAATGTGAGTTGGCTCGCTGCCAGCGCCATTCAGTTCAATAACCGAAAAGTTTTTACCCTTCTTTAATTCTTCCCATGTATTATACCTAATGTCCATTCTGCCAAAATAAAATTCGGGAACCTGTTTGCAAACCCCGTCAATAGTATTTACTAGCTCTTCATCAATCAAATCGCTGATATCCAAAAATTTGCTCCCCCGGCAGTGATTACCATAAGGAACAAGCAAGTGCTTCTCCGATTTTTTTAATACTACCTTTAGAATATCAGCATGTGTTTCTTTTAACACTGGCAACTGCAAAATAAAGCGTTTGTCTTTCGTCAGCAATTCTTCAACAGTTGAAAAACCATCACCCATTACAGTCAAAAAAACTTTGCCCACAATACCTGAAATATTGCCCCTTGCTTCTCCCGGGTAACGATAGTAAAACAGGCCAATTTCATTTTCATATTCCACAAAATCCTGTATTAAAAAATCAACCTTAGTATTGTTGATGTAATTTTCAAGCTCCCTTTCTGAATGTATTTTCTGCACAAGCATACCTCTCATGCCAATATCCGGCTTGGCTATTGCAGGAAAATTGATTGCTGTGTTTTTCATTTCACTTAACACAGCAGGCAGAGCAATTCCTGTCTTAAAAAACAATGTTGCCGGATAATATTGTGGCGGGATAAGATCATATATCTCTTTTTTGCTCTCCTGCAAAAAACCGCCATTTTTTATTAATGGATTACTAGTATTAAAAAAGAAAACCGATCTTGATTTTATTGCCAACCATAGCCAATAAAAATATATAGGGCTATACAAAACATTAAACGACCAATACTCCCAGTTGAATAATTTAATAACCCAGGCTTTTGTTTGCAGCTTTTTTATCATTGACAATATCTATTAAACTATAGTGGGATTAAAAATCATAGTTTTTTCAGAGAAAATATTATTGGTAACGTCATCATACCTTATTGTTGCTTTATCACCGTTTATTTCAATACCCGTTATACTCACTGTAAGCATTTGGTTATTACGATTCATCAGTACATTGTTATTCGTATCTCCATCGCCTGCAAATTTGTGAAAATTAAAAACTGTCATCGGTTGCCGGCTGTTGTGTTCACTTAACCATTTCTCAAACCATCTCTTTCTTTTTGTTGCTGTTTCGCTGGAGTATAAGGTAGCGCTGCTCCAGATATAAGGCACTGATGCCTCCAGTTGTTTAAAATGTTTATTCAAGCCATCCCATCTGGCCTCGTATAAAAGGCCATTTAAACACAGTATTAAAGTGAATGGTTCAATGTTGGTAAGATTGATACTTAAGAAACTAAACTCCGGTTGAGAATGAGCAAGGATATCTAAAAAAATAAGGCCCCGGCTTTTTCGGTAAAGAGATGCTGTGATATGCTTTTCAAAAGCACCATTTAGTAGTACAGCAGCATTACCTGTTTCAGATATTGTTATCCAGCTACCATTAGCCTGCCCATCTTTTGGGTAAATAAGTTGAACTCCATTGTGCATATATACTGCAGGTGGTAAGGCTTTGGCTCTTTTTATATTTTCATCCCTGCTTGAGGTGACCATACAGCCATGTTTTGTTGGAATATAAGTTACTGTACACATTGCTTTCGATATTTAATGGTTGCTGGAGCTACTCCAAAGTTCACATCTACTTCTATTGCACTCAATTCATTTATCCCAATTCTTATCAGTGCCATATGATGTATGCTATGCTCAATATTGTAAGCAAGTTCTCTATAATAATTTGTTTCTATTCGAATAAGTTCATTATCCTCGGCAAAACCTGCTTCTATTATCAAAGGCTTGTTTTCAGTGATACTTGAAACTGCAATATCATCTAAAAGTGATATAGCCAAATCCTTATCAGATTCGATTTGATAATCCCTCTTTCTTTGTTCATAATTCACTATGCCGTTCTGATAACCTTTTTCAAGCTCAATAAACAATTCAATAACATGACGTACATGCTGGCCGATGCTGGCATTAAAGAGCAAATTGCTATGCCGGCAATAATCATCATTGGATAGCCCTGCCAATACTTCACTTATTTGAGTGCAAACATTTTTTACTGCTATCTTTAAATGTAATATTTCATTACTCATAGTTTATTAATTGTTTTTAAACGTTTGGATGCAATTAATTCAAATCCTGTACTTGGGATTTAGTTTAATAAAATCATACAGCTGTTCCCTGTGAATAATCAATAATACAAAAGCTGAAAGCAACACAAGCAGGGCATAAATAAACAACTGGCCACCATCTCCTTTTACTTGAATGCCCAGTTTTGTAAGATGAAAAAATACAGCACCTGCCATTAAGCCTATTGCAAGTGCAGCGCCAAATACTGTAGTACGGGGAAACAGGATCAGGACTGATGCTACGAGTTCCATCACTCCAATTCCAATTCTTCCGTATGGTTCCATACCCAATTGTGTAAAAATGTAAACTGATTCTTCGGCAGCAGTAAACTTAAAAAATAAAGTTTGGAGCATTATACCAGCAGCAAGCAGCCGCAATAGCCAAATGCCGGTGGCAGATAGATTAATTGACATAAGTTGATTTTATTAATGAAAAATTTTTGACCAGTTGGCATCCGCCTTTGCATGCAGGTTACTCTCGTCTTTGTTCCAGTCTTTAAGGGTGTTGTTAAAAAATTGGTTATAGAACAAATACAATTTGCCATTCACTATCTTAAAAGTTTCAGGATCCACTTGCACTTTTTCTCCTTTGGCGCCCATTGCATAAGCACACCACCCACCATACTCCGGCTCATATTTAGCAGGATTGGCTTTAAAAAATTCCTTATTTTCTACAGATGAAAAATAGTAAGTGGCGCCTTGTGTAAATACGGCAAAATCTTTTTTACCCTTTACAGCCTTTCCTTGCCTAAAATAAGCAACCGGGTCATAACCTTCTATGCCAAGGCCGTTTGCAAGATTAAAGTGCTTTTTACGCAATGGTTCCTGTGCAAAGGCAGCAAGTGAAACCAGCATTACCGAAAATAAGAACAGCTTTTTCATTGTTTTCTTTTCGGATAAATACGAGCATACAAATAACTCCTTACAGATTTAGTAATTTTTTTTAGAACTTTTAGGCAAGAGACAAAAAAGGTGGTTGGCCGGGGTTACTTTATACGGATGATTTTATAAAGTTCATTTCAAATAAAGAAACAATACTTACAATTTGCTATACATCTGCTCCAGTACCATTAGGTTTTTCTTTACCCAGCTAATATTCTCTTTACTCCAGTTGTATTTTTCACCAATAATTTTGTCTACCATCTTCCACGCTTTCATCGCTTCCTCTTTACTATAGAAGCAATCAAACCAATTTTCGACCAGGTCTTCTTTTTTTACTAAATAAATACCACCAGCATACCAACGAAAACAAGTGGGCAGACCATAGAAAGAAATAATATTCTCCTGCCTGGCAAGATTATCCCTGTAAAAAAGTATGTAAAAATGAAGACAGGCCTTTAATCTTTTTTTTATCAGTGAATCATTTTCTGAAAATCTTGGTTTAATGCGCCAGCGGTTATTATCAATATGAAATGGATTATCGGTATTCAGTTTGTATTTTTTCCCGGCCGAAACATATTTAAGTTTAGTAATACTTTTTATTCCACTGTTTACTACTATCAGTTCATTAGGGCCTAATGCAGCCAGCCTGTATTCATCTTTTGAGCCAGAAGCGTTTTTTAATAGTATCACTTTCTTTTCCTTGTCAAACGACCATCTCCCATACTCCATATAGTTTCTTGGGTTTTTAACAAAAGTTGAATCACCAGATAAATAAAAACACCTGAAAGGATAATTGCCCATTGGCTCATTATTATTTCTTAGCACCTCAATATCATCTTCCATCTCCCAACTTTGAGATAATAGCTCCTGTAAATCCCTTGTACCGGATAAATCTGTAAGCAAACCTGTGTACGAATTGTCTTTGAGAGTAATTATACTATCAACAGCATTGCTCTTTTCTTCCTGGCTATTATTGCAGGAATAAAGCAAGGAAATACTAATGCAATAAAAAAAGAATACAGGCTTCATTAGAAAATTTTAAAGGTTTGATAGCCGCCCTATACAGTCCAAGTAGTTAATCCATATTTTGTAAAGGAATAGTTTTTTACTTCACCGCCAAAACGGTTAAGCGTTTCCACCACGGCATATCTTGTATTACCAGGACAGTAAAATATCATAAAACCGCCACCACCAGCGCCGCTTATTTTCCCTCCGGTAGCACCAGCTTTTTTTGCTGCATCATAAATATCTTCAATCATGCTGTTGCTGATATTGTGTGCCATTTTTCTTTTTTGTTGAAAACCAAAATCCAGTATCTCACCAAAATCATTCAGCTTTCCTTTTAGCAATGCCTCCTTCATCATTTTAGATTGCTCTTTTAAATGATGCATGGCATCAATGCTTTTTTCATTTTTCTCGTTCACATTTTTTACCTGTTCTTTTATTATAGCAGCACTCTCTCTTGATGACGCAGTAAAATATAAAACCAGGTTATTACCAAGTTCATGCATATATTCTGGCCGAATGCGGAGTGGGTTTACTATCACTTTATCATCTGCATAAAACTCCATGAAGTTTACACCTCCAAATGTGGCAGCATACTGGTCTTGCTTTCCGCCTGCCAATTGCAAATCTTCTCTTTCAATTTGAAAAGCCAAATGTGCAATATCATAATCACCTAAGGGCAACTTCAGCATTTCAACAAAAGCCCCCAATATTGCCACCACTAACGTTGATGATGTACCCAGACCAGAACCTGCAGGAGCATCAACATAAGTTGACAAACGAAAACCTTTTACGGGAAAAGGGAAATCTTTTTGTATGCGGTTGTAAACACCTTTCAATAAATCGAGATGACCATTAATTGGTAAGCTTGTTGCTGCTTCAAAACGTTGTTGTTCTTTCCTGTCAAGTGTTTCCACAATGATTTCATTGGTATCAAGCAGTTCAATACTTGCATTGGCAGAAAGTGAAATAGTGGCATTTAAAATAGCGCCACCATACATATCGCTGTAAGGGCTTACATCTGTGCCACCACCAGCCAGTCCGATACGAAGAGGGGCTTTGCTTCTGTAAATCATTAATGATTTGATATTTTATATTGAAGATTTAATGTTGGAAGCCATTTCAAAGATAGCTTCTGTCATCTTTTTCCAGCTGTATTTTTTCTTTTCTTCTGTAAGGTATGGAAGAAATGATGCTGCACCTTTATCAAAGTATTCAATTACTTTTTCAGCAATTGACTCAGCATTGGGCTCTGCAACCAAACCTACTTTTCCTTCTGGCACTAAAGAAGGTAAGCCGCCCACGTTCGTAACAATCATCGGCACTTCAAAATGATAGGCCAGGGGCGTAACGCCGCTTTGTGTAGCATTTCGATAAGGCTGCACCACCACATCAGCAGCGCATAAATAATATTTCACTTCGCTATCAGCAATAAAATCAGTTTTTAAAATCAGTTGGTTCTGTATGCCAAGTTGCTCTATTTGCTCATCATATTGTTTCCTGTCTTCATAAAATTCTCCAGCAACTAAAAGTTTGAATGGTTTGCCTTTCAGCTCCTTCATTGCATTAAACAAAATATCAAGGCCTTTATACTTCCTGATGAAACCAAAAAACAATAAAATTTTGTCATCTTTACTAATGCCTAAATGGCTTCTTGCCTCTTCCTTACTAATTTTCTCTCCAAAATTATCATAGAGGGGATGTGGTACAAACCTGGCGGATTTACCTGCTGCAAATGCGGGCAAATCACCCAGCACCTTTTCACTCATGGTGATAAAGGCATCCACGGGCTTTACAAAATATTTTGTGAAAGGACCATCACCCGGTCTTTTTTCATGTGGAATAATATTATCAGCAATGCAAACAACTTTGGTGTGATTATTTTTTTTTACTCTTCGCAGGATAGTGCCGAGGCATGGCCCCATAAATGGCAACCAGTATCTCACCACAATAATATCTGGCCTTAACTTTTTTAATTCATTACCAACACTTAACCAGTTAAATGGATTAACAGAATTAATGCAAACTTTTATAGGAATGTCTTTAGGTGGCGGCTCAGTTGAGTACTGCGTGGTACCCGGAAAAAGAAAACCGGGATATTGCAAAGAGAAAGTAAAGATTGTTGTATTGCATCCCTGCGATATAAACTCTCTTGCAAGGCGTTCATCATAAGAAGCAAGGCCCCCACGAAGCGGATGTGCCGGGCCGATGATAACAACAGATGTATTCATAGATAAATTACAAGCCTAATTTTTTTTCTATGAGATAGAAATTCCTGTCACTTGCATTTCTTGCAATCATCTCTCCTAAAAAGCCTGCTAAGAAAAGTTGCGTACCCACAACAATTGATATAAGGCCAATATAAAAAAGCGGCCTGTCTGTCATGTTGAATTTGTCAAAGAAAAATTTCTCAACAAATAAATATATCCAGGTGCAGAAACCAGCAAAGAATACAATGCTTCCCCACAAACCAAAAATATGCATGGGACGCTTACCGAACTTACCCATGAACATGATAGAAAATAAATCAAGAAAGCCGTTTACAAAACGGTTCCACCCAAACTTGGTTACACCATACTTTCTTGCTCTGTGCTCCACTACCTTCTCTCCTATTTTTCTAAAGCCTGCCCATTTTGCCAGCAATGGAATGTAACGGTGCATTTCGCCATATACTTCTATGCTTTTTACCAGTTTATTTTTATAGGCTTTTAAGCCACAGTTAAAGTCATGTAATTTAATGCCGCTTGCTTTGCTGGCTGTGGCATTAAACAATTTTGACGGAAGATTTTTTGTCAACGCATTATCATAACGCTTTTTTTTCCAACCACTCACCATATCATACCCATCTTCTAATATCATTTTCCTCAGCCCGGGAATTTCATCAGGGCTATCCTGCATATCAGCATCCATGGTTATCACCACATCGCCTTTTACTGCTTTAAATCCTTCATTCAAAGCTGCACTTTTTCCATAGTTACGCTGAAATTTTATTCCCCTGAAACAATTGTTTCTTTGTGCAAGTTCCTCTATCACCTGCCATGAATTATCGCTGCTGCCATCATCCACCATTATCACTTCGTAGCTGTATTGGTTAGCCGTCATTACACGTTCTATCCATGCAGCCAGTTCGGGCAATGATTCATCTTCGTTAAACAATGGTATTACTATTGATATATCCATATTTTCCTTCTGCCTTTACAATACATTTTTTATTTACACAGTTGCCTGTTTTGCTTTTTGACTAAAGAACCCAGCGCCAATAAGTGAAATTAACGCTCCTAAAATTAAATGCCTGAAAACCGCTGAGGAAATCATGATTGGCATAAACAGGCTCTTTAATTGTTTAGAATTTTCCGCAATTTCATTTGGCAGATGATTTCCTTCTGCCAGCAGCATCTTTGCATTTTCTGCAATTCTGCTATCCCTGAATCCGGTATTAAAACTAAAAAAAACAAATGTATAAACAGCCATGATTAATGTAACTGTAATGAAGGTTTTAAATCCAGCAGTAAAAAAATGTTTGAAATCATTTTTCGTCACATTGTTTGCTGCATGGTTATATAGGCTCCATACAATGCCACCTGTAAAAATCATGTACACCAAATACTGAAATTTATTTTCAACTGGTAAATGCATCGCATAAAAAGCTAACAAAGAAACCGCAATCATCGCACCAGCAGTTATCAGTCCTATAGATTGGCTGTTTAATTTTTTCATTTGTTTAATACTATCTGGCCTTTATTTATAACACCAATCACTTTCCCTTTAAGTTGCTTACCCACAAAAGCTGAGTTTTTTGATTTTGACGCAACCATGGTTTCTTCAAAAACATATTCCTCCTCCGGATTAAACAAGGTAAGATTTGCAACAGCACCTTCAGAAATAACAGGGACAGGCAGCCCAAATATTTTTCTTGGTGAAACAGTAAGCTTCTCAATCAATGCTGCCACTTGCCATTTTTCATTTACCATTTTCCATATACATCCAAATAAACTCTCCAATGCTGTCATGCCGTTTTTTGCATATTCAAATTCACAAACCTTGTTGTCGTAATTATGCGGTATATGATGCGATGCAATACAATCAACAGTTCCGTCAAGCAAACCTAACAACAGTGCATTTTGGTTTTCTTTACTACGCAATGGTGGGTTCACTTTTAAATTTGTATCATAAGTTCGCAGGTCTTCATCACAAAAAAACAAATGATGAGGTGCGACAGAACAGGTTACTTGAATACCTACTTCTTTTGCCCGTTTAATATACTGCAAACTTTTTGCCGTTGTTACCCCTGTAAAATGAATCTTACTGTCTGCATACCGGGCAAGTTTAATATCTCTTGCTACAATCAATTCCTCAGCCATAGCTGGCTTACCCGGCAAGCCAAGCTGTGTAGAAACTATTCCTTCATTCATCAATCCATTTGCTGCAATAGTTTTATCATCCGGCACTTGTATTACTGTGCCATCAAAAGTTTTCACATACTGCAAAGCTTTTATCAGCAAGCCGCTGTTTTGAATAGCATTGATGCCATCACCAAAAGCCACAGCGCCGCTTTGCTGCATATCATACATTTCTGCCAGCTCATTTCCTTCGGCATTTTTTGTAACAGCGCCAATAGGATAAATATTTACTGGTAATGATTTTGCTTTTTGTACTATATACTCCACCTGCGTTTTGTTATGTACAGCCGGGTTGGTATTTGGCAACATTAATACTTCCGTAAAACCACCAGCAGCAGCGGCGGCAGCACCAGTTTCCAATGTTTCCCTGTATTCAAAACCTGGATCGCAAAAATGAGAGAAGATATCCATCCAGCCTGCGCTTACATGTAATCCATC
>CAZBTD010000008.1:0-57965 GCA_964494815.1 uncultured Ferruginibacter sp. | reverse complement strand
CAACCAATGTAAATGTTTGTTCCGCAGCATTGCCTTATGTATGGAATGGAAACTCGTATGGTGTTGCCGGCTCTTATGTATTCCACACAACCAATGCAGCTGGCTGTGATTCAGCAGCAACATTAAACCTTGCCATTTTATCAGAAACAGTTTCTACAACCAATACAAGTGTATGTGCCACGACATTGCCTTATGTGTGGAATGGAAGTTCTTACAATTCGGCCGGTTCTTATGTATTCCATACAACGAATGCAGCAGGTTGTGATTCTGCAGCAACACTGAATCTTACTGTAAACCCATCTGTGACAAGTACTACAAATCTTGCAATTTGTCCGGCTCAATTGCCATATGCATGGAATGGGAATAGTTATACTGTTGCAGGTGCTTATAGTGTAACGCTTATAAGTGCCACAGGTTGCGATTCTGTTGCGACATTAAACCTCTCTGTAAATCCTGCTGTAACAAGCACAACTGATATTTCAATTTGTACAGCTCAACTGCCGTATGTATGGAATGGAAATTCTTACAATGCCGCCGGTTCGTATTCTGTTACTTTAACTAATGTGGCTGGTTGTGATTCTATTGCTACATTGAATCTTTCTGTAAATCCACAAGTAACAAGCAATACAGATATTACTGTCTGCAGTTCACAACTGCCGTATGTATGGAATGGAAGTTCTTACAATGCTGCCGGCTCTTATGCGGTTACTTTAACTAATGTAGCAGGCTGCGATTCTATCGCTACATTGAATCTTTCTGTAAATCCACAAGTAACAAGTATTACCAATGTTGTTATTTGCAACGTTCAATTACCATATAGCTGGAATGGAAATTCTTATACTGCCGGCGGTTCATACAATATAACGCTGATTAGTTCAACCGGTTGCGATTCTGTTGCAACCTTGAATCTTACTGTTAATGCTGAAACAATCAGTACAACAAACGTAAGTGTGTGTGCAGCTGCGTTGCCTTACGTATGGAATGGGAACTCTTTTAACTCAGCCGGTTCGTATGTGTTTCATACAACGAATGCGGCAGGATGTGATTCAGCAGCAACACTTAACCTGGCAATATTGAATGCAACAGCCAGCACAACAAGCACTGCCATTTGTGCTGCACAGCTTCCTTACAGTTGGAATGGAAATTCTTATACAGCCGCCGGAACTTATGCTGTTACGTTAATAAATTTTGCTGGTTGCGACTCTGTTGCAACACTTAATCTTTCTGTAAACCCGGCTGTAACGAGTGTTACTGATATTTCTATTTGTAATGCACAATTACCTTACGTATGGAATGGCAACTCTTATACAGCCGCCGGTTCATACAATGTTACTTTGATTAACATTGCCGGATGTGATTCTGTCGCAACACTTAACCTTACTGTAAATAATGCTGTAACAAGTACAACTGACATTTCTATTTGTAATACACAATTGCCTTACAGTTGGAATGGAAATTCTTACAATGCTGCCGGTTCATATTCTGTTACTTTAACTAATGTCGCAGGCTGCGATTCTATTGCTGTTTTAAATCTTACAGTAAATAATGCTGTAACCAGTACAACCAACATTTCTATTTGTCAGCCACAATTACCATATACATGGAATGGAAATACTTACAATGCAGCCGGCTCTTATATTGTAATATTAGTTGCTGCTAATGGTTGTGATTCCATAGCAACGCTTAACCTGACTGTAAACAGCACTGTAATAAGTACGACAGATATATCTGTTTGTCCTGCACAATTACCATATACATGGAATGGAAATACTTACAATGCAGCCGGCTCTTATATTGTAATATTAGTTGCTGCTAATGGTTGTGATTCCATAGCAACGCTTAACCTGACTGTAAACAGCACTGTAACAAGTACGACAGATATATCTGTTTGTCCTGCACAATTGCCATACTCATGGAATGGGCAAACTTATAATGCTGCAGGAACATACAGTGTTACATTGGTAAATATTGTTGGCTGCGACTCTGTTGCCACACTTAATCTGACTGTGAACAGCACTCTGACAAGTACAACTGATGTTGCTATTTGTAATACACAACTACCATATTTATGGAATGGAAATAATTACAATGCTGCTGGTTCATACAGCGTAACATTAGTAAGTACCAGCGGTTGTGATTCTGTTGCCACGTTGAATCTTACAATAAACAACACTGTAACCAGCACAACAGATATTACAATCTGTGCTGCACAACTTCCATATTCATGGAATAGTAACAGTTATAATGCTGCAGGTTCATACAATGTAACATTAGTAAGTGCTACAGGCTGTGATTCTATTGCTACACTTAATCTTACTGTTAATATTGCAAGCAGCAGTATAACCGGTGTTTCTGTTTGTGCTGCTGCAATGCCATACACATGGAACGGAAATAACTATAGTGCTGCCGGTTCCTATGCTGTTACGCTGGTGAATTCGAATGGTTGTGATTCTGTCGCCACATTAAATCTTACAGTATTAAATGAAACTGTAAGCACAACTAACATAAGTGTTTGCGCCGTCACACTTCCGTATGTATGGAATGGTAATTCTTATAATAGTGCAGGAAGTTATATTTATCACACAATCAATGCAGCAGGATGTGATTCTGCTGCCACACTTAATTTAATAGTGAATCCTGCAGTGTCAAGTAATACAGATATTATTATTTGCCCTGTTCAATTGCCATACGTATGGAATGGAAATTCCTATAATGCCGCTGGTAATTATTCTGTGACCTTAGTGAGTGCCGCTGGTTGCGATTCAGTGGCCACACTTAATCTCTCCGTAAACGCAATTGTAACAAGTACAACCGATGTTACAATTTGTACTGCACAGCTTCCATATATATGGAATGGTAATAGTTATAATGCTGCCGGTTCGTATTCTGTTACTTTAACTAATGTGGCAGGTTGTGATTCAATTGCTACTTTAAATCTTACAGTAAATAATACAGTAACCAGCACAACCGATATTGCAATCTGTAATGCACAATTACCTTATTTGTGGAATGGAAGTAATTACAATGCTGCTGGTTCATATAACGCAACATTAGTTGCTGCCAGTGGTTGTGATTCAATTGCCACATTAAATCTTACAGTAAATAGTACAACAATCAGCACAACCGATATTGCAATCTGTAATTCGCAATTACCATATACATGGAATGGGAATAGTTACAATGCCGCTGGTTCGTACAACGTAACATTGGTAAATGCAAATGGCTGTGATTCTATAGCAACGCTGAACCTTACTGTTAATAATGCTACAGCAAGTACAACTAATATTGCAATTTGTAACACACAGCTTCCTTACTCATGGAATGGTAATAGTTATAATACTGCAGGTTCATATTCTGTTACGCTGTTGAATGCAAATGGCTGCGATTCTGTTGCCACACTCAACTTGATTGTAAATAACACTGTAACCAGCACAACAAACATTACTATCTGCCCGCCACAACTTCCATATGTATGGAATGGAAACAGTTATAACAGCGCTGGTACATATACAGTAACGCTGGTGAGCTCTGTTGGCTGCGATTCTATTGCAACATTGAACCTGGCAGTAAATTCAATTGTAACCAGCATCACTGATGTGACTATTTGTACAGCACAACTTCCATATAGCTGGAATGGGAATAGTTACAATGCTGCAGGTTCTTATAATATTACTTTAATAAATGTTGCAGGATGCGACTCTATTGCAACATTGAATCTTACTGTAAATAATGCAGTATCCAGTACAACAGATATTATTGTTTGCAGTACACAACTCCCCTATACATGGAACGGTAATAATTACAATACACCGGGCTCTTATAATGTAACATTGGTAAGTTCTGTTGGCTGCGATTCTATAGCAACACTTAATCTTTCAATAAATAATACTGTTACCAGTTCAACCAATGTTACTGTTTGTAATACACAGTTACCATACACATGGAATGGCAACTCTTATAATGCCGCAGGTTCTTATAATGTAATATTGGTGAGTTCTGCCGGTTGTGATTCTGTTGCCAACCTCAACCTTTCTGTGAATAATGCAACATCAAGTATAACTAATGTTACAATTTGCAATACACAATTGCCATACACATGGAATGGCAACACTTATGGTGCAGCTGGTTCATACAACGTAACATTGGTAAATGTAAATGGCTGTGATTCTATAGCAACACTTAACTTGATTGTAAACAATGTGGTAACCAGCACAACAAACATTACTATTTGCCCACCACAGCTACCATATACCTGGAATGGTAATTCTTACAGCACTGCAGGAACATACACAGTCACTTTGGTAAGCGCTGCTGGTTGTGATTCGGTAGCTTCTTTAAATCTTACTGTGAACGCTGTTGTAACCAGTACAACTGATGTTATTATTTGTAATGCACAACTTCCTTACTCATGGAATGGAAATAGCTATAATGCTGCAGGCTCTTATAATGTTACTTTAATAAATGTTGCAGGGTGCGACTCTATTGCAACATTAAACCTTACTGTGAATAATGCAGTAACCAGTACAACAGATGTTACAATTTGTAATACACAATTACCGTACGTGTGGAATGGAAATTCTTACAATGCCGGCGGTTCTTACAATGTAACATTAGTTGGTACTGCAGGTTGTGATTCCATTGCTACACTGAATCTTACAGTAAACAATGCCGTAACCAGCACAACAGACATTACAATTTGCAGTACACAATTACCATATGTATGGAATGGCAACTCTTACAGTGCCACAGGTTCATATAATGCGACATTGGTAGCCGCAAGCGGCTGTGATTCCATTGCAACGTTGAATCTTGCTGTTAATAACACTACAACCAGCACAACAGACATTACAATTTGCAGCACACAATTACCTTACATATGGAATGGAAATTCTTATAATACCGCAGGTTCATATAATGTAACATTGGCTGGTTCTAATAGTTGTGATTCTGTAGCAACGCTAAATCTTACAGTGAATAACGGTGTTACAAGCAGTACTGATATTAATATTTGCCCGGTGCAATTACCTTACATATGGAATGGAAATTCTTATAATTCCGCAGGCTCATATAGTGTAACATTGGTAGCCGCAAGCGGCTGTGATTCCATTGCAACACTCAATCTTACAGTAAGTGCTGTGGTAACCAGCACAACAGAAGTTACAATCTGTACCGCACAATTGCCATATGGCTGGAATGGAAATTCTTACAATGCAGCCGGCTCTTACAGTGTAACATTAATTAATGTTGCAGGGTGTGATTCTATTGCAACACTTAATCTTACAGTGAATAATGCGGTAACCAGTACAACAGATGTTACAATTTGTAACACACAACTTCCTTACACCTGGAATGGAAATAGTTACAATGCAGCCGGCTCTTACAGCGTAACATTGGTAAGTTCGGGTGGTTGTGACTCCATTGCCACATTGAATCTTACAGTAAATGATGCAGTAACAAGTATAACTAATATTGCAATCTGCAGCACACAACTTCCATATTCATGGAATGGGAATAGTTATACTGCTGCCGGTTCTTACAACGTTACGCTTGTGGCTGTCAATGGCTGCGATTCCGTAGCAACACTTAATCTTTCAGTAAGTAATACAGTAACAAGTACTACTGATATCAATATTTGCCCGGCACAATTGCCATACTTGTGGAATGGGAATAGTTATACTGCTGCCGGAGCTTATTCAGTAACTCTTGTAAGTTCTGCAGGTTGTGATTCTATTGCTACTCTCAACCTCTCTGTAAATACTGTTGTAACAAGCACTACAGATGTAACCATTTGCACAGCACAGTTGCCTTACACCTGGAATGGGAATACTTACGATGCAGCCGGTTCTTACAATGTTACTTTGACTAATGTAGCTGGTTGTGATTCCATTGCAACACTTAACCTTACTGTGAACAATGCTGTTACAAGTACTACAAATGTTGCCATCTGTAATACTCAGTTACCATACACCTGGAATGGAAATAGTTATACTGCGGCCGGTTCGTATAATGTAACATTGATAAGTTCAGCTGGTTGCGATTCTGTTGCAACACTCAATCTTGCTGTTAATAATTCAACATCAAGTATAACTAATGTTACAATTTGCAATACACTATTGCCTTATTCATGGAACGGCAATACTTATGCTGCTGCTGGTTCATACAGCGTAACATTGGTAAATGCAAATGGCTGTGATTCGATTGCCACATTGAACCTTGCTGTCAACAATTCAGTAACGAGTAATACAGATGTCACAATTTGCAATGCACAACTTCCTTATTCATGGAACGGAAACAGCTACAATGCCGGCGGTTCATATAATGTAACACTTACAGGGGCAAGTGGTTGTGATTCTATAGCAACACTTAACCTTACTGTAAACAATTCAGTAACCAGCACTACTGATATTAATATTTGCCCGGTACAATTGCCATATATATGGAATGGCAACAGTTACAATGCAGCTGGTTCTTATACTGTAACATTGATAAGCTCTACAGGTTGCGATTCTATCGCTGTACTTAATCTTGTTGTAAGTACTGTTGTTACCAGCACCACGGAAGTTACTATCTGTAATGCTCAATTGCCATATTTATGGAACGGAAATACTTACAATGCAGCCGGCTCTTACAGCGTAACATTAACTAATGTAGCAGGCTGTGACTCTGTGGCAACATTGAACCTCACAGTTAATAGCCAGGTAACAAGCATTACAAATGTTGCAATCTGTAATACGCAGGTACCATATACATGGAACGGTAACAGTTATAATGCAGCTGGTTCTTACAACGTAACATTAGTAAGTGCAAGCGGTTGTGATTCTATAGCCACACTCAATCTTACTGTAAACAATGCCACCGCAAGTATTACAAATGTGGCAATCTGTTCTGCACAATTACCATATTTATGGAATGGCACCAGTTATAATGCAGCAGGCTCTTATAATATAACCTTAGTAAATGCACTTGGTTGCGATTCTGCAGCGACATTAAATATTACTGTATTAAATGAAACCATTTCTGTAACTGATATAAGTGTTTGTGCAACCGCACTTCCTTATCTATGGAATGGTAATAACTACAGCACAGCTGGTTCTTACATTTATCATACAACCAATGCAGCAGGCTGTGATTCTGCAGCAACACTTAACCTTACCATATTAAATGCTACAAGCAGCAATGCAGTTGTTGTAAATGTAT
This sequence comes from uncultured Ferruginibacter sp., assembly GCA_964494815.1. Lineage (GTDB taxonomy): Bacteria > Bacteroidota > Bacteroidia > Chitinophagales > Chitinophagaceae > Ferruginibacter. The sequence goes on along the minus strand of CAZBTD010000008.1, from coordinate 50,768 downwards.
GTCGCAATTCCCTGCCTTATATATGGAACGGCAATTCATATACTGCCAGTGGAGTTTATACTTATCATACAACGAATGCAGCCGGATGTGATTCTACGGCCATATTAAACCTTACTGTGAATGAGATAACGACAAGTGTAACAGTAGTTAAAATATGCGATGCTCAATTACCGTATAGCTGGAATGGTTCTTTTTACACACATGCAGGAACTTATACAGTTACATTGATAAGCTTTGCCGGGTGCGATTCTATTGCAACACTTGAACTTAATTCTGTAAGCGCTGTTACACAAACAACTTCTCTCCGGGGTTGTGATAGTGTGAGTTTTAAAGGAGTTACTTACACTTCTTCAACTGTATTGCAACAAACAATACCTGGAAGCGGTGGTTGCGATAGTGTATATATCATTACACAAATTACTGTTACCAATGAACCATTTGATTTGAAAGTTGGTGCATCCCCCAATCCTGCCAATGAAGGAGAAGTAATAAATATTACCACAAGTTCACAAACGCCATACACTGTTTTATCATGGGAACCTGCAGATGAATTTCCATCCCAACAGGTGATTTCTCAGCAATGGGTTGCGGACAGCACTTTGCAAATACTTGTCACGGCAAAATCATCTAATGGTTGTTTGACAAAAGTTGCTTATTTACTAAATGTGAAAAAGCCAAGCGATTTTTGGATGCCCAATGCATTTACCCCAAATGGCGATGGCACCAATGACTGGTTTAGTGCTTATGGCACCACTATCAAGCAGGGGTTACTGAGGATATATAATCAATGGGGCCAGCTGCTGTATGAAACAACAGATATCAAGAAAGGATGGGATGGTAAATTTAAAGGTGTGCCACAGCCAGTGGGTGTATATGCATACGTTGTATTTGCTGAAATGTATAATGGTTCAAAAGTTACAGATAAGGGCTTTTTAAATTTGATACGATAAAGAATGCGGCGTTTTAATTATATAATTGTATTGCTCACACTGCTGCAGGTAAAATCTGTGGCGCAGGTAGATCCGCATTTTTCGCAATATTATGCTTATCCACTCTATCTTAATCCTGCTTTTACTGGTGTAATTGATGGAGATTACAGGGCAACGGCTATTTATAAAAACCAATGGCTTAGTGTTGGTAAACCTTATTCTACCGCAGGGTTGTCACTTGATATGACAACCATTTCAGGATTAAATATTGGTTTGAATATTCTTCAGCAAACTGCAGGTGATGGTGGATATCGTTATACACAAGGTTCCATTTCTGTGTCATACCAGGGATTGCATTTTGATGCAGATGGGTACCAGCGTGTGATATTTGGATTACAGGCCGGATTTATTAACCGCCGGTTTGATATTTCTAAGTTAAGATTTGGCGATCAATGGACACCGGGAATAAGAGTAGATCCCACAATGCCAACAAATGAAGTGTTTAGTAAAGTGTCTGCATCTGCAGTTGACAATGCTGCTGGTATTGCTTATGCTGACGACAGACCAGATAATAAGGTAAATGTTTTTGCCGGTTTTTCAATTTGTCACCTTACACAGCCTGAAGATCCGTTTCTTGTAAGTGGCGAAAAAAGAAAATTACCTTACCGTTATACATTGCATGGAGGTGCAAGGATACGTTTTGAAAATGGCACTTCTCTTACACCGCATTTTATTTATATGCGGCAGGGCAATGCAGAAGAAAGAACTTTTGGTTTTTTTATGCAAAAGCCTACAAGCAGAGAAGATGTGTATTTATTGGGTGGCGCCAGCTACAGGTATAAAGATGCGATACTGCCATATGCTGGTTTAAAATACCGTAACGTTCAGTTTGGGTTGAGCTATGATGCCAACACCTCAACATTAGGAAGATCTGTCGCTTTTACTAACAGCTTTGAATTATCTATTACTGTAATTGGAAAAAGAAGAGAGGGGGGCAGGCGTTATTTTGAATGCCCGCCAAGATTTTAATTTCACAAGAAGCAATTTTGAATATTGTGAAAAAAACTACCGCAGTTCTATCGCCTGTTTGGAAGCTTTATGGGCCGGAAACCAAGAAGCCAGGAATGCAATTACAGATACTGTGACTGCTACTAAAATAAAATCGCTCATTTCTAATTTCACCGGGAAATAGTCAATTAAAAAAGAGCCCCCCTGTATTTTTATCAATTTGAATTTTACCTGCAAGAAACAAATAATAAGCGAAAGCAGTATGCCCGAAACAGCACCAATACCGGCAAGCAGCAAACCTTCACTAAGAAAAATTTTCAGTATCATTTTTTTTGCTGCACCCATACTTTGTAATATGCTGATGTCTTTTTGTTTTTCAAGCACCAGCATGGTAAGGGCGCTTATCATATTAAAAGCCGCAATCACTAATATTAATGTAAGTACTGCATATATAAACCATTTCTCCATTTTCATGGTAGTGTATAAACTTTGGTTTTGCTCGTATTTGGTGGCAATTTTATAATGACTGCTAAGTATTTTGCTTAGTAGAAGTTTGCTGTTGTCAGGGTAGATACCGTGTGATAATTTTATTTCACAGGCACTGTATTCATCTGCCCCAAGGCCCATTTGTTGTTTTACAAAATCAATATTAGTAATTGCATACTTGTTGTCAAAATCCTGTTGAATTGCAAAAACACCCGTAGCCTTTACATTGCCTTCGCTAAGTGATTCCATTGGATTGGTTACCGATACTTTATCTTTTTTGGGAAGGATAATAGTGGGAGTGGAAGCCTGGAATTTTTCATCAGTATTAATGCCAGCTGCATTCTGTATTCCATAGCCAACTACAAGGCCGGGTTCTTCTGCAGTACCAATTTCAAATTTGCCTTCCACTGTTCTTGCTGCCACACCTGTAATGTTTTTGTAATTATCATCAACACCTTTTAAGTAAACCATACTTTGTTGCCCTTCGTTTTGCAGCAATGCTTTTTCTTCTGCAATTAATGAAATGCCAATCACCCCATTTGTTTTTTTTATGCTTTCAATTTGCAGCGGCGTAAGTATGAATGTTTTACCCTGGGTTGGAGTGATTTTTAAATCGGTATAAAAAGCGCCGTATAATGATTTTACCAACCCTTCAAAACCGTTGAATACACTTAATACCAATACCTGGCAACAGGTAGCAAATGCAATTACGCCAACTGTAACCCATGCAATGATATTAATAGCATTGGCAGATTTTTTTGCTTTAAAATATCTCCAGGCGAAGGTTAAGTACATATCCGTTTCTCGTTGTTTTGTTGTCCGTTGCCCGTTTTTTATGCATTGGCTCTGTTTCTGATGGCTAAATGTAAGCAATGAAAAGGTGCAACAACGAGAAACGAGAAACACAAAACAAGAAACGAGAAACGCAGTTTATTTTTTATTGGCCTCGTCTTCCTTTTTAATTTTATCAAGCAGCTCTTCCATTTTAAAAACATAATCAAGTGTATCATCAATATAAAACTTCAGTTCAGGAATACTTCTTAATTGATGGCGAACACGTATGCCTAATTCTTTTCTTATCTCTTTATATTTTTCTTCAAACTTATGCAATACAGCCTGGGTGTCCTTTACCTGGAACATACTTAGGTAAACCCTTCCTTCAAATAAATCAGGCGTAATTTTTACAGACGCAATGGATATCATGCCGCCATCCATCATATTCAATCCCATTCTCCTGAATATATCATTCAACTCTTCGTTTATTAAGCCTGCTACCTGCTTTTGTCTTTTCGTTTCCTTCTGCATAACAAATCATTTAATGGCTGTAAAATTAATCTCTTTATCCAACTCTCACCGAAATAAAAAAGCGGTAACAAATTACCGCCTTACAAACAATTTTAAAAGCAATTATTTAATCAATATTCTCAATGATTCCTGCAATACCCTGCCCACCACCAACGCAAGCTGTAACAATACCATATTTCTTTTTCAAGCGCTTCATATCATTCACAATTTGGATAGTAAGTTTTGCACCTGTACAACCCAGCGGATGACCCAAGGCAATAGCGCCACCGTTGATATTTACTATATCAGCATTCAAATTCAATTGACGGATAACAGCCAATGCCTGTGATGCAAAAGCTTCATTCAATTCTATTAAATCTATATCACCAATATTCATGTTGGCTTGTTTCAAAACTTTTGGAACTGCTTCCACAGGGCCAATGCCCATGACACGTGGATGCACACCGGCACTTGCGCAATTCACTAATCTTGCAATTGGTTTCAATCCCAATTCATTAATCATCTTTTCACTCATCACTATCACAAATGCAGCACCATCACTTGTTTGAGAACTATTACCTGCAGTAACACAACCGCCAGCCGCAAATGCAGGTTTCAATTTTGCCAAACCTTCAAGCGTTGTATCCGTTCTTACACCTTCATCCGTATCAACTACATAATTTTTCTTTTGCTTCTTTCCTTTGTCATCCAGATAAACCTGTTCAACATTTATTGGAATGATACCACTTTTAAAATATCCTTCTTTAATAGCAGTGGCCGCTTTCACATGACTTTTCAAACTGAAAGCATCCTGGTCTTCACGACTTACATTGTAATCTTTCGCTACCGCTTCAGCAGTTAAGCCCATACTTAAATAATAATCAGGCTCATCTTTAGCAATAGAATAAGCAGGAGAAGTTTTCCATCCTGCAGTTGGTACAAGGCTCATACTTTCTGCACCGCCTGCAACAATACAATCCGCCATACCAGTTCTTATTTTAGCAGTAGCCATTGCAATACTTTCCAAGCCACTGGCGCAATAGCGGTTGATGGTAATACCCGGTGCATGAAAACCGATTGCCCTTGCAGCAATAATTCTTCCCACCTGCAAACCTTGCTCAGCTTCCGGCACTGCATTGCCAACAATCACATCATCCACTCTTTTCACATCCAGTTGTGGCACACTTGCCAGCAAACCTTTAATCACATCAATCGCAAGGTCATCAGGCCTTGTAAACCTGAAACCACCTTTTTTACTTTTTCCAACTGCAGTTCTGTAGCCTGCAACTATATAAGCTTCCTGCATAGTAATTTATTTTTTGAGCCCGGCGGCATTGCAAGTATCATCTTCATTGGCGTCGCACTCTTGTACTTTAGTAATTTTATTCAGCAAGTTAATGAAAATTTCATTTAGTTGTTTATGCAACTTTCTATACCAAAGGTAACAGTTCCACTGAAAAAACCAAACTCAATTATCTTTGCTCACCATGTATAACATTCTCCGTTCTTTTTTGTTTCTTTTTAATCCTGAATGGGTGCATTATTTCTCCATGAACAGCTTAAAGTTCATTTGCAGACTGCCATTTGGAAAAGCAATCATCAAAAGTATGTTTCAACCGAAAGGAAATATTCAATATTCAATATTCAATATTCAATTTCCAAATAAGGTTGGCCTTGGTGCAGGCTTTGATAAAAATGCCCGTTACTTAAATGAACTGGAAGCATTGGGTTTTGGATTCGTCGAAATAGGAACTGTAACACCAAAACCACAAGCAGGAAATGATAAGCCAAGATTATTTCGCTTGCCAAAAGATAAAGCACTCATTAATCGCATGGGCTTTAATAATGATGGCGTGGAAATAATTGCAGAACGTCTTAAAGCCTGGAGACATTCAACATTCAACATTCAAAATTCAACATTAATTATTGGAGGAAACATCGGAAAAAATAAAGTAACACCAAATGAAGAAGCATGGAAGGACTATGAAATTTGTTTCAAGGCATTGCATCCTTATGTTGATTATTTTGTAGTGAATGTAAGCAGCCCCAACACACCGGGTTTAAGAGAATTGCAGGAGAAAGATTCACTAAGAAAAATTCTTACCACACTTCAAAAACTAAACAGTCAATTAACTTTCACAAACGAGAAACAAGAAACGGTTCTTCTAAAACCAATCCTCCTTAAAATCGCCCCAGACTTAACACAAGAACAAATCGATGATGTAATTGATCTGGCACTTGAAATAAAATTAGATGGGCTCGTTGTATCCAACACTACTATTGACAGAACAAAACTGGTTACAGATAAAAGTATTGTTGAAAAAATCGGGGCTGGTGGTGTGAGTGGCTTGCCGGCAAAAGCAAGAAGCACAGAAATTGTACAATACATCTCTAAAAAAACAAACGGACAAATCCCCATCATTGCCAGCGGCGGTATTTTTACTGGTGAAGACGCCAGAGAAAAAATCAATGCCGGAGCTTCGCTTGTGCAGGTGTGGACAGGTTTTATTTACGAAGGCCCAAGTATTGTAAAAAATATCTGCAACCATTTGTAACTTTATTCCATCTTACTAAGCCACAGGATATTTTTAAACAATATTATTCACTTAAAAATTTTACGACTATGGCTGAAGACAAAAAAGAACAAACCTTTCTTGACAAAATGAAGGATAAGTTTGAGGATTTGAAAGAAAAAGCGGAAGAAGTATGGGATAAGGTGGAAGATAAGGCTGAAGAAGCCTGGGACGCCACAAAAGAAAAAGCAATGGAACTAAAAGAAAAGGCAGAAGATAAAATTGAAGAATGGACCGGTGACGATAAAGCGAAGCCGCAGGATTACCCGGTTAAGTAATTAATTAAAAAAAATGCAATCCCGCCACCAGCGGGATTTTTTATGTGCCTTCATTATCTGTGATATATTTGCCGAAATATTATACAACAGCATGGAGCATTTATTTACTAGCGAAAGTATTATCAGTTTTGTCGTATTAGTCATTTTAGAAATCGTACTTGGTATAGATAATGTAATTTTTGTAAGCCTTGTAATGAACAGGCTTCCACAAAACGACATTCCAAAAGCACGAAGGGCATGGATGATAACCGGCATTATTGTCAGAAGCCTGTTGCTGATGGGCTTAGGTTGGCTGCTTTCTCAAAGAGGGAATTATATTATCCCTGAGTCGTGGTTTGGAAAGGGGTTTGACATTGCCAGTATTGTAATGCTTGTTGGTGGTTTATTTCTTATCTACAAATCCATTAAGGAGATACATGAAAAGCTGGAAGGAGAGGACCAAACACATGCTGGCGAAAGAAAGCCATCTATAAAACTTGGACAGGCCATTGTGCAAATCATGCTGATTGATGCAGTGTTTTCTTTTGACAGTATTATCACTGCTGGCGGTACTGCACAGCATGTAGAAATTATGATAGCGGCTGTTGTTGTTGCCATGATAGTGATGTTTTTATTCAGCCCGGCCATTGCTTCGTTTGTGAATAAGCACCCAACAATAAAAATGCTGGCGCTTTCTTTCTTAGTGATGATTGGATTAAGCCTTGTAATGGAAGGATGGGATCATGAGTCAGCTGAAAAGCTGCACTTGAAAAATTATATCTATTTCGGTATGGCATTTTCTTTTGGTGTGGAAATGCTGAATATGGTGATGAGAAAAAGAAATGAGCGAAGAAGAGTGGTGCAGTTAAATGAACCAAGACTGGAAGAGAAGGAAGAAGGATATAATGATTCTGCAAGCTGATTTAAGTAATGTAATTAAAATGGAACGCCCCGGCTTGCCGGGGCGTTCCATTTTAAAACTGAAAATGCTATCTTATAATTACTACTTTTTGTGTGATGTACCCATACCACCAACCGATAGAAAAGCTGTAAGTGCCGGCAGGTAACTTATTCAACTGAAGTTGTGAATACCTCCCTGCAATTACCCATTCATGCACTTTTCTTCCGGCAGCATCATATATTATTCCTTTTTTTCCTACAGACTCCGGTGTCACAACAATTGTTATGTTGCCATTGTATGATGGATTAGGAAATATTGTTGCAAAGCCAGCTCTTTGAATCACCGTAAATGAATCTGTTGCTGTAGCAGTACATCCATTAGCGTCTGCATAGTTATAGGTAATCTTGTAATCTCCCAATGATAGCCCACTTGGTTTAATAACTCCATTGATAATAGCAGCGCCAGAGTAACTACCTCCTGATGGAGAACCACCACTTACAACCTGGTTACGGGAATTGAGATTCAAAGTATCGAACGGGAGAGTAAGCGATACTGGTGGCGATGCATTTACAGTTAATGTAGCAGCATTTGAATTAAGGCTTCCGTTTATAACACAACGGTATTGATTGCCATTTGATACAACTGCTATGTTGCTAAGTGTTAACAACGGAGTGGTGGCCCCATCAATATCAATAAATGTTCCACCGGTAGTTTTCTCCTGCCATTGATAGGTAAGGCCTGTGCCACTCACAACAATTGTGAATGTTGCATCACTGCCGGAACAAATCGATTTATTTACTGGCTGTGTTGTAATAGCAAACGGATTTACTGTAAGTATAGCAATGCTGGATGTAACTGATGGTGGGCATATGCCTGTAACCACCACATCATAGTTTCCTGCATCTGCAATGGCAGCACTGGCAATAGTATAACTACTGTTTATTGCACCACTGATATCGACTCCTTCTTTTCTCCATTGATAAGTAAGGCCATTGCCTGTTGCTGTTACAGAAAATGTAGCGCTGGCACCTGCAAATACTGTTTGGCTTACCGGCTGTGTTGTGAGGGAGACTACAAATGTTGATAATGAAACCTGGTTTGACGTAGCAGTGCCGCATGTGCCTGTAACCACTACATCGTAGTTGCCAAAATCGCCTGCACCAACATTTGTAATTGTGTAACTGCTGTTGTTAGCACCATTGATATTAACTCCTCCTTTTCTCCATTGATAAGAAAGATTATCGCCGCTGGCAGTAACAGAGAATGTTGCTGACGAACCAACGCATACGGTTTGGTTAGCTGGTTGTGATGTAATTACAGTAGCAGGTGTAATTGAAAGTGATGCACTATTTGATTCTGTACTGCCACATGAACTTGTAACCAGCACTGAGTAGGTTGCGGCGTCACCAGCTGCCACCGGGTTGATGGAGAATGTTGAAGATGTTTCATTAAGAATATTTACCCCATCTTTCTTCCATTGATAGGTAACAGTGCCACTGCCGCTTGCGGCAACACTGAATGTAACGCTGCCTCCAACACAAGCTGCCTGGCTGGCAGGCTGTGTATTGATAACTGTTCCTGCTGTGAGGGTAAGTGTAGCGTTGTTTGATGTAACTGTTCCGCATGAACCTGTCATCACTACAGAGTAAGTGCCTGCATCGCCAACAGAAACGCTATTGATTGTATAGCTTGCTGCAATTGCACTTGTAATATCAACTCCTCCCTTTTGCCATTGATAAGTAACATTGGTACCCATTGCTGATACAACAAAAGTTACACTTCCACCAAGACACGATGCCTGGTTGGTTGGTTGTGCAGTGATGGCAGTAGCAATATTTACTGTTAATGTTGCAGCAGAAGATGTAACAGAACCACAACTGCCTGTTGCTATTACATCATAACTGCCGGCATCAGTTGCAGAAACAGTATTGATAGTATAGCTTGCAGCATTGGCACCGGAAATATTTACGCCGCCTTTTCTCCATTGATAAGAAATAACACCGGTGCCTGTTGCAGCAGCAGTAAACGTAACATTACCTCCTGCACATACTGTTTGGCTTGCAGGATTAGTTGTTATAATTGTTGCTGCGTTAATGGCTAATACTGCTGTATTAGATGTTGCACTACCGCAACTTCCTGTTACCACCACATCATAATTTCCTGCATCGCCATTAGCAACATTATTTATAGTATAGCTTGAAGAATTGGCATTGGTAATATTTACACCTCCTTTTCTCCATTGATAAGAAAGGCCACTGCCTGATGCCGCTACACTAAAGCTTGCGCTGGCACCTGCACATACTGCCTGGTTTGCAGGTTGAGATGTGATAGTAGTATTGCCAACAGTAAGTACAGCTGCATCTGATGTTACACTTAAAGTACAAGCACTTGTAACCACTACATCATAACTTCCTGCATCGCCAGCAGTAACCCCGTTAATTGTATAAGATGCAGAAGTAGCGTTAGTGATGTTTACACCACCTTTTCTCCATTGATAAGTAAACCCACTGCCGGCTGCTGTTACACTAAAAGTAACATTAGTACCTGCACAGGCAGATTGACTTGCTGGTTGTGTTGTAATGGAAGGAGCAGAGGCGGTAACTGTAACAGTAAATGAACAGTTAACAGTAGGGGAACCAGTAAGAATATAATTTACCGTTGTTACTCCTGCATTAAACGACACAACATTGCTGGCAGAACCTGATCCTGTTCCGGTAGTAGCACCTGTTAAAGTATATGTATATGCTTGTGGAGGTGTTACAACAGGGTCAATATTATTGACAATGGCGGTACATGCGCCTGCTGTTGTACTGGCTGTTGCATTTGCCGGGCAAGTAATAGTTGAATTGCCAATGCTTAATGTATCATATTCATACAAACTCCAGATTCCATTTGCATCCTTCACACGGATAGAAAGATAATGCTGGCCAAGCGTCAGGCTTGGTTCAGGAACCAGGAATGTTTGTGTTACAGTTGGCCCTGGTGTACTTATTGTTAAAGCTGTACCATTGCCAATGCCAGGGTCGGCATCAATAAAATATTCTGCTGCAACTATATTGCTCATATCTGTTGCTGTGGTAGAAACATAGAAACCACGTTTTTCATACAATCCCCATTTGCCATCGGCTCCTTTGGTTCTTATTGCTAAAAAATGGAAGCCTTGTGATAATGATGCAGGAAGGTTAGCTGTAAAATTTACAACAGCACCGCTTGTGCCAACAGATGTTGGCGTAGCATTACCTGCACCTGGGTCTGCATCAAAGAAATATTCTGCAGCTGTTATGTTAGAAGCATCTACGGCTGCTGTAGAAACATAGAACCCTCTTTTTTCATAATGGCCCCATTTCCCATCGCTTCCTTTTACCCTGATGGCTAAGAAGTGAAACCCTGCTGATAATGATGTAGGGATAGCTGTAGTAAAATTTACCACTACTCCTGTTGTGCCAACAGATAAAGCTGTTGCATTACCCACACCCGGGTCTGTATCAAAGAAATATTCCGCAGCTGTAATGTTTGCAGCATCAGCTGTAGATGATGAAATATAGAATCCTCTTTTTTCAAACAACCCCCACTGCCCATCACTTCCTTTTACCCTGATGGCTAAAAAATGGAAACCACTTGCAAGGGATGTAGGAATATTAGCAGTAAAGTTTACAACAGCACCGCTTGCCCCAACAGGCAAAGCCGTTCCGTTACCATCACCCGGGTCTGCATCAAAAAAATATTCTGCAGCTGTAATATTTGCTGCATCTGATGTGGCATTGGAGATATAGAACCCTCTTTTTTCATATAAGCCCCATATGCCGGTTGCTTCTTTTACTCTTATGCCAACAAAGTGAAACCCTGCAGATAAAGCTGCTGTTGAAATATTAGCATTAATATTTACCGTAGTTCCCGGTGTTGAAACTGTAAGTGCAGTTCCATTGCCCGGTCCCGGATCGGAATCAAAAAAGTATTCCGCATTTGTTATGTTTTGTGCCTGTGCTGCCGCAATGAAAAATAAAATTGCCAGCAGCGTTATGAGCCTTTTCATACCAAATTAGTTTAATGGTGAAAAATGGTATTATTGGCCTTAGTTATTTTTTCTTGCTTCTACTTGTACGTTTATTGTTCCGCCTTGTGGTATAGTTGGATTGGTGATATTCATGCTATAAACAAATGGCAACCGGCTTGTACGGCTCGTTGTCCAGTTAAGGCTGCCGGTAGCATCATATAATAAGCCCATATCTTTTCCGTCACTGCCACTGTTATTAGCAGGCCCTGCTGTAATACTAAAGTCTGCGATAGGATTGTTAGTACCTGCATTAACAGCATTTTGAGAGGCCATTTGCGGATCCTGGTCAGCAACATTGCCACCACTGTTAATATTACCGTTTACAGTCCATGGGGCTGCTGGCGCTACATCTCCTACATAGTAAGTGATATTATTATTAAAAGTACTTGAGCTGTTTTGTTCACCCGGATTAGTGCGTACAAAAATATTATTGGTGATACTGAGGAAGCGGCAGTTCTGCCCAAAGACAGGCCTGATGTTGCTGGCACTAAAAAAGAGGTTGTGGTTAAAGAGTATGTTCACGCTGTTGGTAAATCCGTTTACCTGTGTGCCTATGCAGCAACCGCTGTTATAGAAGTAATTGTTTTGGAACAGGTAGTTTTGATAAGTCGAGCTGCTTGTTCCATTCATGTAGGAATTGTCGAAAACATTGCCTTCAAATAAATAACCAATATACGTGGTACTACCTTGTACCATATAAATAAGCTGGCCCCCAGTGAAATAGTTTCGTATGAAACGCATATTGTCTGGGTGGTTTGTATTCAAGTCAACAGTACTGGTAATTACCAATCCTTGTATTTCTGTACCTGATGAATTTGTACCTGTAATAGTCATGCCGGGAACATTTGCTGTAAAGGGAAGGTTTTTATCAGGGCTCCATCCTGGTCCTATTATGGTTAATTTTTTGTTGGTGATATTGAATGAAGAATAGGCATTAGGGCTGCCATGTACATATATCGTATCATTGGAGGATGAGGCATCTATTGCAGCTTGTATAGTATTGTATTGTGCAAGCGTGGAAGGGATGTTGCTTACTGTACGTATTGTTGCATTGCTGATAAGGCCTGTAAGAGCAAATAAAAAAGTAAAAAACTGTTTCATAAAATGAAATTTTTATTGATGAGCAATTAATATTAGGTGGTAAAGCACAGGAAAATTGAGTGCATAAAAGTAGGAGAAGGCAGCAGGCTGAACTATCCTGTAAAAAGGGGATTTTTTAAAAGGGTATGTTATGCTTTCTTTATTTAAGAGAAGGTGGTGAGCAACGTAGCAGCAACAATACCGGCAGTTTCTGTTCTCAATCTTGTGGCGCCAAGTGAAACAGGAGTGAAATTATTCTTAATGGCCAGTTCAATTTCTTCTTTAGTAAAGTCGCCTTCTGGACCAATTAGGATAAGTTTAGGAGTTGAGGCGTTTAGAAGTTTAGTTGTGAGTTGCTCTTTATTATTTTCATCATCGCAATGGGCAATAAATTTTTGTTGCTGTGTTGATTTGCTGGCAACTTCTGTAAACTTTACCGGCTCATGCAACAAGGGCAAATATGTTTGTTGCGATTGCAACATGGCGCTTATCAAAATGCTGTTCATCCGCTCATGTTTCAACGCTGTTTTTTCTGTTCTTGTACAAATAAGCGGAATGATTTCGGTAACACCTATCTCTGTTGCTTTCTCTAAGAACCATTCAAAGCGGCTGTTGTTTTTTAATAATGAGATAGCGACAGAAACGTTGTTCGTTGACCGTTGTTCATTGGCCGTTTCTTTAATTGTTACTTCACACCGCTTGCGGTTACCGTTTGTTATTTCGCAGGTAAATAAATTTCCTTTTCCATCTGTTAATTGTAATTGCTCTCCATTCTGCATACGCAGCACCTGCACAATATGCTTTGATGTTTCTTCATTTAAAACAACAGTTTGTGTTGGTGCTTCTTCAATATAAAAAAATGGTAAAGTCATAAATAAAAAAGGAGAACAAACCTAAATCTATTCTCCGTTATCAATTGTAAATTATTCATTAAAAAGGCGCCTCATCATCAAATGCACCGTCATTCATTTTGCTGCCTTTCTGAATATATAGTTTAGCGCCACTTCCACCTTCATCATCTCTCACCGGCCTGAAGTTGCCACCGGGTATTTGCCCGCCAAAATCGCCGCCATCTTCATCTTCTATAAATTTTTGGATGTGCAGCAATGCTTTCAGTTTTATTGTTTCTAAACTACCATTCCTGTGCTTGGCAATCTTTACATAAGTTTCACCTTTATTACTTTCACCCATTTCATTTGCAGTGATATCATAGTATTCAGGGCGATACAGGAACATAACCATATCAGCATCCTGTTCTATCGCACCTGATTCCCTCAAATCACTGAGCTGTGGAATCTTTGCACCTTCTTTTCTTTTCTCCACCTCACGGCTTAACTGTGACAACGCAATGATGGGCACCTGTAACTCCTTTGCAAGCCCCTTCAAATCCCTGGAGATGCGGCTAATCTCCTGTTCCCGGTTGCTGTTTTTATTTTCACTGGTACCACTCATTAACTGTAAATAGTCAATGATGATCATACCAAGATTGTGCTTGTTTTTTAAACGACGGCATTTTGCCCTTAATTCAAAAATGTTTAATGCAGCAGTATCATCTATAAAAATAGGAGCGTTGCTTAACCTCTCAATACCTTTTTTATATAGCTGCTTCATTTCATGCTCTTCTAATTTCCCCCTGTTTATTTTTTCCAGCCATATTTCGCTTTCTGCACTAAGAATACGGGAAACCAATTGGCCGGCACTCATTTCCAAACTGAAAAAAGCAACCGGAGTTGGCTTTTTATCACTCAATGCAGCACTTCTCAAAAGATTTAGTGCGAAAGCAGTTTTACCAACTGAAGGCCTTGCAGCCAGGATGATAAGATCTGTATTTTGCCAGCCATAGGTTACTTTATCAAGCGAAGCAAAACCGCTTGGTACACCAGTGATATCCTCATCCCTGTTACGCATGTCTTCAATACGCTGTATCGTTTTTACCAATACTGTATTGATGTCATCGAAGTTTTTACGAAGATGGTTATTGGTTATCTCAAATAATTTACTTTCTGCTTCATCCAGTAAATCAAATACGTCTGTACTGTCTTCATAAGCATCGCTGATAGTTTCACCACTGATGCGTATTAATTCCCTTTGTATAAATTTTTGAAGTACAATTCTTGAATGAGATTCAATATTAGCTGACGATACTACCGCATTAGTTAAACGGCTTACGTAGTAAGGACCGCCAACCAGTTCCAGCTCTTCTTTTATTTTTAGTTCCTCCACCACCGTTAGCAGGTCAATTGGCATGCTTTTCTGTGCCAGCGATGTCATTGCCCTGTAAATGCGCTGGTGTGCCTCTACATAAAAACATTCTGGCTTTAAAATTTCAATTACGGTATCAAAAGCACTTTTTTCCAGCATGATGGCGCCCAGCACTGCTTCTTCTAAATCTTTTGATTGCGGCGGTACTTTGCCAAACACCATATTTCCAAGGTCGAGGGAGGTTTTTCTTCTTGTTTTGCGGTCTTTGTTGAGGTTAGTAAGGTCCATTTTTCAAAAAAAGGTTGAACTGTTTATATTAAGTTGTTGTATTATTTTCAAAATTGATTTCTTAAAAGCGTTGAAACAACCTGGTAAGCTAAGCAGCATTTTTGTTGTAAGCAGTGCAGTAAAAGCTATCAATTCCTGTGATCTGGCGGCTAAGGTAAAGTCTAAAAGCGCTAGCCTTATCCACATCTGCTGTTACCAAGTTTTCACTACTGATTATCCACGGTGTTTTCACATACAAAGGTAGTTTATTCACAGCCCGTTCACAGCTAATTCACATTCTACTTTTCAACAATAAAGGGCTTTGGTAATGATTTATTAACATAGATAAAAGGCTATAATTTGTTTTTCTGCACCAAGGGCAGTTTTTTTTAAGCTTGACTTTTTGGTATAAATAAACTAAGCTTATTTGGTTGCACTACCAGCCCGGGTTTGAGCGTTTCGAAGCAGATTTGAATTTTCAGAAATGGTGCTATGAGAAGCCAAGGAAGTGTTAGATATTTTTTTCGTTGTTTCTTTTTTTATCTTCTTTTATTTTATCCCAGTATTTTTTTGCCACCAGCAACATGCCAAAACTTTCGCCATCTTCTTTTCCTAAATGTTTGTGATGCATTTTGTGTGCCCAGCGAATGGCACGGATGTAAGTATTGTTGCTACGGGTAAACCACCTGAAGCGTTGATGAATAATTACTTCATGTACTAAAAAATAGGCAAGACCGTACATCGCAATACCAAACCCAATAGCAGCCACCCAGTAAATCTCATTTTGAAGACCAAGCATAATGCATAACCAGCTTGGTATGGCGAATATTAAAAAGAAAGCATCATTTTTTTCAAAAAAGCCGGGGCCTTTTTGATGATGGTCTTTGTGGAGATACCATAAAAAGCCGTGCATTACAAAACGGTGCGTAAGCCATGTAACACCTTCCATAATAATGAAAGTTGAGAACACAATTCCTATAAACAAAAGCGTATTCATTGTTATAAAAAAGTTCTTAGTATTAAAAAGAACATCACCTGGATTAGCAACAAATTTATTGCGAATTTGTTGCTTTTTTCAAATGATAAAGATCTAAACAACGTCATTAACAATAAGCTGATACCAAACCAGCAAACATAATTGTATAATGGTATTTCATTGTTCTTCCATTGCCAATATCCAAGCTCGGTAGCAACAGGTTCTATCAGCCAGTCAAAAATGGCAGCTAGTGTGGCTCCATCTATTATTACAGAAGTTGCTTTTAAGGCAGCAGATGGTTTTAATTCATTTCCCGGTACAGCAGGTATGCTGTTAATTATTTTTTGCAGAAATGCAGTTACACTTACACCGCAACAATAAATAACAATAAACCAATTGATGCCAATAATTAGAGGTACCGCTTTGTATTTAATTCCTAATGCGCTGCCATAACTGTAATTGCCAAATAAAAGCCCGGTGTTTACACCAATTACTTCAGAAAGGAATCCAATTAAAAAAATCAATGCTGCAAAAACCCAGAAGAAGATATTTTTTTCTTTTTGTGTCCATACAATGAGTAAAAAACAAAGCATGAGATTGAATGGCGTGGAATGAAGAATAAAATCACTTTTAAAGAAAAGAATACCCGCCACGCCAATTGCATGGAACAGTACTGCTATGGCTGTAGCTTTCTGATATTTTGAAAAATTATAACTCACTAATTAATTTAAGCCTGCATTATTTAAAAATCTTCTGCAATTAAATCACAAACAATTTTAGCACTTTTAAGACATAATGGTATGCCACCACCTGGATGTACGCTGCCGCCGCAAAAGTATAAGCCCTTTAACGAACTTTTAAAATTTGGGTGACGTAAAAAAGCTGCAAGTTTTGAATTGGAGCTTGTTCCATATAAAGAACCCATGTATGAAGCGCTTTGCTCTTCAATCATAACCGGAGAAAGTGTTTGCTCTGTTACAATCTGTGCGGCAATATCTTCATTTAAAATGCGGCTTAGCTTGGCTGCTACGATATTGCGTACTGCGTTTTTCTCTTCCTCGGAAATTTGTCCATATCCTGCCGGCACATTAATCATTACAAACCAGTTTTCTTTCCCGGCCGGAGCTTGCTGGCTTTCTATTTTTGAAGTGATGTTGATATAAACCGTAGGATCTGTAAATAGTTTTTTTTTACTGAAGATGCTTTCAAATTCTTTTTTATAGTCGCTGCTGAAAAAAATATTATGCAGTTGTAATGACGGGAATGTTTTATTTATTCCCCAGTAAAAAATAAAAGCGCTACTGCTTCTTTCTTGCTTTAATATTTGCAGAGCTTTTATGTCATCAGCAAGCAATTTTTTGTAAGTAAAATACACATCCATATTGCTTACAACCACTTCAGCATTTTTTGTCGTGCTGCCTGCAATAACGCCTTTTACTTTTCCATCGCTATGAATTATTTTTTCTACGGGAGTATCAAAATAAAACCGAACACTTTTTTTTCTTGCCAAATTATACAGCGCATTAGTAATGCTTATCATCCCCCCTTTGGGGTAGAAAACGCCTTCGTTCATTTCAAGATGCGGTATAAGACTGAGCATTCCCGGGGCTTTATAGGGGTTGCTTCCATTATAAGTTGCAAAGCGGTTGAACAGTTGTACTGCTTCAGCAGAAGTAAAATACTTATTGTTGTATTGGTTTAGTGAAGTAAAGAGATGGCCTAGCCTTACTGTTTGCAATGCTTTGAATATCCGTGTGTGAAACCATGTTTTTGCTTTATGCAGCGAATAGTTTAAAAATATGCTTCCGATATCATCATAAACTTTTGCTGCATTGTTTAAGTAAGCATTTACCGAGGAGGGTTTTTCGTTTAATTGGTTGTGTAGCTCAGCAGTAAAATCATCCCGGTTAGTATATGCCGTTACAATTTTACCATTTTCAAAAAAATATTTGCAGGCAACCTTGATGGGTTGATAAGTAAAAAATTTTTCAATAGGTTCATTGGCTATTTGAAAAAGATCTTCAATATTTTTTGGCTGTGTAAACAAGGACGGACCTGCATCAAAATGAAACCCTCCTTTTTCAAAAGCATGAAGCTTGCCGCCTGGATAGCTGTTTTTCTCATACACTTCTACCTCAAAACCTTGTACAGCAAGCCTGATGGCGGTTGCCATACCTGCAACACCACTGCCAATTACAATTACTTTTTTGCTGTTCATTTATTGAAAAGATACAGAGAGAAATATAAAAGTTTAATTTTCTTTGAGGTGGGCTTCCACTTTTGGCAAAGCAATTTTAAACCACTCAGTAAAGTTATCTGGCTGCATTTGAATATTAGCTTTTAATTCCTCAAGTGATTGATAACAATAATCGCTTACTTCATGCGGATTGGGAGCAACCAAGCCGTTAAAATGCCCTATAAAAACATGGTCGTATTCATGTTCTGTTAGCCCATTATCAAAAGGAGCTTTGTAAACAAAAGAGAATATTTTTTGCAAGCTTGTAGTAAAGCCCATTTCCTCCTGTAGCCTTTTTAGTGCAGCTTCTTTAATATTTTCTCCCGGCCTTGGGTGGCTGCAGCAGGTATTTGTCCATAAACCAGCACTATGATACTTATTTGCTGCTCTTTTTTGCAGCAGCAGCTCTTGTTTTTTGTTAAAAATAAAAATGCTGAATGCCCTGTGCAAAAGCGCTTTTTCATGCACTTCCTGTTTACCCATGACGCCTACAGGGTTATCATCTTCATCAACTAAAATAACTTCCATGGTTGCAATTTAAAGAATATTCAACTGTGCTCTAAGGCTGGCTTTTACCAGTATAAAAGCTTTCCCGTAATCAGGGATACGGATACGGTTTTGTAGTATGCCGGAAGGTTGTGTTCTTTTTATCTTTTTAAATAATGATATATAATATTTGTATGCTACATACACTCCAAACCTTGCTTTGGCAGGTAATAATAAAATGCCAGTATATGCATTAGAAAAGTCAGCTTCAATATCTTCTTCAATTTTATTTTTCATTGAGTCAGTAAAATTTTTGAAGTCAACACCAGGGAAATAAATCCTGCTTAACTGTTGGTAATCCGATTTTACATCTCTTAAAAAATTTACTTTTTGAAAAGCAGCTCCAAGCGATTGTGCATGTGGTTTCAAAGTGTCGTACATCTTCTTGTCACCTTCGCAGAATATGTAAAGGCACATCAATCCCACTACTTCGGCGCTGCCATAAATATATTCTTTGTAAGTATCACAATCGTAGGTTGATTTAGTAAGGTCCATTTCCATTGAATGAAAAAAAGCTGCTATTAAATCCATTGGCACTCCATACTCGTTAACAGTTATTTGAAAGCTGTGCAGTATTGGATTGAGACTAATTCCACGTTCAATAGCATTATATGTGGCCGTTTTAAATTCTGCAAGTAGTGTTACTTTATCATAAGCATGGAATGTATCAACTATTTCATCTGCAAAGCGTACAAAACCGTACACATTGTACACAGGCGTACGCAGGTCTGTATGCAGCAGTTTTATGGCGCTGTTAAAAGAAGTGCTGTATTTTTCTGTTGTTGTTTTACTGCACTCCCTGCTTACTTCATGAAAGAGACTTATCATACTCTGGCAATTTTTGTCACTTTAATTGATTTTTGATGTTATGTTGAAAGTATTTTAATTAGTAATTAAAAATATTTCAACACCTCTTTGGCTACTACTTCCCCGCTAATAAGAGATGGAGGAACCCCTGGCCCGGGTACTGTAAGCTGCCCTGTATAAAAAAGATTTTTTACTTTTCTGCTTCTTATCCCGGGTTTTAAAACAGCTGTCTGCATCAATGTATTTGCAAGGCCATATGCATTTCCTTTGTAAGAGTTGTAATCCATTATAAAGTTGCTTATCGAATATGACTTTTTGTAAATAATTGACTCTTTTACATTTTGTCCAATACGTTTTTCGAATCGCAGCAGTATTTGTTCAAAGTATTTCTCTCTCAATTCTTCTGTATCCCCTTGCAAACCAGCCGCTACAGGGATCAGGAAAAAAAGATTTTCGTAACCTGCTGGTGCTACTGTATCATCACTTGCTGAAGTAATACTAACATAAAATAAGGGATTGGATGGCCATTGAGGTGCTTTGTATATTTCCTTGCCATGCACTTCAAAAGATGTGTCAAAAAATAAAGAATGGTGCAGTACATTATGCAATTTTTTGTTCAGCCCTACATAGTATAACAGGCATCCTGGCGCCATCACTCTTTTATCCCAGTATTGTTCTGTATAACTACGGCTGCTTTCGTTAAGTAATTTTGTTTCGGTAAAATGATAATCTGCACCGCTTATTATAACATCTGCATCAAATGAAGCAACCTCATTATTTTGTACTGTTTGAATTTTTTTTGCAAAACCTTTGTCAGTTTCTATTGCAGTTACATCGCAATTAAAAATAAATTTTACACCAAGTTCTTTTGCCAGGCTATACATGCCATTTACAATACTATACATACCGCCTTGCGGATACCAGGTACCAAGCTTTATGTCGGCATAATTCATGAGGCTGTACAGCGCAGGAGTATTCTGTGGCAGTGCACCAAGAAACAGAACAGGAAATTCAAGTAACTGCTGCAAGTGTGGGTGTTTAAAATATTTGCCTATGTGTTTTTTCATAGATACAAATACATCTAGTTTAAACACACCTTTTACTACATCCCAATCAGCAAATTCAGATAATGACTGACCTGGTTTATGAACCAGTTTGTTTATACCCACATCATATTTGTAAGCTGCTTCTGCCAAAAACTTATCCAGAGCTTGGCCGCTTCCGGGTTCAATATTTTCAAAGCGTTCTTTTAATTTATCGTAACTGGCCGGGATGTCCATAGTACTACTATCCCAGAAAATACGGTAAGAAGGATCTAGTCTTTTTAATTGATAGTAATCGGAAACTTTTTTGCCAAAACAATTAAAGAAATGTTCAAAAACATCCGGCATCCAATACCAACTTGGCCCCATGTCAAAAGTAAATCCAGCTTCTTTTAGCTGCCTTGCCCTGCCGCCGGGTGTTTCATTTTTTTCAATTACGGTTACCCGCCACCCGGCTTTTGCCATAAAACATGCGGCTGACAGTCCTGCAAAACCGCTTCCGATTACCACAACTTTCTTCATGGCAGTAATTATTTTATTGTGGTTTAAAAGTTAGATTTTTTAACGATTTACGAATTAAAAACGGGCAATTTGTTCTTTCAATAACTTCCGGGCAAAGTGTATACGACTTTTAATAGTGCCCAATGGTTCTTTCAGCATATCTGAAATTTCATGATATTTATAGCCCTCAAAATACAGCATAAATGGGTTACGAAATATATCTGGCAGATTATGTACTGCTGTTTCAATGTCTTTCAAATTCAAAGTTGTTTCAGCTTTATTTGCCACAGCACTTTGATTATGATCAAGTAAAAAATCGTTAGCAGTTTTATCAAATATGGTATTCTGTTTTGCTTTGCGGCGGTAATTATTAATAAAAATATTACGCATGATTGTGTAAAGCCATGCCTTTATGTTTGTGCCTACGTTATACTTATCCCTATTGGCCAAGGCACGGTACATTGTCTCCTGAATCAGGTCTTTGGCGGTTTCATTATCCCGGGTGAGGGTAATGGCAAATGGCTTTAAAAACTCAGTGTTTTTTAGTAGCATTTGGTTAAATTCAATCGTTGACATGATTATTTTGTTTAACTTTTATGTCGTAAAACTAAACACTCTTAATGATAGAACAAAATTTTTTGTTTAATATTTTATTAATACCATTAAACAGATTGAGGGCCAGTATTTTATAGCTGTTTGATTTTTTAATATCAAATATGAATGGTAGAAGGCTAAAGACTTGAAATAAACTCCATTACTTCCCTGAAGGATTTTTTAAACTTTATTGAAGATGGTATCTTCTTTTGATAGGTTTGTGTAAGCTGGCCGGAGATAATTACCTGGGTATTGGAAATTTTTTTTGTGAGGCTTGTAATAAATTTATCGAAGTTAAATTTGTAAGTCACAGATGTAAGATGCGAAAAGAGATAATCCGGTTTTTTGACTTTAACAACATATTCCACATCCATAAGCGGTATGTTGGCTCCCAGATAAATTACGTTTGCACCACGGCTTTTCAAAAGATAATAGACAAACAGTAAACCCACTTCATGATATTCACCTTCAGGTAAAAACAATAAAATTGATTTATCAACCTTTATTGAACTCCTTACATTATCAATACCCACAATTAATTTTTGTCTTACAATATTTGTTACCAGGTGTTCCTGAGCCGGGTTGATATGATTGGTAAGCCACAATACACCTATTTTCTCAAGAAAAGGAAAAATAATTAGCGTAATGGCCTTTTCTATTCCTTTTGTTGATATGTACCGGTCAAGAGTTTCTTCCAGCCTTTCCATATCTAAGTCCACCATGTATTGTATCATCTCATTTACTATTCTCTCCTGTAGCGCTTCCGGGCCATTGAGCGATAAAATTTTTTCTTTCAGTTCGGCCTCACACATTTTATCAATGTGCGATATTTTGAATCCATATTTGTTAAGTAAGGCAATATTGAGTAATTTTTTTAATTCATCGCTGCTGTAATAGCGAATGTTAGTTTCTGTACGGCTTGGTTTTAAAAACTGGTAGCGCTGCTCCCATATACGGATGGTATGTGCCTTTATTCCCGATAAATTTTCAAGGTCTTTAATGGTGAATGAATGCATAAATACGCTTTTTAGAGATATATACAACCGTATTGCCGGTTTGTTTGCAAAAAAAGAAATAATTTTTAAGTATCAAATAAAAAAGGAAGCTTTTATTCTCTATTTAATTTTTGCCCTGCCTTGGTTTGTTCTATCTTTATTTTTTATCAGCAACCAAAGAAAACGTATTTATAGCATGTTGTTTTTTTTAAATGGCTTTATGGGCAGCGGCAAATCACACTGGGGGCGAATTTGGGCTGCAGAATATAAATTAGGGTTTATTGATTTGGATGAAATAATTGAAATAGAGGAAGGCAAACCAGTAGTAGATATTTTTGAAAGCAAGGGAGAAGATTATTTTAGGGAAGTAGAAGCAAGAAAATTGCGGGGAATAGGATCGCTTAAAAATATTATTGTTGCCTGTGGTGGTGGCACACCCTGTTATCATAATAATATAGAGTGGATGAATGAACACGGCATTAGTGTTTATATTTCTGCCACACCGGAAGAAATATTGCGAAGGTTAATAAAAGGACAAGCTAAGCGGCCTTTAATAAAAAAATTGAACCAGGCAGAACTGCTTTTTTTTATACAGCAAAAATTAAAAGAGAGAGAACCTTTCTATACACAGGCTAATATTATCTTGCCAAGTGCTGAAATAACCGACCATACTTTTGCAGAAAAAATACTCACCTACTAATTTTTGCTATGTATAAAAAATTTCTTGTAGTTGCATCTTTTTTTGGGGCATTGTCTGTTATTCTCGGTGCATTTGCAGCACACAAGCTTAAAGAAATTTTTGAACCCGCCTTGTTACAAACATTTGAAACCGGGGTAAAATATCAAATGTATCATGCGCTGGCATTGCTGGCCACAGGAATATTATATAAAGAATTTCCGTATAAATTTTTGTTATGGGCAGGCAGGCTTTTTATTACTGGCATCATACTTTTTAGCGGCTCAGTATATACTTTGTGTATTTTTAAACACCAGGATATATCAGTAAACTGGCTGGGCCCTATTACTCCTTTTGGTGGTTTGTTTTTTATTGCAGGATGGCTGCTGTTGGCAATGGGTGTTGCAAAAAAATCATAACGCAATTGTATAGTGAAGCATAATAAGTGTACCGTTCTTATTTTCAATGCTGAAATCAATATTCATTTCCTCCATCCGGTGTTTCATGTTTTTTAAGCCATTGCCAAAGCGGCGTATTTTTTCTACATCAATACCAATACCATCATCATGTATATACAGCGAAAGGCCATCATCCACTTTTTTTAAACTGATGTTTACTTCTGTTGCTTTTGCATGCTTCAAAATATTATTTAGTGATTCTTTTACCACCATAAAGACATTTTTGCGGATAGCGCCACTTACTTCAATATTAGGGATGTCATCTGCAATGTCAACTTTGCAGCGGATACCGCTGTTTTCAAAATACTCCAGTGCATAGCTACGGATGTATGCTATCATATTTTCCAGTGAATCGTTACTGCTGCTCATAGCCCAAATAATGGTATTCATACTATTGAGCAGTTCATTTGCAGATGAAGAAATTTTTTCAATTTCCGGCATGGTGTTTTTATCTGGTTTGCTCTTAGCCAGTTCGCTATACAGGCGAATGGCGGTTATGCCGGCTCCGAGTTCGTCATGCATATCGGCACTGATGCGGTTGCGTTCTTTTTGTCTTGCATCCAGCACTGCCAGTTTTGTTTCGTATGATTGTTTTTCTACTTCCAGCTTCATTGCCTCTTGCTCTCTTGTTTTCTCAATCAGTTCAATCCGGTTTTTATATGTAAGGCCAAGAATAAAAAACATTAACTCCAGCACTATGCCGGTTTCGTAATAGAAAAGTGAATTATAAAAAATGCTGCCTCTTTTTGGAAACTGTAGTAAGTAAAAAGAAATAATGGCAAATATGATAAGCAGAGCATTGCCAATGGCGAGATAATTAAGCAATTTATTCTTTTGTGTAAAAGCGGTGATGATATAAACAATACCCACTGCCAGCGCTGTTACCTTCATGATATTTTCCAATGCCTGTTGCAAAAAAAAGTAATTACTAAAAAAATAAATATAACTGTACCCGGCCAGCAATAATAATACAGCCCTTTCTTCGTAAATAAAAAGCTTGTTCAGCCTGGGAAAGTTTTGCCTGGTGTCAAGAAATTTCCTGGTAAAAGCTATGTAAAATACAGTGCCGGTTGCAAGTAAAGCAAATGCAGCATAGCCCATAAAAAAACTTACCAGCACACCGCCTTTTTTTTCAAAGTACACACTTAAAAAAATAAGCAGGCACATGCAGGTAACATAGGCCCCGTTGAGTATAAACTCTGTTTTGCGGCTCAGCAGGTAATTGGCCATACTGTATATAAACATCATAATGAGTATGCCTGTGAAAATAAAACCCGCCGTTTGCATGGGGGAGTTCCGGTAATACAGCGTTTTTCTGTATGTATCAATATATTTTTTCTTTATCAGTTGTGGTGCAAGATGCACAAATACATATTTGGTAAAATGCAGTTCGGCGATAAAACTTTGCCTTGAGTTGGCTTTAATTATCAGTGGCTGGTAACCCGTACGCCAGCTTTCATCTTTTACCGGCTGCAGGTTGTTTTGCCCATCAATTTCAAATGTTTGAATACTTCGGAACGAAAGGCCTGGTAAAAACCAAATGCTGTCATTGGCTGTACTGCTGTTTGCAATATCCAATTTAAGATAAACCCTTTGGGTTATCCATGCAGCCGGAATACGGCCGGTTAGTTTGTAGTATGAAAGTGGGCGCCATTGCTGATGAAGTGCCTCTTTGGGGCTTACATTATTATTGCTGTCAACAAATACAAGGCAGTGCTTTATTAAAACTGAGTCATCAAAAGAAGCCACATCAGTATAATACGATTGGGTGGAATCCTGCGAAACAGCTGTAAAGCGAATAAAACAAAATAATGACAGCAGGATTATATGGTGAAGAAATTTCATTATCTCAAACCTACGCATTTATTGCAAATCCATTTGCAACGGCACGTTTTCAGTATTGCTTTTATTTATCTTTGTTGCGATGGCAAAGAAAATGAAGCCGGCCAAGGAAGACAAGAAAAACCCCGGCACATTAAAACAAGACAGTGAACCCACCTTAGAAGTAAAGCAGTTACTTAAAGATGAACGTACCCATAAAATAACAGGTACTGTATTTTTATTGATCGCTTTTTTACTTTTCATTGCGTTTACCTCTTACCTGTTTACTTGGGAAGAAGACCAGGACGAGGTGTTTAAAGCAGGAAGCAGCTTGTTCTGGGGCACAGATGTAAAAGTTAATAATCTCCTGGGCACACTCGGCGCTTTTCTTTCTCACTTTTTTATTTATAAGGGATTTGGTGTTGCATCATTTCTCTTTTGCAGTTTCTTTTTTGTGGTGGGAGTGAATTTATTTTTTGGTAAAAAGATTTTTTCTGTTGTTAAAAACATCAAGTACCTCATTACTGGGCTGGTAATATTGAGTGTTGCGTTTGCTGTAATATTCAAAGGCCAGTCTTTTCCATGGGGTGGCGCTGTTGGTAAGCTGGTACAGGGATGGATGTATAAAGTAATAGGCCAGGTAGGTACACTGGCCGTATTGGTAGTTGCCGTATTGAGTTATGTTATCTGGAGGTTTAATCCTGTATTTAGACTCCCGACTAAAAAAACGCTTGCAACCATAGCTGAAGAAGAAGTTACATTAGCTTCAGCAGTAGAAGAGGATGAAGAACCTGGAATTATCCAGGAGATAAATGGTAATAAATTGAATGGTAATGCAGGAATGATAAAACCTTTGGCAAAAGAAGAAACAGCAGTAGATGATTTGCAGATGGTGGAGAAAGAAGTGTTACCACCACTAGTAGATGAAGTAATTGAAGCTGTTGCCACAAAATCCGTAAGCAAACCAAAAGAAACATCGCCGCTGGAGCTTGAAATAAAAACATCTCCCGATCTGATTGACGAAGAAATAAAGCCATCCACAGCACCTGCAAAAAAACAAGGGCTTGGTACATCGTATGACCCGGTTTTGGATTTAAGAGACTATTTGTATCCTTCCATTGATCTGCTGGAAGCACATGGCAGCGAAAAAATTGTGCAGGATGCTGCAGAGTTGCAGGCAAATAAGGATCAAATCATCAATACGCTTAAGAATTACGATATCAGCATACAAAGAATATCAGCAACGGTTGGCCCAACAGTTACATTATATGAAATTATTCCGGCTGCTGGTGTTCGTATTTCAAGAATAAAAAACCTGGAAGATGATATTGCATTGAACCTTGCTGCATTGGGCATCCGAATTATTGCACCTATTCCAGGCAAAGGTACCATTGGTATTGAAGTGCCCAATGCAAAGAAGACAATCGTAAGCATGAAGACTTTATTGTCTTCAGAAAAGTTCCTTCATAACAGTTACTCACTTCCTATTGCTATTGGTAAGAAAATTGACAATGAGAATTTTATTGTCGATTTGGCAAATATGCCGCACCTGCTGATGGCCGGCGCCACAGGCCAGGGTAAGTCAGTTGGATTAAATGCAATACTTGTTTCGTTGTTGTATAAAAAACATCCGTCACAACTAAAGTTTGTATTGGTTGATCCGAAGAAAGTAGAGTTGAGTATTTATAAAACAATTGAAAGGCATTTCTTAGCCAAATTACCGGGGGAGGATGAAGCCATCATTACTGATACAAAGAAAGTGGTGCATACACTCAATGCACTTTGTATTGAAATGGACAACCGCTATGATTTATTGAAAGAAGCTGGTTGCCGCAACATCAGGGAATACAATGAAAAATTTGCTGCAAGAAAATTAAACCCGGAAAAAGGACACCAATTCCTTCCATTTATTGTATTGGTGGTGGATGAATTTGCAGATTTGATAATGACGGCTGGTAAAGAAGTGGAAATGCCAATAGCAAGGCTAGCACAGTTGGCAAGGGCTGTAGGCATACATTTAATTATTGCTACGCAAAGGCCAAGTGTGAATATTATTACTGGTACTATCAAGGCAAACTTCCCGGCACGTATCGCATTTAAAGTGAGCAGTAAAATTGACAGCCGTACCATTCTTGACACTGGTGGTGCAGAGCAATTGATTGGTAAAGGCGATATGCTTATCAGCTACAATGGAGAACTGGTGCGTTTGCAATGTGCTTTTGTTGATACGCCTGAAGTAGATAAGGTGAATGAATTTATCGGCAACCAGCGTGGCTATGCACAGGCATTTATGCTTCCTGAATATGTGGATGAAAAAGAAATGGAGAAAGGAGATTTTGATGTGAATGATAAAGACCCGTTGTTTGAAGATGCTGCAAGATTGATTGTAGCCAGCCAAAGCGGAAGCACATCTTTATTGCAACGTAAAATGAAACTCGGCTATAACCGTGCCGGCCGTTTGATGGATCAATTAGAATCTGCAGGCATTGTTGGTCCCAACCAGGGAAGTAAAGTGAGAGATGTATTGATAAAGACTGATGCAGATTTGCAGCAGTTGATGAGTACGTTTTGATTTACTCCAGTACTTTTTCCATTTGCATACTTCTTGAGCCTTTTACTAAAATAGTTGTATTGGTAAAATGTTTTTCTTTCAGCCATTTACCTGCTTCGGCAGAATTAGCAAATGTTGTGTAAGGATTATTTACTTTATTAAAATCACCACCAACTAATACAACCTCTTTCCAATTGTATTTATCAATTAAGTCTATCAATGCCTGGTGTTCTCTCAAGCTGTCGTCACCCATTTCCATCATGCCACCTAACAGTAATACTTTATCGCCATTCATTTTCGCAATATTTTCAACTGCCGCTTTCATGCTTGTTGGGTTGGCATTGTAGGCATCTAAAATAATTTTATTTCCATCTTTTTCAATCAACTGGCTGCGGCTGTTTGATGGAATATAATTTTCCAAAGCAGCTTTTATATTCTCGTCAGGCACATCAAAGTATTTACCCAACGCAACAGCCACTAACACATTTGGCAAATTGTATTCACCAACAAGATGTGTTTTAATATTTTTAATTTCCGTTCCCTTCAGCATATTTACTTCCAGCATTTCTTTGCTGTTGTCCGTCACGCCCACCACATCTGCATCATAAGTGCCATAGGTTTTGATATTGGAAATACCTTTGCTCATTTCAACTAAATAATCATAGTCCTTCATAAGGAATATGGTGCCGTTATTATGCTTTATATAATCATACAGTTCACCTTTTCCTTTTCTCACACCTTCTATTCCGCCAAAGCCTTCCAGGTGTGCTTTGCCACAGTTGGTAATTATGCCATGTGTGGGCAAGGTATAATTGCAATAGCTTTCAATTTCTTTTTGATGATTGGCCCCCATTTCAATTACGGCCATTTCAGCATCCATACCTACTGATAGAATTGTAAGCGGAATCCCAATATGATTATTGAGGTTTCCTTTGGTTGTGTAAGTTGTGTATGTGCTGCTTAATACCTCATGCACCAGTTCCTTAGTGGTGGTTTTCCCATTGCTGCCTGTGATGGCTATAAAAGGGATGTCAAATTGCTGCCGGTGATATTTTGCAAGCTGCTGTAGTGTATGCAAAACGTCATTCACTTTAATAATCCTGTTATCAGAATAGTCTGCTGCTTCATCAACAACGGCATATGCTGCACCTGCATCTAAAGCCTGTTTTGCAAACTGGTTACCATTAAAGCTCGGGCCCTTTAAAGCAAAAAATATATCACCAGCTCTTAATTTTCTTGTGTCTGTTTGTATTGCGGAATGTTGCAGGAAAATATCGTATAGATCTGGTATCAGCATGTTTCAAAAATAATTTAAAGCCACGAATTACACGAATTGACACAAATAAATCTGCTTTGAAGAATTCGTGACAACAAATAAAAAACCCTCCACTTAGGAGGGTTTCAATTGTATCAGGAAATAATTATCTTTTCTTTTTCTTGTTTTGCTTACGCTTACCAAAGATATTACCTTCTCTAAAGCCAGGTCCTTCTGGTGCACCCATATAAGTTTGTGCACACCTGAAACCAATGGTGCTTGATGATTGGTCTTCTTCTAGGAATCTTCTGGCACCTGGAGATAACCAGTAAGCCCTGTCGTTCCAACTGCCACCTTTAAATACTTTAGCTTTATCACTTATTAAAGTAGTTACACCATACTCGTAAAATGCCTGGCTTGCAGAGTCACCATCAAGATGATTGATTGCATAGTTATGCTGGTAATTACGACGGTTTTTAACTTCTTCATCGTTAATGTCAGTTTTTTTCAAGTGTCCCATTGAATCTCTTTCATAGTCGCCAGAACTGTTCTTGTAGTATTTTTCAAACTTGTTACCACGGAAGTAGTTAAAGTCTTCACCATCAGATGGAGTTAAAGGCCTGTAAGTATCCTGTACCCATTCAGAAACGTTACCACTCATGTTATACAAACCAAATGAGTTTGGATAAAATGCTTTTACATGTCCAGGGATAGCACTACGGTCATTCAAACCACCAGCAACACCCATGTTATCACCAGAGCCACGTTTGAAATTAGCTAAGAATTTACCTTGCCATGCACTGCGGCGATTGTCACGAAGACCGTTGGTGTTATTGCTCCAGGCATATATTTGCTGATTGCTTATCAACTCCTCACCGCTTTTGCTTTCTTTAGCCCTTGGATTAGGGTTTTGGTCAAGTAAGCCATAAGCTGCATACTCCCATTCTGCTTCAGTTGGCAGGCGGTAACCCATGTTAAGAATACCATCTTCCATTTTTACAACAGATCTTGGCTTACCACTTACATCTTTAAATTCAGATTTTTTTGGTTTAGCCTTACCCTGTATCAATTCAGGGTTCATAATATAGGTTTCTGTATTAAAAGTAGCGTCAGCGCCGCCGCCTTTCATTTCTTTTTTTGCAAAATCTTTTTTCAGGTAACCTTTCTGCATAAGGTTCAATTCATTTACCCTGTCAGTTCTCCACACACAAAAATCATGTGCCTGCTTCCAGGTTACACCTACTACAGGATAAAAATTGTAAGCAGGATAGCGGAAGTAATACTCTACATAAGGCTCATTATAGGCCAATTCCTCACGCCAGCAAAGCGTATCAGGCAGCGCCCTCCTCATAATAGTGGTGTCGCCGCTAAAGGTATTTTCAAGCCAATAAATATATTCACGGTAGTGAACATTGGCAACCTCTGTTTCATCAATAAAGAAAGAGGGAACAGTAACACGGCGGGGAACATTGTTCCAGTCACCCATTACATCTTCATCTTTAGCACCCATTACAAAGGTGCCACCCTGTACAAACGTAAGACCGGGACCAGCTTTGGGGTATTTCATCTTGTTTACATGGTAGTTGCCCATGTTCTTATCATCGTACTTCCAGCCGGTAACAGAAGACTTGCCACCGCTTTTGTTGCTTTTACAAGAGGCAACGGAACCAGCTACTACCATCAGGAGTACCAGATTTTTCAGGGAAATTGTGTTTTGCATTGTGCGTTCGTTTAGCAAATGTTTTAACGAAAGGTTTTCTTTAATATTGTGTGGGGGCACACAGGTTGCGAATATAAATACTTTATGCGATAATCGTTTGCAGGCAATATGTTTTTTAACAAAAACGCACAAACATGGATTATTATTTTATCATATCGCCTGACTGTGAATTTTATTTCTGACAATACAGTCTTACTCCGGGAACGATGCCGACATTGTTGGCGCTTTGAAAAGGAGCCTAATCCAGTTTTAATATACTATAGTAATATATTAATACGGTAATAAGGGCAATATTTAAAATAGTGGCTGCGTTTATCAGGCAAATGGGTATCATTATAACCAACTAAGGCACTCCAAAGGAAGAGCATCCACCAAAAAGGGGAATTTTTCCAAAGAATTTGGCTGTAAGTTGTTGTTTTGAACAAAACCCTTATTTTTACACCCTAACAAAAATTTTTAAAGTTTATCGGGAAAAAGTCTACCTAACCAAGACAAAATAAGTAATGAAAAAAGTAACTGTTCAATTAACTGCTTTAGTAATGATGCTGGGTATTGCAGATTGTGCAAAGGCCCAAACAGAAGCAACCCCTATTAACGTTGTAACCTCAGCTGTTCCATTTTTAAGGATTTCACCAGATGCCCGTAGCGGCGGTATGGGTGATTTAGGTATAGCCACTTCACCAGATGCAAGTTCAGCTTTCTGGAATTTGGCAAAAACCCCATTCAATACAAACCAGGGTGGTATTGCCGTAACATACACTCCATGGTTAAAAGACCTTGGTTTAAATGATGTTTATCTTGCATCTTTAACTGGTTTTTATAAATTGGATGATATGCAGGCGATATCTGGTTCTTTAAGGTACTTCAGCTTGGGTAATATCCAGTTTACAGATAATCTTGGTAACGATTTAAGCTCATTCCGCCCACGTGAATTTGCGGCTGACCTTGGTTATTCAAGAAAGTTGTCTAAAAAACTATCATTGGGCGTAGCACTTCGCTATATTAATTCAAATCTTGCTAATGGAACTATTAACGGTGTAGCTTATAAAGCAGGTTCTTCGGTTGCAGGCGATATCTCTTTGTTCCATAATGGTATTAAAGCAGATGGTTCTGGCATCAACTATGGCCTTACTTTAAGCAATCTTGGTTCAAAAATTTCTTATACAAGCGATGCTACTCAGAAAGATTATATACCTGCAAACTTAGGTTTGGGTATTGCTTATACAAAAACTATAGATGAGGCCAATAAGCTTACAATAGGTTTAGACCTTCATAAATTATTAGTGCCAACTCCTCCCGCTTTGGGCGACAGTACTGGTTTGGTAAATTATCGCAGCCAGGGTGTTGTAGGTAGCTGGTTTAAATCATTTGGTGATGCACCAGGTGGTTTCTCTGAGGAAATTAAAGAAGTTTCTGCCTCTATTGGTGCAGAATACTGGTACAACGACCAATTTGCTTTTAGGGCTGGTTATTTCTACGAGAACCCATCTAAAGGGAATAGGAAATATTTCACATTGGGTGCTGGTTTAAAGTATAACAGCTTCGGTTTAAACTTCTCTTACTTGTTGCCTTCAGGCAATGGTGTTAACCGTAACCCATTATCAAATACACTCCGCTTCAGCTTATTCTTCGATTTTGCTGAAGGTGGCAGCACAAAAGCTACTAAATAAGAATATTTATTTGCAATAGAAGCGCCCCATAATTGGGGCGCTTTTTTTATTCAATACATTTGCACAAATTTTTTCAATATGGATATTAGGATCGGGCAAGGCATCGACTTTCACCAATTAGTTGAAGGCAGAGACTTTTGGCTTGGCGGGATAAAAATTGAACATAATAAAGGGGCACTTGGTCACAGCGATGCTGATGTACTGCTGCATGCCATTTGCGATGCCATGCTTGGGGCAGCCTGTCTTGGTGATATTGGGGTACACTTTCCTGATACAGATGCTTCCCTAAAAAATATTGACAGTAAAATACTATTGGCAAAAACCAATGAGCTTATAAAAGCAAAGGGATATAGAGTGATAAATATTGACAGCTCACTTTGCCTGCAGGCACCTAAAATAAAAAAATATGTACCACAAATGCAGGAGGTAATTGCAAATATCATTACGATAGAAATAGATGCTGTGAGTATAAAAGCTACTACAACTGAAAAAATGGGATTTGTGGGTAGGGAGGAAGGACTTGTGGCATATGCAACTGTTTTATTACAGAGAATAAAAAATTAAGATAATATTCGGCCTGCAGTTTTTTACAATTGCTGAATTCTTTCATCACATCATTAACTTTGCTCCAATGCAAAAAATTGCTGTTAATATTGTCAACACCTCCAATAATCCATTGCCATCTTACGCTACCCAAGGCTCTGCAGGTATGGATGTAAGGGCCAGCTTAAATGAAATAATTGTGCTGGAGCCAATGCAACGTCAACTAATACCAACCGGGTTGTTTATTGAACTGCCAATGGGGTATGAAGCACAAATAAGACCAAGAAGTGGCCTGGCTATTAATCATGGTATTACCTGTCTTAACTCACCGGGAACTATTGACAGCGATTACAGAGGTGAGTTGAAAGTAATCCTCATTAATTTAAGTAATGAATCACATACAATTAAAAACGGCGACCGTATAGCACAAATGATAATTAGCCCGGTAGAGCAGGCTGTATTTTTAGAAGTTGATATGCTTACAACTACTGAAAGGGGGGAAGGTGGATTTGGGCACACAGGCAAACACTAAAATTATTTTAATGAATTACACCAGGCGTAAGCTTAACCCCGGATTTTTTTTGTTAACAGTGATTGCCATTGCAATTTCTTTCAGCAGTTGTAAATCAACAAAAAAAATACAGGCGGCCATTTCGAAGAAAGATACTACAGCGGTTATGATAACTGGAACATCCAATGAGGATTCGCTTGATATTATTAAAGTTGCTATGGATGACCTGCATAAAAAGCACATTGACTTTAAAACCTTTTCGGCCAAAATAAAAGTAGATTATGAGGACAGTAAAGGAAAGCAACCTGGTATTACCGCTTTTGTAAGAATGATAAAAGATAGTGTTATCTGGATTTCAGGATATGCAACAGTATTTAATATAGAGGCATTCCGTACAAAAATTACAAAAGACAGTGTATTTGTAATTGATAAAATAAATAAAGAATACCAGTTGAGGTCTATAGATTACCTGCAGGAGGTAACCCAAATACCATTTAGCTTTAAAACACTGCAGGATCTTTTAATTGGCAACCCTGTTTTTTTGACTGATAGTGTGGTGTCATATAAGGAAACAGAAAGTAAAATATTGATTGCTACAATCGATTCTACTTTTAAGCACTTACTTACACTCAGCAGACCATTTAATGATGTTACTCACAGCAAGCTGGATGATCTTGACATTACAAGAAACCGTACTGCCGATATTACATACGATGATTTTGAAGATAAGACAGGTGTCCGGTTCTCAACATCAAGAGAGATAACAGTATCTGAGAAAAACAAATTAGATATCCAGCTTAAATACAAGCAATACGAGTTTGATAAAGAAATACAGGTAAATTTTAACATCCCTAAAAATTATAAAAGCAGGTAAGTGTATATTTTTATATTCCTGTTCTTACTAATAATAAATTAATTTACATCCCGGCAAAAAATTTACCCAAAGAAGTTTTACTAACCTCCATAAATCCCGGTATAATGAACAGGATTATTGCAACCATTTTTTTTGTTATTGCCTGTACCGCAGCAATAGCCCAGGGGCAGCCTTCAAAAGAACAGCAGGATCTTGAAAAGCAACGTCAGCAACTAAAGAAAGAGCTGGAGCAGGCACAAAAGCTTCTTAATGATAATAAAAAAACTACCAAGGAGAATATGAGTACGCTTGGTATTATTAACCGGAAACTCAACATTCATGAAAATATTGTGAACAATATTAACAGGGAGATAAACCTGATGGACAATAATATTTACAAAAGCCAGCGTGATGTAAATAAACTACAGTTGTTATTAGATACTTTGAAACAGGAATATGCAAGAAGCATGGTGTATGCTTATAAAAACAGAAGTAATTCCGATTTTTTAAATTTTATTTTTTCAGCTGCCAGTTTTAATGATGCTATAAAGCGAATTAATTACCTAAAAAGCTACCGTAATTACAGGGAAATGCAGGGCGAAAATATCTTGCGTACTCAGGCATTGCTCAAAACAAGAATAGGAGAGCTGGGGCAAAGCAAGAAAAAGAAAGGCGAAGTATTGCAAGTACAGAGTAAAGAGGTGGATGCCTTGCAGGTGCAGCAGGAAGAGAAAAATAAAATTGTAGCAAAACTAAAAGCAGAAGGAAAAGAACTAAATAACCAGATTGCGGCCAAGAAAAAGCAGATGGATAAGGTGAACAAGGCTATTACAGCTGCTATTAACAGGGCTATAAAAGAGGCGAATGACGAAAGAAGAAAAAGAGAGAAACTGGCATTGTCTGAAAGTTCGAAAAATAATACATCATCATCTTCTCCAAAAGTAAAAAAGACAACAACGGAGCCAGCCAAAAAACAAGAGAACGTTTTACTTTCTTCAGTAGAAGATGTGAAACTAAATGAAAGTTTTGAACGAAACAGAGGCAACTTGCCGTGGCCCGTTAACAGTGGGTACTTGTTATTACATCATGGGCCTAATACATTGGCAAATGGTGTTGAAGTAAATTCACAGGGTATTTCTATTGGTTGTGATGTAGGCACTTCAGTAAAAACTGTATTTGATGGTGAGGTATTACTTGTGAATAACTATGATGATGTGCAGATGGTGGTGATTAAACATGGCCGTTATTTTACTGGCTATAGTAATCTTACCAGTGTGTCAGTTTCAAAAGGACAAACCGTAAAGGCCGGACAGGTAATTGGAAGATCTGCAGCCAACTTAGATGGTATTGGCGCCGTTGACTTGCAAATAAGCAATGATAAAAACCAGGATCTTAACCCTGAGTCGTGGTTGAAACGTCGTTAGTTTTTAAAAGCCGCTGATATAAATTTTCATACACCGGAACGATATTATGAATGTCGAATTTTTTGGCCTGGGCAAGAGCGTTAGCTTTAAAACGTTTGTGAGTTTCGGCATCGCTTAAAATAGCAACCGCTTTATCACACATGTCTTTTGTGTCACCCACATTGGTCATGTAGCCGGTAACGCCATTAATATTTATTTCTGGCAAGCCGCCCGCATTAGTAGATATTACTGGTACTTCGGCAGCCATAGCTTCCAATGCAGCTAGCCCAAAACTTTCATATTCGCTTGTAAGCAAAAACAAATCCGCAAGAGGCAATATGTCTTCCATTTGCTCTTGTTTGCCCAAAAATTTAATGTTAGACACACCCACACAATCCCTGCAAATATCTTCAGCTGCAGGCCTTTCAGGGCCATCGCCAAGCATTAGTAATTTGGATGGCAATTGTTCATTAATGAGTAAAAAGGTATTAATAACATCTTCCACTCTCTTTACTTTTCTGAAATTAGACGCATGCACAATAATTTTTTCTCCATGAGGCGCTACCAATTTCTTAAAAGCATCCACAGGTTTTCGGTGAAAACGTTTTACATCAACAAAGTTGTGTATCACTTCAATGTCTTTATTAATATCAAAGTTTTTATACGTTTCTTCTTTCAGATTATCAGACACTGCTGTAAGTACATCACTTTCCATCATGGAAAAAGTTACAACAGGGCGATATGTTTTGTCTCTTCCAACCAAGGTAATGTCGGTGCCATGAAGCGTTGTTATTACAGGAATATATTTCCCCTGTTTTTCTAAAATTTGCTTGGCCATATATGCTGCAGAAGCATGAGGTATAGCATAATGTACATGCAGCAGTTGTACATCATTATTATTGATTACGTCCACCATGGTACTGGCAAGCGCTGTTTCATACGGTGGAAAATCAAACAAAGGATAAGTTGGTACTCTTACTTCATGGTAAAATATGTTGGTATGAAAACCACTGAGCCTTACCGGCTGCTGGTAAGTGATGAAATGAATATTATGGCCTTTATCTGCTAGGGCTTTTCCTAATTCTGTGGCTAATACGCCGCTTCCACCAAATGTGGGGTAGCAAACAATTGCAATGTTCATAAGTCTTTAATTAGAACCGGTAGATTTCCGGTTATGCAATTTATGAATTATATATACCCTTTAGTTTGCCGCTGGTGGATTGTGTTTGTGAAATTGGGAATAGTTTATTTTTATAATCCCAGCACTTCTTTCATACTGTAAATTCCTTTTTTACCTTTCAAAAATTCTGCTGCTAATACTGCACCAGTGGCAAAGCCTTTGCGGCTGTGTGCTGTATGAATGATTTCAATATCATCAATTTCCGATGTATATTTTATGCTGTGTGTGCCGGGTGCAGGGTCAATTCTTTTACTGATGATGGAAAGAGCGTCTTCTTTTTTTGCAATATCGTTAATCCAGGTTTTTTTACGGCTTATGTTTGCCAATACCTGTTCTGCCAGAGTAATAGCTGTGCCGCTGGGTGCATCTTTTTTTTGTGTATGATGAATTTCTTCCATCATCACATCATATTCCGGGTGATGATTCATTAATGAAGCCACATATTTATTTATCTCAAAAAACAAATTAACTCCTACACTAAAGTTGCTTGCATATAACAAAGTGCCATTTGTTTGTTCACATAATTTTTTTGCTTCTTCCCAACGCTCCAGCCAGCCGGTGCTGCCACATACAAGCGGTACATCATATTGCAGGCAGCGCATTACATTGTGTGCGGCACTATGTGGCCCGGTAAATTCAATAGCAACATCGGCTTTTTGTAAATTCTCTTTTGTAAAATCAGCAAGGTTATCAAAATCAATAGTAAGAACAATAGTATGCCCACGTTGAATTGCAATTTCTTCTATGGCCTTGCCCATTTTGCCATACCCAATGAGTGCTATATTCATCTTTAATGAGATTTGCTTTTACCTGTGTTTATTAAAATTTAAAACTAAACTTAACCCTGTAGTTTTGGCTATATCGCTGTACCCTGCTTTTATCTGCAGGCTTAAATTATCATTCACGTCAAAACTTTTTAAGTGTGCATCTACTGTGGCATCCACAACATTAAGCCCCCAAAACAAAATAAAAAACAACACTGAATAATCAACATTTTGCCTGAAACTATTTCGATAGCTTCTTATGGCTTCTGCCGAGAGGTTACGAAAGTCAGGATCAACAAGCCCGTTGTTTGTGGGATCGTCATCAGTAAGGTAGTTATAGGCATTTCTAAGCAGCCGGTAATTTTTTACATTGTAAAAATAAATGCCAGCAGTAGTACCCAGTGCTCCCCATACTAATGGAGCTTTCCAATATTTCTTATTATACAGCTGGCCCCAGCCGGGTAGTATAGCGGAGCGGAGAGTGGCAGTACGGGGATTGAATTTCTTTTTTTCTTTTTTTACAAAGCTGTCAGTAATTGAGGAAGTGGTTTTATTAGAAATACTATCTGGCAACTGTGCCGTTGCAATAACAGTAATACAAAACGTAACAGCAATAAGCAGCAGCAATTTTTTCATCAACTCACTTTTACATTCAGTTTCTCAAGCAGGCCGTTCAGTTCTTCTAATGAATAGTATTCAAACATTACAGAGCCGGAGCCTTTTTTACTGTGGTTTAGTTTTACTTTGGTATTAAACTGTGATGCTAAATTATCTTCAATCTTTTTAAAGGCAGGAGGCAATTGTGCTTTTACAGAATGTTTAACAGCGCTATCGCCGGTGTACATTCTGCGTACAAGTTCTTCTGTTTGCCTTACAGAAAGGCCTTTGTTTTTTATCTCTGAAAAAATAAACAACTGCTTGTCCACCACATCTACATTAATCAATGCCCTTGCATGTCCCATGCTTATCACCCCGGTTCTTACAGCCACTTGTATATCTGGTGGTAATTTTAATAACCGGATATAATTGGTTACCGTTGATCTTTCTTTGCCCATTCTTTCTGCAACCTGCTCTTGTGTATAATCCAGTTCATCCATTAGTCGCTTGTAGCTGAGGGCTATTTCTATTGCATTAAGGTTTTCTCTTTGTAAGTTTTCAAGCAAAGCCAGTTCCAGCAGCTCTGCATCATTTGCCTGGCGTATGTAAACAGGTACATCTTTTAAGCCGGCGATTTTTGCGGCACGAAAGCGGCGTTCCCCAGCAATCAACCTGTATTTTCCACTCGGTAATTTGCTTACAGTAAGTGGTTGTATAATATCATGCAATTTTAAAGAAGCAGCTAGTTCGCTCAATGCTGTTTCATCAAAATCTTTACGGGGCTGCTTGGGGTTTATTTCAATCTGGTCTAATGTAATGCGACTGGCAGTAGCAGTTTTTTCTACCACATCTGTTTTTAAAGCACCGGAAGTATTTTTCAGGTCGGCATCAATATTCTGCAGCAGGCTTCTGATGCCTTTACCCAATGCGTCTTTTTTATTTGGAGCGTTCATAAGTTCAAAATTTGTAAATAGCAAATGGGCGAATTTGCAAACAGGGTCTTTAAGTTTTTATAATTGTTATTAATAAAGCAAGCTGATGTCAATTGTATTTCACATTTTACTTTTTTGCCAACCTGCTAATTGAGTACCTTGTCTTCCTGCTTTATCTTTGTCATATTATTTTTCTGTAACACTTCTTTTGCAAGGTTTAAATAATTTACGGAGCCTTTGCTATCTGCATCATACAAAATCACTGGTTTGCCGAAGCTTGGGGCTTCACTCAGCCTTGTATTGCGGTGTATCATGCTGCTAAAAACAAGCGTTTCAAAATGCCTTCTTACCTCAGCAACCACCTGGTTGCACAGGCGCAGGCGGCCATCATACATTGTCATTAAAATTCCTTCAATCTCCAATGCTGTATTCAAGCGGCTTTGCACAATTTTTATAGTGTTTAATAATTTTCCTAATCCCTCCAATGCAAAAAATTCTGTTTGCACCGGCACAACCACACTATTGGCAGCTACCAATGCATTCACTGTAATAAGTCCTAGTGAAGGGGAACAATCAATGATGATGAAATCATAATCAGCTTCCAGTGGTTCCAGAATTTTTTTTAAAACTCCTTCCCTGTTAGGATAGTTGATCATTTCAATTTCAGCACCTACCAAATCGATATGAGATGGGATAAGATCGAGATAAGGAACATCCGTTTTCAGCAGTACGTCTTTGGCAGGAGTTTCATTTACCATACAGTCGTACAGGCTTTGGGTTACATTATGCAGGTCGAAACCCACACCAGTAGTACTATTAGCCTGTGGATCAGCATCCACCAGCAGGGTTTTAAATTCCAGCACTGCCAGGCTTGCCGCCAAATTAATAGCCGTAGTTGTTTTGCCTACTCCTCCTTTCTGGTTAGCTATTCCTATTATTCTTGCCATTATAAGTTGTTCGTTATCGGTTATTGGTTAATAGCAAGTAATTGACTGTTGTCACCTTGCTTTTTTACCTGTTTCAAAACGCTGTCAAAGGTACTGTTTGCAGGGCAACATTCAGCAGTAAAATACCCACGCTTTCGCAATGCGGCAAATTTAGACCTTAAGCATTGATAATGGGAACAAACCAGCACCTTTGTTGTAATACAAGCGACAAAATTTTTATTCATGTACACGATAGTTTCTGGCACTAACAGAATTGGCAGTACCACCCTTAAAGTGGCTAAAGAATACCAACTTTTTTTACAAAATAAAGGGATAGATGCCCATTTGCTTTCGCTTGAAGGGCTTGATCTTTTAAAAAGGAATGATGAGATTGCAAAAATTGAGGAGGAGGTAATAGCACTTTCTCAAAAGATTGTTTTTATTGTGCCGGAATATAATGGCAGCTATCCAGGCATTTTAAAAATGCTGTTCGACATTAGCTCCAGTCATTCTATCTGGTGGTACAAAAAAGCATTATTAACTGGCGTGGCCACAGGCCGTGGGGGCAATATCAGGGGTATGGAACATTTAGCCGGAGTGCTCAATTATTTAAAAATTACCATTTGTCCTGATCTTTTACCCATCTCATTAGTACACACTTTAATGGATGAAGATGCAAAGTTTATTGATGCCGGCACCATTAAAGCTATTAACAAGCAATTAGACACTTTTATCAACTGGTACGGTTAGAATTTATTTAACAACTGTACAACTTGCTGTTGTGTGTAAACTTATACCTTCACATTTAAAATTTCCAAACTAACATATCATGCGTACTCCATTGGGTGCTTTTATTTTTGTAGCTATTCTTTTACTGGTAGATTTTTATGCTTTCCAGGCATTTAAAACCGTAAGCCTTAATGTTACATCACGAACTAAGGCCATTGTAAACACTGCTTACTGGGTTATATCTATATTGGTGATTGTCACTTTTCTTACACTTGTATTCAGTCGTTCTGATTTTATGCCAAGGGTTGTAAGAAACACCATGTTTGCAATTATCATTGGTTTGTTTTTGGCAAAGCTAACAATGGTATTTTTTATTTTGATTGATGATGTAAGAAGGTTGCTTCAGTGGGTTGTTTTGAAAGTGATGTATAGTTCAAAAAATATTGACAGTACAGAAACAGAAGGTATCAGCCGTTCTGCATTTTTAAGCTGGCTGGGTATAGCTGCCGGAGGCACTTTGTTTGGTAGTTTGCTTAACGGGTTTAGTAATAAATACAATTATCATGTAAATAAGGTGCAGCTTTCCTTTGATAATTTGCCTGCTGGTTTCAAAGGGTTTAAAATTGTACAGATTAGCGATATACACTCTGGTAGTTTTACAGATGCCAAAGCAGTACAGCATGGAGTTGAAAAGATTTTGAATGAAAAGGCTGACATTATTTTGTTTACCGGCGATTTGGTAAATGATATGGCCACAGAAATGGCAGATTATATTCCCATCTTTAAACAATTGACAGCGCCAATGGGGGTGTATTCAACTTTAGGCAATCATGATTATGGAGATTATGTTCGTTGGCCGCAGGATGGGATAAGCCAATCGCAAAATTTGGAAGACTTAAAAAAAGTGCATGCTACAATGGGCTGGCGCTTATTAATGAATGAGCATGTGCCATTGGAAAGAAATGGAGATAAAATTGCATTGCTTGGAATTGAAAACTGGAGTGCCAAGGCAAGATTCCCTAAACATGGCCGCATGGATTTAGCACATACCGGTACAGATACATATCCTTTTAAAATATTAATGAGCCACGATCCCAGCCATTGGGAGGCGCAGGTGCAACCACATTACCCCGATGTTGATTTGATGCTGAGTGGCCACACACACGGAATGCAGTTTGGAGTGGATTTGCCTGGGTTTAAATGGAGCCCTGTGCAATACATGTATAAACAATGGGCTGGTTTGTATGAAAATGAAAAACAAAAACTATATGTGAACCGTGGCTTTGGTTTTATCGGTTATCCAGGCAGAGTAGGGATACTACCTGAGATAACAGTGATAGAGTTGGTGTAAAATATCTAATCAACCAGAACAATAATTTGTGAATAGAAAATACCCTGCCAGTCGGCAGGGTATTCATTTGAAATTAAACAATGGAATGTTTGAAAACCTTCTTTACAGTTTGCTTACCTGTTTAAATATTCTTCCTTCAGCACTGTTAAACTGCAGCAGGTAGTTACCAGAAGGCAAGCCCGACAATTCATTTAACTGGATATAGTTAGTGCCTTTATACATTTTGATAGTTTTAGAAAACACTTCTCTGCCGCTCATGGTGTAAATCTTCAATACTGTGTTTTCATTATTCTTCCAGTCGATATTAATGTTTACATAGCTGTTGAAAGGATTAGGCGATACGGTGAAGTCAGTAGTTTTCTTCAACCTTACACTTACTACTTTTGAAAAGCTGCTAAAGCCATCAATATCAACCTGGCGAAGACGGTAGTAAACAAGGTTGCTGTTAACGTTGCTTACATCATCATTCAATGTGTAGTACATATCAAGGCTTGTAAATCCGTGGCCTTTTACTGAACCTACTTTTGTAAATGTTCTTCCGTCAAGGCTTCTTTCAATTTCATAACGGTCGCAGTTAAGTTCCTGCAAAGTAGCCCAGTCAATTTTAACAGTATTGCTGCGTATTAATACTGCGGTGAAAGACTTCAATGTTACCGGTACCGGGCCGCTAAGTGGTTCTAATATAGCAGTAC
Organism: uncultured Ferruginibacter sp.; assembly: GCA_964494815.1. Taxonomy (GTDB): domain Bacteria; phylum Bacteroidota; class Bacteroidia; order Chitinophagales; family Chitinophagaceae; genus Ferruginibacter. The sequence continues at coordinate 7,397 of CAZBTD010000008.1, read as the reverse complement.
CATCATCTGTTGATTTAACACCAGCATCGGAAATACCTTCAATTCTTGCTATGTTGATGATGGTAGGAATATTACCATTTACATCAGCAGGATTTACTGTTACCTGGAACTGCAGTTCAAACTCATCACCTGGTGCAAGAATACCACCATGTATTGCATCAGCACCAGTTCCTATCCTGAATACAACTACTCCATTTGCAAATTCTGCCTGGTCGTCAGCAGCAGCATCAGTAAAATAGCTGTTGGCTGTTAAACCTGTACAATTGATTACCTTTAAAGTACCAGGTATATAAGTAATACCTACTGGCAACGTATCAGTAACAATGCAATAATTAGCATTACCAATACCCATGTTTATTCCTTTCAATTTGTAAGTCAGTACTTCATTTTCTTCAGCCACTTTATTGAGGTTGGCATCTGTTACCATCTTGTCAATGATTACAGTTGGTTCTTTTGTTTTAATTACAAAGGTGAATAAGCCTGGAAAATATTGATCTGCTTCGGTGCCAAACTCTAATTGTACTTCTGTATCACCTGGGTGTATGCCATAACCTGTGCCTACATAAAACTGGTCAATATCAATACCCATCTGGTTAGTATAGTTGGGGCTTTTTGTTGTTACATGACTTCCTGTGTCAGTAATAGTACCATTCCATGGGTTATCAAGTGCATTAAGCCCATTTGAAAAACTGGTGCCATTTATTTTTAAATAATCCAGTTTTAGGTTAGCATCACCTTCCCAAACCATGGCTCCCATTTTTGCATCTCTTAAATCAAGAACGCCAGAAGGTACATTTAAACCTGTAAGTGTTACGGAAGAAATCAATGCAGAACCACCGTTAAACACCTGCTGAAAACCGTCATACACTCTTACACTATTGTAAGCAGATTCTGTGAGGTTTTCGTACACTACTACAATACACCAGCCGGCATAATTACCGCCACTGCTTACCGAACCAACCGATGCAGGCACATTACCAACAGTGTAAGTACCGGCGCCATTGTTTTGTACAAATGTTGTAATGTCAACATAAGCCTGGTATTGGTTTACAGTGCTGTTACCGGTACCCTGTGTGTTTTTGTCAAGCTGAGCTGCTGCATATTCTGTATAAGCACCAGATGTGCCATAACGTATTTTCACACGCTGGAAAGTATCAAGCGATATATCAAAGTCACTCTTTTTAACACGGGCGCCCCAATATAAACGGGCAAGCTTAATGGTGTTTGTTCCGGCTGGCAGATTTAAATCGGAGGAAGATGAGTTTCTGGTTCCTGCTCCAAATCCTGTGTTGCCATCTACATCTACAAAGCGAACGTTAGAATTGTCATTACCATAACTACTGTTGCCATTAGCCCTGTTATTATTCATTTTGGCAGTATCTACGGCACCGCTATTGGTAAGAATATGCGTAAGTGTGTTACCAAATATGGTAGCACCGCCTTTAATATTGTCTGAATAAACTTTGGAATAGCTTCTAAACTGTGCGTTTACATTCAAGCAATTTCCCATGGCTAACAACAGCGCTAAAGCCATTGCTTTAGTTTTAAAACTGTTTTTTGTGTACTTAATTTTCATATAAGAAGGGGTTGATTACGGTTTTTAATTTGCCGTTTTGTGGCCTTTTAAAAAGGTGGAACGAACAGCGTAACAGAGATTTCCAAAGGCAAGCCAAATATTGGCATTGATAAAAATGAGTACTATCGGGACGTAATATTATTCACAGCAGCGTTGTGACAAATCGGTTTAAAAAAATATAAATTATTGAAAAACAATTAGTTGCGTGTGTTAAATAATTTGGTAAAGCCTGAATTAAACAAGCAGTTTGAGCAATAATTTTTTTTTTAAAATGGGTTTTGATTTCTGCTATAGAGGGGGCAATATTCCAGAAACAGGAGAGTTTTGTTGATTTATGGAATAAGGATAGGAAGGCTGTTAAATAAAAAAGGACTGTGTTAAACAGCCCTTCTTCAATTTCAGGATATACTTTTTAATAAGGTTTTCTTGTCCTCTGTCTGTTCCTGCCTTCATCAGTTGGTCTTTTAAAGCCACCATCTGCTTCGTTCATTCTTACTGTTCTGCCATTATATCTTTTGCCATCAAGGCTTTTAATCATTTTACCTGCAGCATTGCTGTCAACTTCTACCCAGGTATTCATTTCCCTCATATCTATTCTGCCCAGAGCATCCTTTTTTAAATTGCTTTCATCTAATATAAATTGTAAAAAACTGGCCTTATAAAAACCGTCCTTTGTACCGAGATTAATAAATAAACGGGTGTAGCCGTTATCTCTTTGATTGTAGTTACTTCTCTCTCTTCTGCCACCATCCCTTTGGCCACTATTATCCAGGCGCTGATTAAATTCACGGCGGTTTACAGCTGAATTAAGGTCTTCTGCATTTTCGTAGTATTTTAAAAAGTGGTTAAACTCTAATGCTGCTACCCGTTGCAATACTTCCTCTTTGCTTATATCTTCAAACTTTTTTACCAAGTCGGGTATATAAGTTTCATAATCTCCATGCGATACATCAGCTTGCATGAGTTTATCCATGAAATGAAAAAACTGTTTGCGGCAAACTTCTTTACCACTTGGAGCATCCATTTTATTAAACCTGGCATTGATCATTTTTTCCAGCTGGCGTATTTTATAAGTTTCCCTGCTGTGGCAAATGGAAATACAAATACCACTTTTGCCTGCACGTGCTGTACGGCCACTTCTGTGTGTATATACTTCCATATCATCAGGAAGTTCATAATTAATAACATGTGTAATGCCATCTACATCTATGCCTCTTGCTGCCACATCTGTAGCAATTAATAATTGCAAATGCTTTGTACGAAAACGGCCCATCACTTTATCACGCTGTTGTTGCGTAAGGTCACCATGCAGGGCTTCAATTTCATAACCTTCTTTTACTAATTTTTCTGCAATGTCTTGTGCATCTGCCTTGGTACGGGTAAAGATGATACCATACATACCAGGATTAAAATCTATATAGCGCTTTAATGTTTCGTAGCGATGATGTGCAGACACTACTATAAACTGGTGATCGATATTTACATTACCGCTATTCTTTTTACCAACCGTTATTTCTTTGGGGTTTTCCATATAATTACGGGAAATAGCCCTTACTTCAGGTGGCATGGTTGCACTGAAGAGCCAAATACTTTCACGGTTGATAGTATTCTTCAAAACAAAATCTATATCATCCCTAAAGCCCATGTTCAGCATTTCGTCAGCTTCATCAAGTACCACATATTTTACTTTTTGGAGGTCTATTGCTTTTCTTTCGATCAAATCAATCAACCTGCCGGGTGTAGCCACCACTATGTGTACTCCTTTTCTGAGGTTGCGGATTTGCATCGTAATAGATGCACCGCCATATACAGCTTCGGTAAAAATGCCTTTGCTGTGTTTACAAAACTCGTTGAGATCGTTGGTTATTTGTAAGCACAATTCTCTTGTGGGGCATACAACTAATGCCTGCGGATGGCGTTCTCCTTTGTTCATTAGTTGAAGTAACGGCAAACCAAAAGCAGCAGTTTTGCCTGTGCCAGTTTGGGCAAGCCCTACAAAATCTGTAGTGCCTGATAACAAAACAGGTATAGCCTGTTGTTGTATAGGAGTTGGTGTTTCAAAACCTAAATCGGTGATTGATTGTAATAATTGTTCGTTCAGGCCAAGAGCCTCAAATGCATTCATGTACATAATTTTGTGTTTACATGAAATGCGGTTAGCCTGTTGTAATGCTGATTAAAAGCCCCTTTAGAGAAGATAAAATATCCCGATCAACAGCCTGGAGCACCTCATGCAATCCAGTGAATAAATAAAAATCGGCGCAAAAGTAAGGTATTTCATGTTCACTTACAGGTTTTATTTGTTTCTTTTGCTCATTCATCAATACAATAAAAGAAAGGGATGGGTTATTCTTATAAAAAAATTAAACTTTATATTAAGCAACGAGTCTTTTCACAGAATTGCTTATTCCTCCAGCCAATGCAAAAATTTATTCTGTCATTATTCTTACTAATGGTGTTTTGTGATAATTCTTTTTCGCAGGATACAACATCGCCAGCAACCGAACCGGCTTTTGACTCGGCAGCAGTCTTGAATGATCTTATGGCTTTGCTTGATTCAGCAGATGTAACTTCAAGTTACGCATTGGTTTCTGTTGGTATGGGGAACAGGCTTTTTAGCGTACGCAACAACCGTTTAAATGCAAGGCAATCGTCTACATCAACATTGGTGTTTACACCATCAGTTGGATACTATCACAAAAGCGGTTTTAGTATATCTGCCGGTAGCAATCTTTTAAACGATACAAAAACAGGCTTTGGTCCTACGCAATATTCTCTTACACCAGCCTACGATTTCGTATTGAATAAAGAGTGGTCGATGGGCATTTCTTACTCACGTTATTTTATAAGAGATAAATACTCGGTATATGCTTCTCCGGTACAGAATGATGCATACGCTTACATAAATTACAAAAAGATGTGGCTTGAACCTGGAATTGCGGTAGGCTATTCAACAGGCGAATATAAAGAGATAAACCAGTTTACAATACAAGCCACCGGAAACACATACATCGATACCGCTACTTATAAATTGAACGCATTAACCATGACGGCATCAATAAGCCACGACTTTGAATGGGTAGGAGTGTTTGGCAAGAATGATGCCCTTGGCCTCACACCATCTATTATGATGAATTTTGGATCAGATTCTACTGAATCTGTATCACATACCGTTTTCCCTAACCTGTTGCGTTTTCTAAAAAGAAGAAACAGGTTGCCAAAACTTTCCGGTAAAAATAGTTTTAGTGCACAGTCTGCTGCCATAAGTCTTGATCTGCATTATGCTATAGGTAAGTTTAGCATAATGCCGCAATTGTATTTGGATTACTATCTTCCCAAGACGGACGAAAAAAGATTTACACAAACTTTTACGATGGCTCTTGGGTATTCATTTTAATCTTCCACTTAACAAAAGATTATTATTTTCAAAAAACTGTTGGCACATTCATTGGTTTATTGCCAGCATAAAATATTAAAATCTATGAAATCATTCCTTTTATCCACAGCACTCACAGCATTATTATTTTCTACTGCTTCGGCACAAAAAGATAAAGACAAATCTTATGGTTATGGGTTAGGTGTTAAAGTGGGCACCAATATCAATAAGATTGCAGGTGTTTCATTTAAAGATCAGTTTACTTATGGCTATAGTGCAGGCGTTTTCGGTGATATAAAACTTAATAATGAATGGAGCATTCAGCCAGAAGTATTATTTAACCAGGTAAGTGCAGATACTTCAAGCCAATTTAGGGATCTGTATGCTTTAAGTATTGATAAAATTTCCAAAATAAAACTTAATTATCTTACTATTCCAGTGTTGGTTAATTATCATTTGTCTAAAGGTATTGCGTTCCAGCTCGGGCCTCAGTTTGGAGTATTGGTTAATCAAAACAAGGATTTACTTGAAAACGGAAAAGAAGCTTTTAAAAATGGCGACTTTAGTATGCTGGGAGGAGTGCAGATAAAATTTTCCAGCATAAGAATATATGGAAGGTATTCAATTGGCCTTAGCAACCTTAATGATATAGATAATAAAGACAAATGGAAAAATCAAAGTGTCCAGTTGGGTATTGGTCTTACACTCTTGTAACCAACTTAGCTTTTTAATACTTTATTATATATATCCATCATACTGCCGGCATAATTCTCTTTGGAAAACTTTTGAGCTTGTTGTTTTCCTTTTGAAACCATTCCGGCAGTTAGCTTTTCATCAGTTGCAATATTTAGCATGTGTTGGGCAAGCATCGAAATATCATGGGGCTCAAAATACAGAGCGGCATCTCCACCTACTTCAGGCAAACAACTGGCATTACTACTGATAATTGGCAACTCACTCCATAATGCTTCCAACAAAGGGGCACCAAAGCCTTCAAATATGGAGGGATAAATAAGTGCAAGGGCTTGTTGGTATATGGCGGGGAAATCTGCAGCAGTAGTAAACCTGGTTTTTTTACATTGCGGCATATCGTTTAGTAAGATGAGTTGATGTTCCAATTTGTTTGCAATCATTAAATCTTTTACTTCCTGTTTTTCTTTTTTGCCATTACCAATTACTACGAGTGGAATGTTTAGCTGTCCTTTTAGTTTTATCATTGCTTTGCAAATGGCAATTAAATTTTTTCTTGGTGCAATAGAGCTTACAAACAAAAAGTATTTATCCGGAAGGTTGTAATGCTGCTTTACTTCTTTCTTTTCTTTATCACTAACGGTACGTTGAAAAATTGGATTACAACTTTGATATACAACAGTGATTTTTTTAGCAGGCACTTTGTAAAATTCAATTAAATCGTTTTTTGTTTGTTCGCTAATGGCAACCACTGCATCAGCTACACGGCAGGCGTATTTTATCTTCCATCGGTGAACATGGCGTTCGTCAAAATTGTATGTTTCAGGAAACCGTTCAAAAATTATGTCATGAACTGTTACTACTGTTTTAATACCGGCATGTTGTATCCTGTTGGGTAATTCATTACTTACGCCATGATAAATATCAATGCCATACTTTTTTATGGCGTCCACCATGCCAAACCGACGCCATAGAGACGGGAAGTTTTTGTAAAAAATACTGTTGGGGAAAACGGCATCCAATTGCCTTAAGGTTGAGGCATCAAATAAATCGGTTTTTTCTGGAGCAAACAATATGTACTTTTCATTTGGATAATATTCAGCAAGCACCGGCAGCAGGGAGCGTATGTAATTACCCAACCCTGTCTTATTTTGGTATGCCCTCTTGCCATCATAGCCAATAATCATGCAATAAGTAGTATTAGTAATGCAAGATATAGAAATGCAGGCATCACTGCTTTTTATAAAAATAGCAGTAGTGGAAAATTACTTCTTGGCTTCTTTCATTTACAATGCCAACCGTTTACATTTGCAAAAAATAATTGTATGACAGAGCTACAATCACTAATACAACAGGCCTGGACCAATAGGGAATTGCTGAAAGAAAATACTTATTCCGAAGCGGTGAGAAAATTAATTGAAGAGGTGGACAAAGGCAGATTGCGTACCGCATCGCCAACCGACACTGGCTGGCAAGTAAACGAATGGGTGAAACAGGGAGTGTTGATGTACTTTGCTATTCAGCAAATGGAAACACACGCATTGCCGCCATTTGAGTTTTACGATAAGATGAAATTGAAAAGCGGCTACGCTGCACTGGGGGTAAGGGCTGTGCCACATGCTGTGGCACGGTACGGAGCTTTTTTAGGTAAGAATGTGGTGCTGATGCCAAGCTATGTAAACATTGGCGCTTATGTGGATGAAGGTACGTTGGTGGATACATGGGCAACTGTGGGTAGTTGTGCTCAAATTGGTA
>CAZBTD010000007.1:42684-60392 GCA_964494815.1 uncultured Ferruginibacter sp. | reverse complement strand
GCATGAGCAGCATCTGGCGGCTGCTCTACTGTAGTAAAATAGTGGTTCTCTTCAAATACGGATTGTACCAAAACATAAGAAGTTGAAATCAATTTTGAACCGCAGTCAATTGTTAGCAATGGCTGTTCTTCATATTCGCTAATTGATTTTTGAAAAGATTTATGTGAGCCATCTTTCTTTTGAGTATCGTTTTGCTGAAAGTCGTGTGCAACTTTTGCGTAGTCATTTTTGTTTTGCTCAATCTGCATTTTTGCTTTGTTGGGTATGCAGAGCATTTCTAAATAGCCATTGTAGATACGGGTTTTTACATATTTGTATTTAACCCCGTCTATTTCCACTTCGCCATCAATACGCTGAAAATCTTTTGAGTCGGTATAATAAGGAAGATTGGTTGGCTGCTTAATGGTAATTAAATCCTCGTCATTGTAATTATCCTGGTCCAGAGCCAGCTCCAGTGCAGCATCAGATTTGCTGGAGAAGTAATTATATACCAACTGGTAGCCTGCCACATTGAAGGCAAAAACAGCAAGCATAAATATGGCAACCAGCTTTCTCATTTGTTAGTAATGTGCAATGTAGCAGATTTATTTTGAAACAATCCGCTATAACCAGACATTTTTTATTAGAAATTTGCTGCAAACGGTTTCGGAAACCTTTAGCGGTTGTTATTAAGCCAGCGAAGTTCAAAACTTTTTATTTACTTCACTACATAAGTTTTCTTCTCTACCCCAATTCCTTTTAGCGTTAAGCTTTTCCATGTTTTTGGTAATACAGATTTTATTTGCGTAATACCGGCGGGTGTAATTTCCAAGCCTCCAAAACCATTAAGCACTGCCTGTAAAATACCGCCTGCGCCAGTGGAGAAATATGGATTGGTGCCACCCTTTGTTTCTGCAATTACGTTAAATGGCGGCAGCAGATTAGGCTTGTATGAATCATTGAAAAAATGCAGTGCCTTTTCTTTATCACCAATCCTTGCATACAGCAATGTAAAAATTGCCTGTGTCATTGCAGGTGTTCCTTCATTTGGCACCCTTACAGAATAATAATCCAAATCTTTTTTTATTTGCACTGCGTCTGTAATTTCTTTTAATGGATAAGCCAGCAAGTTCACATCTGCCTGCTTGATGCCTTCGCCATTATACGTGGCATGCTCTTTTGTGATGCCATCAGCTAATTTTAAGACTGGGATATTATTAGCCACATACATCCAGTCTGCGTCGGGTACAATACCCAATAACTTTGCAGCATCTGTTGCATATTGTAAATTGGCCTTAGCGGCTGCGTTAGTAAAAGCATTGTTGTCAACGTTCTCCGCCCATTCATCTGCGGCCACTACATTTTTTATATCATACCTACCCGGGCCATTTCTTTCTACACGGCTTGCCCAAAAATCTGCCGTGGCTTTTAAAACTGGCCAGCCTTTTTCTTTCAGCCAGTTTTTATCTTGTGTTACACAATAGTAATTCCACGCAGCCAGTGCCACATCAGCAGTGATGTGATGTTCAAACGGGCCACTCAATGCCCACACCGGTGTTTCCTCTGCGCCGCTTTCTGCACTTTCCCAGGGATACATCGCCCCTTTATATCCTTTGCCAAAAGCATTCTTCTTTGCGGCTTCCAGTCGTTCGAAGCGATACTCTACCATTCCTTTTGCCAACTCTGGTTTTAATTGCAGCAATGCCGGAAACATCCAGAGTTCTGTATCCCAAAATACATGGCCATTATATCCCAATCCGCTCAACCCCATCGGGCTTGGGCTGTTGCTGTTCCCTTCTCTCATAAATGAATACAAATGATACATCATACTGTGCACATCCTGCTGGCTTTGCATATCACCATCTATTATTATATCGCTTGTCCACAATTCATCCCATGCTTTATTATGCATTTCAATCAGCTTGTCTCTTCCCTGCAGTTTCGCAAAAATGGTAAGGCGCTCTGCTTCATTTAAAGGATCGGAGTGATGTGCCGATGTGATGGATGAGCCAATAATCGAATAAGTATAGGTTTCGCCGGCCACAATTTTTCTGCTGAATTTCATCAAGTGTATGTTGTTATCCCACATTTCATGTATCACCCTTGGTTCGCTGCCATGGTGTTCACTAAAAATAAAAGCATTGCTGGCACACATCAGCAACTTGCCAGTGGGGCTTTTGGCGGTTGATGTAAGTAAGCTGATAGTAGTATGTGGCCTGTCAATTTCATTGTAATAGTTTTCTACGTCTCTCAAAGCATCAGGCGCTTCCATCACACTGGCGCTGCCAAGTGACAAATTCTTTTTTGCTTTAACTGTTACATTCATCAAAACCGAATACGGCAGTTGTCTTAATGAATAGTATGTATATGAAACCGTTGCCACATCCTTATATTCGAATGAAGTAGTAAAGCTGGCGTGTTGCATATCAAGCTCCTGTTTCATATTTGCTGCGTCCGGGTTACTTAACCTTTTTCCGTCGATCTCCATATACATATTCAGCAGGTTAAAACTTTTCAAAAAGTTGCTTACCCTTCCCCTGCCATATAAATCGTAAGCACCTGCCAGTACCACATCTTTTACTTTAAATGCTTCGGCACTGCTTACAATGCCCACCTGCCCATTGGCAACGGTAATGCCATAATAATTGGATGGATTGATGGAAGTGGCCGTTATTTTCCAGGGGTCTTGTGCAAAAATGTGAAACGGCAAAGCGATACAAACGATAACGGTTGATAAAGCAAGTGTTTTTTTCATAGTAGCAAATGTTATTGGCTAATTTACAACAATTAGTCTCTAAGATCTCTTTATAGAAATAAAATTCATTAAAGCGAATTTCCCAGCTACGATTGCTGGAAAATATTTTTGATATCCGGCATAATGATATTCTTATTTGTTTCCTCTGTTAAAAAGCAGGCTGCTTGTGAAACCAAAACCCGGATAAAGCAACAGTTAAAACACAAACGGCAGGCAAAAGCACTTTTTATACGTTGGTTTCAAATAAATTTGCTTCTGTTTTAAATATTATCGTTTTATGAAAAAAATAGTGCTTGTTCTGTCAGCATTACTTGTTTTGTTTGTTGCTGGAATTTATTTCTTTATTCCTGTCTCTGAAAACTTTACATACGCCGTTTCTACTGACTGTACTAACGCAGCTATACAACGGTTTTTTTTAAACAAAGAAAGATGGCAACAATGGTGGCCAGGTCAAAAAAAAGAGGATCAACATTACTCCTATAATGGCTTTACTTACAGAATTAATAAAATATTACTAAATGGTTTTGATGCAACTGTAATGAACGATAAAGACTCTGTAAATGGCTTTTTATCTTTTGAGCCGGCAATAAATGGTGGTGTGCAGGTACAATGGAAAACAGTTTTCAATCATCCCGGTAATCCTTTCACAAGGCTTACATCCTATCTAGGGAACAAAAACGAAAAAAACAATATTGAAAGCTTGCTGCAGGATATAAAAAAATTTTTTGATGATGAAAAAAACATTTACGGCTTTACTGCTTCTGTACAAAAAGTTACCGATGAATTTTTGATAAATATTAAGCAGCAGCTTGATCACTATCCTACTCAACAGGAAGTATATGGACTCGTTGATGAAATCAGGAGTTACATTAAAGAAAAAGGTGGCATTGAAAAAAATCCCCCCATGCTGAATATATACAACGAAAGCCCGGGTGCTTACCAGGTAATGGTTGCCATACCTACCACAACTCAGCTACCTCAAGTTGGCAAGTTTTTATACCGGCAAATGGTGCTGGGAAATATTTTAGTGGCCGAGATAAAAGGTGGCCTCTATACTATTTCAAAAGCAGAAAAAGAAATTCAATTTTATATTACAGATCATCAGAAAACTTCACCAGCTATTCCATACCAATCATTGGTTACAGACCGTATGGCCGAAACAGATACTGCTAAATGGATAACAAAACTGTATTATCCTGTTTTTTATTAAGTAATGTTTATTTGAATTTAATTAGCAATGGAGTGCTATTGTTTCTAACAATTAGATATGCACCCTGTTTGTTTACCTGCATTGGCCTGATATGCCTTGCCTGGCCATTTATTACCAGGCCATTTAGCTGGCTGCATTCAAACTGTCCCTTTCCTTTGTTTATTAGCACTGTACCAAAGTCTCCATCACATCTCCCAATTTCTACATTGCAGTCATAATAATTGCCAGCTAAAATGATATCGGTAAGGTTATCATGATTAATATCTGCCGCAACTGCATCCCTGTAAGTACTAAGTTGTGCTTCATAGGGCAATGCCTTTGCCTCAAATTGAAAACTGCCATTGTTAATAAATACAGCATTTGAAAAATAATCAGCTGAGAATCTTGTTGCTTTATTCAATTTAGCCTCACCAAACAATTCTGATAGCGGCGCTTTTGCAAAATCTTCGGCATACAAATATTTTTTCTTCAGGTAGGGAAGTTTCTTTTCCAATTCTGATTTTGTTCCGAATGGTATTTCTTGTCCTTTTAAAAAATATGTAAGCACTTGTTCATTCTTTCCATTATCGTCAAAATCTGAAAAAAGCATGGACACCGGTTGCTTTTCCGTTGCCTTTAATTTGCTATTCAGCCCAAGGTTGCCGGCAACAAAATCTATATCACCATCATTATCTATATCACATGGCAGAATAAAATTCCACCAGCCTTTTTTATTTGTGATTACTTTTTTTGTAAAACTCTTTCTACTACTAATGTAGGCATCAATACCACCCCATTCAAAAGATAGCAGTAAATCCTTGACACCATCATTATTAATATCAACCCATTTTGCATCTGTTACCATTCCCGGTTCAAGTAGCTCACGACAATAAACACTAGTTACATCAGTAAATTTTCCTGTGCCGTCGTTTTGCAAAAGGTAAGAGCGTGGGATAGCGCCATAATTCCATGGCTGTGCCCGGCCTCCAATAAACAAATCCGTAAAACCATCATGATTAAAGTCGCAGGACGCAACAATACTTTGTGTAACAAAAATATCAGCAAAAGCATCCAGTTTCTTTTCCAAGTTTCCCTTGCCGTCGTTTAGATAAAGTAATGGTAACAAGTGTTGATCTTTTCCATAATATTCATTGCCGCCGGATGCGATTACGAGATCGGGATGAGTATCGTTATTTACGTCCACCCATTCAGCCGATACATTTTCCCACATACTGTCAAGCAATAATGATGGTTGTTTTATTTGCGTAAATTTTCCTGTAGCAGTTTGCAAATACACAGTATTATGAAAAGTTTTAGAAGCACCTATAAAAACATCTTCCAGTCCATCATGATTAATATCTGCAATGGCTATTGCCGGCCCCTCGGTTGATAACATGTGCGGCAGAAGGGGCTCTCTGTCAAACTCATTGAACAAATTTTCTGTATGCCGGTACAGTAACCCCGATGCTTCGGCGATGTCTTCAGCCAGGGGCAATTTATTTTTATGAAAAGAAATAATGCTGCTATAATTAAATTTTGGTAATCCAGCTTTGTATTCGAAGGAATTTAACTGGTTGTATTTTAACTGAACCGCTTCAAAAGAATTATCAGGCCATATCAAGAATGCTGAATCAATTTTTGTTTTATCCAATCCTATGTGCATAGGCGCAAGCATGCTCGACTGAAAACCATGAACTGCTGTATTTTCATATACTCTTACTTCCTCATTGGTAAATAAAATTATTTTAGCACCCACTGCACCTGCATTGCTGGCTGCTCCTTTCAGTTTTACTGAAGCGTAAGGTTTTAGCTTTGTATCATTAGTTGTATTTTGATACAGCAGCACTTTATCATTAATATTATTTACTACTATATCCAGGTCGCCATCGTTATCTAAATCTGCATAAACAGAACCGTTTGAAAATGCTGGTAAATTATTCTCAATACTATCAGTCATATCATCAAAAGCAAAGCTTCCTTTATTTATAAAAAACTGGTTGGGTATTTTTATTTCAGGAAATTTATTTACCAATGTAATGTCTTTATCAGCTATACTACCACTTTGCAGTTTTCGTTGAACTTCATCGCTTGAAATAAAATTAATGTAATCAATATCGTTCATTCTTTTTGGGATACCATTTGATACAAACAAATCCTTGTTACCATCGTTATTAAAGTCCATCCATAATGCCGCCCAACTCCAGTCTGTTGCATACACGCCTGCATACTGGCCAGCCTCACTAAACATACCATTGCGCCTGCTTATCTGCAAATTGTTTCGGGCATACTGATAGTTATACCCATACAAAATTTTTTGATTAAAAATATTATAATCGTCTTCTGCCAGTGAACGGCGTATCATGTAAGGATCATAGGGCAGCATATCCATTGAAATAATTTCTGGAAAAGCGTCATTGTTTATATCTGCCACATCCACTCCCATGCTGAACTGGCTGGTGTGCATCAAGCGTTGTGTGGTTTCGTCCTTAAAAGTTCCATTGTGCTGATTAATGTACAAATAATCATTTTCGTGAAAATCATTGCCAACGTAAATATCCGGCCAACCGTCTAAATCTATATCTGCCACTGCTACACCAAGGCCATAGCCAATTTTGCTTCCATTAATTCCACTAATTTTTGTTACATCTGTAAAATGTCCTTCATTATTCCTGTACATTTTTTGACCAGCCAATGAATCATACGTATTTTCAAATAGTTTTCTTGGGGCATAGTTGCCATCGTGGTTTACTGAATGGTTTAGTAAAAACATATCCAAATCACCATCACCATCGTAATCTAAAAAAGCAGCCTGAGTACTAAAGCCTGAGAAGTCAATACCGTATTCTTCCGCCTCGTCTTTATATGTAGGCACACCATCCTTACTAATACCTTTACATACAAGCAATTGATTTTTCCCTTTCAGTACCTTATAATGACCCACTTTGCAAATATAAATATCAAGCAGACCATCGTTATTGATATCGACAACAGATACGCCAGTACTCCATCCTTTATCTGCTGGTAGTTTTGCTGCAGCAGTTACATCTTTAAATTTTAACGACCCCTTATTGATGAACAATTTGTTTTCTCCCTGATTTGCTGAAAAAAATAAATCCGTCAAGCCATCATTATTAAAATCGCCGGCACCAATACCAGCTCCATTATAATAATACATGTAAGAAAGAAGATTGAATTCAGGTGTTGGAGTAAGCGTATTCACAAAATTTATTCCTGTGTTTTCGGCAGCAAGTGTTTTAAATAAAGGGGTAGTTAATTTTTGTTTACTGTTACAGGCCAACAAGACGGAAACAGCTGCAACCATAACAGCAACTTTAGCCCTGCCTGTAAATTTTATTTTCATTATAACATCTACAATCGGTTTCATCTTACTTAGCATCAGGTTTAGTTGCTGTAACCTTATACAACACGGGTACATTATTATTTTGCAAAAAGAGAATACAATTACTTTTTTTATATCGTACTGAAATAATATCCCTTGTTTCACCAGGCACATCAATACCTGAAGAAGCATTATCTGAAAGAATAAAGCCACCCTTTTTATCATTTAGCAACACATTGCCATAGCTGGCATCTACCCTGCAGAACTGTGGTAACAAGCCGAAGCAATTACCAGCAGCTATAATATCTAAAAATCCATCTGCATTTACATCAATGATTTTTACAGCATTTACTGATGAAAGCTGTAACTGGTAAGGCATTTCTTTCACCGTAAAGTTTCCTTTCCCGTTATTAAAGGCTATACAAGATTGAGTATAATTCACGGATTTCATTTTGGCACCTTCTATATCATTGCCAAAAATTTCCTGTACAGATTTACCTGCATAATCATGATGTTTCAGGTTCAGTTTTTTTAAAGAGGGTATTTGGTCTGTAATTTCTCTTTTCATAAATACAGGAACATCTTTTTTATCCACCGTCCGGGTAAATATTTTATCCGTTGTTCCGTTTTGGTCAAAATCCTTCATCCAAATTTTTACAGGGTCTTTATCGTTTGCCTGCAGGTAAAAATTTTGTCCCATGTTTCCCAATATCAAATCTTCATCACCATCATTATCAATATCAGCCGTGGCAACAGATTGCCACCAGCCATATAATTTTTCAAGCCCGGTATCTATTTCTTTGAATGATGTGCCATTATAAGAATATACTTTTGGGTACATCCATTCTCCTGCAAGTATCAGTTCATTTTTTCCGTCTTTATTTATATCTGCATAAGATGCGGATGTAATCATTCCTGCATCTATCAACAGCGGTGCTACTGCGGTTGTAACATCCTTAAAATTTCCTGCCCCGTCATTATGGAATAGGTAACTCTTTGGTGTTTCTCCATAGTTTTGTGGTACACTTCGGCTGCCTATAAAAATATCAAGATTCCCATCCCTGTCATAATCTATTGGCAAAGCAACACCACAATTAGTAGAACTAAATGGAAACCCGCCACGCTTTAAGACAAAGCTTCCTTTGCCATCATTTAAAAAAAGCTGATTGAGATAAGCTCCCGAATTTGCCGGTGCAAAATTTCCACCTCCTCCTGC
Source organism: uncultured Ferruginibacter sp. (assembly GCA_964494815.1). Lineage (GTDB taxonomy): Bacteria > Bacteroidota > Bacteroidia > Chitinophagales > Chitinophagaceae > Ferruginibacter. The sequence goes on along the minus strand of CAZBTD010000007.1, from coordinate 51,913 downwards.
AAATAAATCAAGATCACCATCTTTATCACAATCAAAAAAGAAAGCTGCAGTAATATCATTAAAAGAAAAAGTTGCAAAGTCGGGTACTTCTTTTTTTATAAACCCTCCCACCGTTTGGATGTACAATTGAGCAGGCTGCCCCTTTGCCCCACCTACATAAATGTCATCCATACCATCGCCATTTACATCGCCAGTTGCAGCCTTAGGCCCCTGGCGTGAAAGCATGAAAGGAATATTTCTTTCGTCATAGAAATCTACATATTCGTCTTCTGTATGTTTATCAAAGGCAAGTGGTATTTTTTCAAATAATGTACTGAAGTTAATTGATTGTAAGGCCTGCTTTGCTGAACTGGTTGTATAATCTATACTTAGCTGTTTATTTTTTTCTGGTTTATGAATTGCTGTAGTTTTTCCATCGGGCCAGACAACAACAAGTGAATCAACAGCGGCTTTCCCTAATCCAAAAGTTTGCCTATACTCAACAGAAGATTGAAAGCCACGGCTTGGCATTATTTCCCGTACAATCACCTGGTTACCCTGGTAAACTTTTATCATTGTACCAATACCAAAAGAGTTTGAAGGTTTATACTTTACTGATACCGTAATATAATCATTACCGGTTTGTTCACGGCTGTTGTTTTTATACAGCAGCGACTTTTGGTTCACATTATTTACAACAAGATCGAGATCGCCATCATTATCCAGGTCAGCGTAAACTGCCCCATTTGAAAATGTTGGTTTTGAAAGTCCCCATTCACCACTTACATCATCAAAATGCAAATTGCCGGTATTCCTGAACATTTTATTTGGTATCGGATTAGATGGCATTTTATCTGTAATAGTATTTACTTCTTCTTTCTTGCCGCTTATTACCATTTGCTGCACCACTTCATTTGCAAAAAAGTCAATAAAGTCCTGGTCAGTTACGTCACGAAAAATTCCATTACAAACAAAAATGTCACTCATGCCATCATTATCTGCATCAAACATTAATGCACCCCAACTCCAGTCGCTGGCTGCTACTCCGCTAAAAAAAGCTGTTTCATAAAACTTACCCCTGCCATCATTTACCTGCAGGGCATTTTGCGTAAACTGGTTGTAAAAACCACGGGTTTGTTTTAAGTGATACTGATCATACCCTTCAAATGATGTATTTGCCTTTAGTCTGTAATCATCATATGGCAGCATATCGGTTGTAAATAAATCAGGGTGGCCGTCATTGTTAACATCCTGTATATCGGCTCCCATTGACGAAAGGCTTGTATGTTGTATGCGCTGCTCCAGTTCATCAATAAAAGTTCCGTTTTTTTGGTTGATGTATAAATAATCCCTTTCAAAAAAATCGTTAGAAACATATACATCTGGCCAGCCATCTGCGTTTACATCACCAACAGTAACGCCCAGCCCAAGGCTTATGAGACCGCCATGTATACCAGCCTGTTTTGTTATCTCTGCAAATTTTCCACCCTCGTTTTTATATAAGTGGTCTCCTCCACCTTTTAAAAAATCTGCTACCTGCCATTTGCTGGCAATAGTGTCCCGCTGGTTAGCAAAGTTTAATGCATTCACAGGTATAGGGCTGTTGTTTACTAAAAAACAATCGAGGTCGCCATCTAAATCATAATCAAAAAAAGATGCCTGGGTGCTATAGCCATCATTATCGAGCCCATATTCTGCTGCCTTTTCTGTAAATGTGAGGTTACGATTATTAATAAATAACTGATTTTTTCTTAATGCCGGCTGCATCATATTGCCAGCATTGCATACATAAATGTCAAGCCAGCCATCATTATTTATATCAATAAATACCACACCTGTGCTCCATTGTTTCTTATCACCAAATCCAGCTTTCTCAGAAATATCTTCAAACTTAAAGTTTCCTTTGTTGAGATAAAGTTTATTTGCCCCCTGGTTAGCAGTAAAAAACAAATCGGGCAGGCCATCATTATTCAAATCACCTGCAGCTACGCCGCCTCCATTATAAAAATTGCGGTATTTAAAAACATTAAATTCTTTTGTTTCCTTAATGCTATTAATAAAATTGATGTTTGTTTCTTCAGCTAATGAAAAAAGCTGATTTGCAGAAGGTGAATTGTTACAGGAGATATAAAGTACGACAAAAGCAATAAGTGCAAGTCTGTGCATAATACAGGTAAAAATAAACAAAGGCCATTAAATAAATGGCCTTTGCTTTATCAATGAAAAACAAATTTTAATTAGTACCCAACATTTTGTTTTAGGTTAGGATTTGATGACAATGCAATAATAGGTATTGGGAAAACCACCCTGCTTGGATCGGATGCAGTTGACCTTTCAATTACAGGGTCATTAAATTTCTCAAACCTGATAAGATCATTTCTTCTCCATGCTTCAAGATATAGTTCACGTCCTCTTTCTGCAAGTAATGAAGTAAGATCAACAGAGGCAAGAGCAGCTACATTCCTTTTAGCACGAATACTGTTAACAAGGCTTGCTGCTGTTTCTCCACCTGTAGCTGTGCCACCACGTAGAATGGCTTCCGCTTTCATCAACAAAGCGTCAGATAAACGGAATAATACAAACTCATTTGCACTACTCCAACCTCCCCCATTCATTGTATTTGGATCCAGCGGGTATTTATTAGTACGAATACCTTTACTTTCTGTTGAGAAGAAAAGACTTACATCTGATGTAAATATCAATGGGTTACCGCTCCTGTCTTTTAAGTCAACTATTGGATTGCCAATTGATTTTCCCTGAGGGCCTTTTTGCTGGCCAATAAGAAACCCTGCAGGCCTTCCGGTTAATTCAGTAAACCCGGTAATATCCTTTTTCTTCCTTACATCTGCATCATCAAAGCTGTTGTAAAAGTCAGACAGTGTTGTAAAACCATTCCAGCCATCTGGGGGCATATTATAGTGGTTGCCCATACATGAAGCCCATACAACATTTATACCCTGACTGTTCTGGCGCACAAAGATATTTTCTGTAGAGGTGGCTCCGTTAGTCCACTTAAAGTTATCCCAGTAATCATCAGCAACACTTAATTCGCTATTTGATTTAATAGCATCGCAAAGAGCAATTACTTTGTTCATATCTGCAGCGTCAAAAGAGAATGGCCCAGCTGGTGATGCAGGATCTTGCTTAAATACAGCTTTATTTAAATAAGCTTTTGCTAAAAGAAATTGCGCTGCTTCCTTAGTTGCCTTATTCCTTGTTGCGTGGGTATAAGATGGCAGTGTTGGTATTACAGATTCTAATTCACTAATGATAAAGTCAATGGCTTCAGATCTTGTATACACATCAGGTATTACATCTACAGCTGCAGTAGCTGGCCTGTGTTGTACTTGCCCCCACAAATCACAAGCGATGTACGACATATAGGCTCTTAGGAATTTCGCTTCTGCTACATCTGCTGCAGGAGCTGTTGTTGATTCTGCTAACAAGGTAGTTTGGAATAACGCACCATTAATCCCGTTCCATGTATCATTTATCTGATTGTGAGAACCATCCCATGTATGAAGATGGAGTTTACGCCAAGTGCCGAAGTCATCCCAATCGGTTCCACGTGTGGGGCCCATTAATTCATCAGTAGTATGCTCCGACATTGCAAACCAGTTGCCCTGGCCTACAAGTTGATTAAGAGAAATTTCATAAACCTTAGACAATGAAGATGCTTCAGGAGCACCTGCACTGCTGGCCGGCGCCTCCGAATCAGGGTTTTTAAGTTTTGTATCCAATTTGGTACAAGATGATACTGCAGAGAGTGCCAAAACTGGCAATATCAATTTGCTTCTATTAATTATATTTTTCATTTTTTCAATTTTATAAGTTAGAATTAAAAGCCAAGATTAACACCTACAGTAAATGTTCTTGCTTTGGGATAACCTGCATAATCAAAGCCTCTTGAAGGATATCCGTTAATGTTCTTATCTACGTTTACTTCAGGGTCCAATCCTGAGTAACCAGTAAACAATGCAAGATTTTGTCCTGATACATACGCTGAAAGTGATTTAAGAGCTTTACTCTTAACATCGAATGAATAGCTCAGTGTTGCGTTGGCAATCCTTACAAAATCTCCCTTTTCAAGGAATCTTGTTGAAACACTTCCTGGGTTAATAACACTTTCGTTAGTATTAGCAGTAGCATAGTCAACATTGTGTGCAGTATTTAAACTTCCTTTAAGTAACACAGCATTTGCAGTATTGTTGTAAATATAAAATCCTGTGGTTGCATTTACAAATACACTTGCAGAAAGCCTGCCGTATGTAAAGTTGTTGGTAAGGCCAGCAAGGAATGTAGGCAAAGCGCTTCCCAAAATCTGGTCTTTACCGCCATCAGCATAAATAGCATAACCATCTTTGTCAAAACCATTAAATACCGGCATTTTCCATGTAAAGAGTGGATAACCATCTTTAATTGTTTGTGCATACGCACCGGATAATCCCTGGCCGCTTACAGCTCCGGTATTTACCGTTACATTCATGTCTTTTACTTCATTCTTAAGGAACGTCATATTATAGTTAACGCTCCAACTAAAGTTTTTGGTTTTAATTACATTATAATTCAAGCTTACTTCAAGTCCTTTGTTCAACACAAATCCTGGCAGGTTAGAGAAGTAATAAGAAGTTGCACTAAAACCACCTGGTACTGGACCGAAAAACAGAATGTCTTTTCTTTTTGTTGAATAATAATCAACAGTACCGCTTAACTTGTTATTAGCAAGAGCGAAGTCTATCCCTACACCAGATGTGGTGGCTTGCTCCCATTTAAGTTTAGTATTACCCTGGTGAATCAGCTGGGTGGCAATATTCCCGTTATTATCAAAGTATGTTCTTTGCTGGTTAATGGCGTCATAAGCACCCAATCCATCCTGGCTTCCAAGAATACCATAGTTAGCCCTGATGCTGATATCGCTGAAAATACGGCCAAGTGAATTAGCAGCGAATGCTTCTTTTATCAGCCTCCATTTAGCAGCAAATGCAGGGAATGTTCCATATTTATTGTCTTTACCAAATTTTGAAGACCCGTCTATCCTTACAGTACCTGTTAAATAGTATTTATCTTCAAATGAATATTCAACTCTTCCAAAATAGGACTGAAGGTCTGATTTGGTAAAGCTTGGAACATCCGAATAATAATTGTCGTATTGATTAAAACTATTGTTAGGCAACTCATTGTACGGCCCCATGAAGGGATTTGTTGCGTTGGTTTTAGTAAGTCCCCATCCTATGTACCCATTGTACTGAGATTCGGTTGTTTGATAAGAATAACCCAACAATCCTTTAACGTTATGTTTATCGTTGAAAGTTTTGTCGTAGTTAAGAGTATGCTCAACCAATACTGATTTAATTGAAACATTCTGCTTAAAACCACGTCCATTATTAGTGATTGGGTTTTGAAGATCTTTACCAAATATATTATTGGTACCACCGTAAGCACTGGTAAGTCTTGGGTCAGCAAAAGACAATCTTTCGCCTATTGACCTGTCATAACCCAAAGTTGCTTTATAAGTAAGGCCAGAGACTAACTCAACAGTACCGCTGAGGTTATTCAAATAACGGGTTATGTTATCATTGTCATTAAAATAGGTAAGCATTTGAACAGGATTCCTGTTGCCATCACCTGGATCATAGAAACCATTTCCTGTAGATATTGGGTAAGTTGGATTAAATGTAATAGCAGCACCAATTAAGCTTCCCTGGTAACCTGCATTATTTGTAAGTGGAGGATATTGATTTTTTACATTTGATACCGTAGAGTTCAAATCAAACCTTAATTTATCATTAAGGAATTTCTGTGTAAAGTTCAATTTTCCGGTCAATCTTGTTAGGCCTGTTTTTTTGATAGTCCCCTGCTGTTTGTCATATGAACCACTCAAGCGAACATTAGTGCTTTTTCTTCCTATACCCCAACCTAGGTTATAATTCTGTGAAATTGCAGTTCTAAAGATTTCATCCTGCCAGTCAGTATTAGCACCTTTATTAATTGTTTTTAATTGATCCGCTATATCAGCATCGCTTAACCCAGCTTTTTTCTTAATGTCTTTTATTGAAGAAATAAAGTCAGATGCAGTAAGCAAATCATACTTTTTAGCAACACTGGCAATGCTGGTTGAAGCACTAAACTGGAAGGAACCCTTATTTCCTTTACCTCCTTTAGTTGTAATGATAATTACACCGTTTGCTCCCCTTGATCCGTATATTGCTGCAGAAGATGCATCTTTCAAAATACTGATACTTTCGATATCATTAGGATTCAAAAACATCAATGGATTTTTTGGAGAAGAACTTCCTTCAATACCACTTGCAGAACCAGAAGTACCGCCACCGCTGATGGGAACACCATCAACTACATAAAGTGGCTCCTGGTTGCCTCTTATAGAAGCACTTCCCCTAATATTTATTGTTGCAGCAGCACCTGGTTCACCGCTTGCACTTGTGATAACCACACCAGGTGTACGACCTTGAAGCAATTGTTCAGGCGTGGAAATCTGTCCTTTATTAAAATCTTTTGTTGACAATGACGCCACCGAGCCGGTTGCATCCTTTACTTTCCGGGTTCCATAACCCACCACAACAACTTCGTTCAAATTGCTAACTGATGCGTCGAGACTGGTACTTACAGAGCTTTTACCAGCAACAGCAATTTCTTGCTTTGTTACGCCGGCACCTGTAAACACAAGTACAGCATCAGCTCCAACATTATTCAGGGTATAAACTCCCTGAGCATTGGAAGAGGTTGCGTTCTTTGTTCCTTTAACTGTTACGGTAACACCGGGAAGGGGATCACCCTTTTTGTCTGTAACCGTTCCGGTAACGGTTTGGGCTAGCGAAAACGCTGTGAACCCGAAGATGGCTATAAGCAGCATAGCACATCTTTTCATCATTGCAAGATGCATAATCGGTAAGTTTTATGTTTTGGTAATAGATACTTTATATAATATACTGCTAAAGAGTAGCTTGGAGGGCAATTCATTGGCAGCAATTATGTTATAAAAGTAAAACTATTTTATAATAAATACCAAGCATTTTTTTAAAGTTCGTTTTGCAAACCTTTGATTTTTCAACAAACGTTTGCGATATTGTTTGCGAAACGCTTTGTTGTGTAAAAAAAATTTCCTCTTAACTTGCAGTATGAATAATGCCACATTGAAAAAGATATCAGAAATGCTTGGCCTTAGTATTTCAACCGTATCAAGGGCGCTTAAAGATCATCCTGATATTTCTGATAAAACCAAACTAAGGGTTACCGAGTTGGCTGACGCATTAGATTATGAGCCTAATGCAAATGCCATTCAATTACGCACCAGCCAAAACAACCTGTTTGGATTGATTGTTCCTTCCATTTCTAATTTTTTTTATGACTCATTTATTGCTGCAGTAGAAGAAGAATGCAGAAAAAAGCAATACAGTATGCTGATACTGCAAAGCGGCGACAATCCAGAATCAGAAAAAGAGAACATCAAACTGTGCAGGCAAAACCGGATAAGAGGTTTGTTTGCCTGTATATCAGCCAGTACAATTAATATAGAGCCATTCACGAAACTTGTAAATATGGAGGTGCCTGTTATTTTTTTTGACAAAGTACCGGAAGAAAGCAAGCTTAACAAGGTATGTGTTGCCGATGAAGCATCAGCAACCATAGCCGCTACCGCTATTATTGATAAGAAAAAGAAAAAAGTGCTGGCACTCTTTGGAAACAAAAATCTTTCTATCACAAAAAAAAGATTAGAGGCTTTTATAAAGACTACCAATAGTAAAATAGAAGTACTTATCCGTCATGTAAATAGTTCAGAAGAAGCATTGAATGCAACAACAGATGCCCTTGTGGAAAAACCTGATACGGTGTTTTGCATGAGTGATGAAATACTTACAGGAGCTATGAAAGCAATACAACAGGCAGAACTAAAAATTCCCCGTGATATATCTGTAATTGCTATTAGCAATGGCTTTATACCAAAGCTATATTATCCCGAAATTACATATGCTGAAACAAGTGGCTACAAACTGGGGAAGCTGGCTTTTAAAAGCATGATGGCCTGTATTGAAGACACCGCCGTTCGCCAGGAACTTACACTTGAATCATCGCTTGTTAACGGCGGCAGCATTTAATATTACCTTTGAAACATGGAAAACAGCACCCTTACAGAAACAGAACAACTTGTTGCCCGCCTGGCGGCTGAAAATGAAATATTAAAACAACTATTGCAGGAAGAACAACAAATTGTAACAACAAAAAATATTCAGCAGAGGGAACTGGAGACAAAAGCAGCAGAGGGTGTTGAACTAAAAAGCCATTTTGATTTACAGGCTGAGGAATTGAAAATAGCAAGAAACTGTGTAAATGAACTTATGCAAAAAGCCGAAGCCGCAGTACAAAAAGAAACCGAACTTGAAAAGCAGGTAACCCAGTCTGTAAGTACAGGGTACCAGTTGGAAGAAATTAAAACAAAGTACAATCACCTTACTGCCCAGTTAAACGATCTTACCGAGAGGCTTCAGCAAATGAATATGCAACACATCACCCAGGTGCAATACTCAGGACGTATTGCAGAGCTGGAAAGCCAGCTGGCCAATGCTGAAGAGGAAATTGAAAAATTAAAAGCTGCTTCTGACAATAATACCCCAAACTGATTATTATCAGTAAGGTTTTTACATTCTGTTTGTTTCCATAAACTTTGCAGTACAAATAATGCCGCATGAATAACATAGCCGATATAAGAAGGGATTATAAACTCGAAAGTTTTTCGGAAGCTGATGCCAAGTCAGATGCCATTCAACAATTTACCGCCTGGTGGGATGAAGCAGCAGCAAGCGAAATAGATGAAGTGAATGCCTTTACATTAGCCACAGCTACCAAAGGTGGAATTCCATCGGCAAGAATCCTTTTATTAAAAGGCTACGATGAAAATGGATTCATTTTTTTTACCAATTATGAAAGCCACAAAGGAAAAGTGCTTGCAGAAAATCCTAATGCCGCCATGGTATTTTTTTGGAAAGAGCTTGAACGGCAAATAAGAATTGAGGGAATAGTTGAAAAAATAAACCCTGTAGAAAGCGATGATTATTTTTTTTCACGCCCTGTAGGGAGCCAGGTAGGTGCCTGGGCATCTCCGCAAAGTAAAGTAATAAAAAACAGAACTGAAATTGAAGAAAACGTAAAAAAATACGAGGAGCACTTTACTGAAAATCCAATTACCAGGCCACCGCACTGGGGAGGCTATCGGCTTTTACCATTCTTAATAGAA
>CAZBTD010000007.1:0-42674 GCA_964494815.1 uncultured Ferruginibacter sp. | reverse complement strand
GAATTTTGGCAGGGAAGGCCAAGCAGACTTCACGACAGGCTGCAATATACTTTGCTACAAAATGGGGAATGGAAAATAGAAAGGCTTGCGCCATAAATTGGTCCCGGGGTTTAAAGGTTTAGACGTTTAGCCTGGCTTTTTCTAAATATCATTTCATAACAAAACTTTACAACTCTAAAATTTTTACATCACCCACTCCACTTCCCCAAAATCAAAAAAATTATCAATTCGGTCAACTGTATACAATTGCCCTTTATCAGTTACTGCTTTTATTATTGTATCAAATTCAATAGTTCCTTTTTTCAACTTAACAACACAATCTTTTTTAAAAAGAAATGTGTTGTACTCTTTTAGCAACTCATTAAAATCGCCAGCAACAGCCGAATCAATTCTTTTTAAAACTTTTTGATGAAGTTCCTTTGCTAATTCAACCACATCAAAATTTTTACCTGTTATTTGCTTTAGAGACACCACACTTTTCAATGTTGTATCAAACACTGTTTGATTAATGTTTATGCCAATGCCAATCACTGCATACTTCCAGTTGCTTTCATCCTTTCTGTTTTTTCCAATTACATTTTCTATAAGCACGCCCCCTGCCTTTCTGTCACGCCAATAAATATCGTTGGGCCATTTTATAAAAGTTTCATCTCCTGCATAAGCACTAAAAAAATCATAACAACCCAATGCCACCGCCACCGATAACCTGAATTGTTCTGCCACTTGTAATTGTTTTGGCTCGGCTATAATACTAAGGGCAATATTTTCACCGTTTCCTGTAAGCCAGTTTTTACCCCGTTGCCCCTTACCGCCAGTTTGCTGGTATGCAAAAAAAGCATCCCCATGTTGTGGCAATGCAGCATGCACCTGTGCCATGGCATAGTTGTTGGTGCTGTCCACGCTGTTGAGAATGATAAAATGAGAATTGGCGAAAGACATAATTATTTTAAAATTTCATTGCGCTAAAGCATGTGCCCGGGTTTTAAGCCGGCAGCAGGGTTTGTTAGTAAAGAAATTGTATTTTTGAACCCGTTGCAAGCTACATTTCACCCGGCACAAAAAAAAGAAAAGCCGGATAGCTAAAGCAATAATATTAAAAACAGAAAACAAAAGCATTTGAATAATCTCACCGTGTTATCAGAACGCAAGAAGAACACAGCCACCAGGCTCACCCGTAACAGCAAAATTTTTAAAGCAATCATTAACGCAATCCAGGAAAGAAAAGGTGAAAACATTGTAAGCCTCGACCTTAGAAAAATACCAGAGGCAGTAGCCGATTTTTTTGTGATTTGTGAAGTAAACAACACTACGCAATTGAAAGCAATTGCTGATCATGTAGAAGATGAAGTAAAAATAAAATGTGAAGAGCGCCCATTTAAGCATGAAGGCAGGCAAGCGCTGCAATGGATATTGATTGACTATGTAAATATTGTGGTGCATGTAATTATGAGCGAACAAAGAAAATTTTACAAGTTGGAAGAAATGTGGAGCGACGCCCCTATGATTGAACACAACGATTAAGCTACTTTATTGTTATACCTTAACAAACAACTAAAACAAAATTGTAAGAACGTATTTTATGGCAGAAGAAAACACAACGGAAACGAACAGGAAGCCAGGCCCTAATAACCTGCCCCAGCCGGGTGAAGATCAGAACAAAAAGAAACCACGGTTCAATATATATTGGATTTACGGAATACTCTTTGCCGCACTGGTTGGGTACAATCTTGTAAGAGGTGTATCCATAGCAGGTATTGAAACCAGCGAAGTAAATTTTTATGAAATGGTGAAGCTGGGCGATGTAGAGAAAACAAAAACTGTACAAAACAAAAGCATCGTCAGGGTCTTCCTGTACAAAGATTCAGTATCAAAGCATGCTGACTTTTACAAACGCATTTTTACCGAGAAAGGACAGTACGATGCCATTGCAAAAAACACTGGCTCCCAATTATATTTTGGCATTTCGAAAGATAAAACCATTACTGAATTGATGAATCAGAATGGTTTTTATGAAAAAAACCCAACAGTAAGAAAAGTACCAGACTTTCCAGATGAAGAAGGTGAAGTGTTTACCCAATTGGTAACAACATTGCTGCCAATACTTTTAATCGGTCTGTTGTTTATAATGATGATGCGGAAGGTTGGCGGCCCCGGAGGTTCTGGCGGTGGGCCAGGCGGCATCTTCAATATTGGCAAATCAAAAGCAACATTGTTTGACAAGGCTTCTAAAGTGAATATCAATTTTGGTGATGTGGCAGGTTTGGATGAAGCCAAAGTGGAAGTGATGGAGATTGTTGACTTTTTAAAAAATCCAAAAAAATACACTGCACTCGGTGGTAAAATTCCAAAAGGCGCTTTATTGATCGGTCCTCCGGGTACTGGTAAAACTTTGCTTGCAAAAGCCGTTGCTGGTGAAGCACAGGTGCCTTTCTTTAGCTTGAGTGGTAGTGACTTTGTGGAGATGTTTGTTGGCGTTGGTGCCAGCCGTGTAAGAGATTTATTCAAACAAGCCAGAGAGAAAGCACCTTGTATAATTTTCATTGATGAAATTGATGCAATAGGAAGGGCAAGAGGAAAAAATGTGATGATGAGCAATGATGAAAGAGAAAATACTTTGAACCAGTTATTGGTTGAAATGGATGGTTTTGGAACTGACCTTGGCATTATCATATTAGCTGCTACCAACAGGCCTGATGTGTTAGACTCTGCATTACTCCGCCCGGGTCGTTTCGACAGGCAGATAACAATTGACAAACCAGACTTAGTAGGAAGAGAAGCAATTTTTAAAGTGCATCTTGGCCCAATAAAAATATCTTCAACACTGGATATTCATAAACTGGCAGAACAAACCCCCGGCTTTGCTGGTGCAGATATTGCCAATGTGTGTAACGAAGCTGCTTTGATTGCTGCAAGAAAAAACAAAGATGCAGTGGACATGGGCGACTTCCAGGATGCAATTGACAGGGTAATTGGCGGCCTGGAAAAAAAGAACAAAATCATTTCGCCAGAAGAAAAAGAAATTATTGCCTATCACGAAGCCGGCCATGCTATATGCGGCTGGTATTTAGAACATGCTTACCCATTATTAAAAGTTACCGTGGTGCCGAGAGGTTCTGCAGCATTGGGCTATGCACAATACACACCAAAAGAACAATACCTGTACAATACCGATCAACTAATGGATCAAATTTGTATGACACTTGGCGGCAGGGCAAGCGAAGATATTTTCTTTGGAAAAATAAGTACCGGTGCCAGCAACGACCTGCAGCAGATTTCAAGAATTGCATACAGCATGATAACGGTATATGGCATGAACAGTAAAGTAGGGAATGTAAGCTATTACGATCCTTCACAAGAAAATTCTTTTGTAAAGCCATTTAGTGAAGAAACAGGCAAGATGATTGATGAAGAAGTAAGAAAACTAATTGAGAAGGCATACGAAAGAACAAAACAATTGCTAACTGAAAAGAAAGGCGATGTGGAATTACTGGCGAAAGAATTATTAAAGAAAGAAGTATTATTTAAAAGCGATGTGGAATTGCTTATCGGCAAGAGGCCATTTGAAGAAAAGAAAGCGCTTGATGTGCCAGACGACACTTCTATACCCGATCAAAAATTCTGATGAGCGCAAGAGAAAATATTTTAGATAAAATAAAAAAGGCACTGGCTAACCCGGTGCCTTTGCCTTTTCCGGCGGCAGAAAACAATGAGCGTATTTTTCATCCAGCTGATGATGAGCTCTCTGTTGTATTTGCAGAAGCGTTTACCAAACTACAAGGCAAATTTATTTACTGCATAGATGAAAAAGAAATGATTGAACAAGTGCAGCTGCTGATTGCTAACAAAGAATGGACAAAGATTTACTGCAATGAAAGCAAATGGAACGAAAGCTTTAGCAATACCATTGCATTAGAAAGCTGTGACGCTTCCATTACAGGTTGCGAATACCTGGTGGCAAGAACCGGCACTATTGTATTAAGTGCTGCACAGGAAGGTGGCCGTACTGTAAGTGTGTATGCACCGGTACATATCTGTATCGCTTATACAAAGCAATTGCTGTATGATGTAAAAGATGGGTTGCAGGCTATTAAAGAAAAGTATGCCGGTAATATTCCATCCTTTATCACATTTGCCAGCGGCCCCAGCAGAACAGCAGACATTGAAAAAACCTTAGTAACAGGAGTACATGGCCCAAAAGAGGTGTATTTATTTTTGGTGGAAGGGTGATCTCTAAATGGAGACATGGTTATATCGCTAAATTGTTGCCAGCCTCAGTAATTTTAATGCTCTTTTCAACAATCCATCATTCCCACTCTCCTAACCCTTCCCTTATCACCGTCCATTCACCAGTAGTGCAATCAACAATCGTAGAAGGAATCATTCCGCCAATGCCGCCATCAATAACAAGATCAACCTGCTTTTCAAATCTTTCATAAATTATTTCCGGGTCGGTGTATTCTTCCACCATATCTCCCGGTAACGAAGCACTAAGTATCGGGTTTCCTAATTCACCTAAAAAATTCTGGCAAATAATATTATCAGGCACACGCAGGCCGATAGTACTTTTTTTGCTCTGTAAAACTTTTGGCACCTGCTTACTGGCTGGCAAAATAAAAGTATAAGGGCCCGGCAAATAAGTCTTCAGCATCCTGTACAATGGCGTATCAATACTTTTTGTGTAATCACTGAGGTTGCTGAGGTCTTTACAAATAAAGCTCAACTGTGCCTTTTGTGGATCCACATTTTTAATTTTACAAATACGCTCAATGGCTTTGTGCTGCAAAATATCGCAGCCGATACCATAAATAGTATCGGTAGGATAAATTATCACACCGCCATCTTTCAGGCATTCCACCACTTGCTTTACAAGCCGTGGCTGTGGATTATCTGGATGTATGTGCAGCAGCATAAAACTTGCTGCAACTTAGCTAAAACACCCGTCAATCCATTACTTTTGCACCGCTTAAAATTTTATCACTAAAAAAAATACCATGTCTTTAATATCGGTTGGCTCTATGGCCTTTGATGCAATTGAAACCCCCTTTGGAAAAGTTGACAAAATTGTTGGCGGCGCCAATGTATATATTGCCTACGCTTCAAGTTACTTTACTCAACCTGTACAATTGGTTTCAGTGGTTGGTTACGATTTTGAACAGGCCGAAATGGATGAAATGAAAAAAAGAGGCGTTCAGCTGGAAGGTGTTGAAATTGTAAAAGATGAAAAATCATTTTTCTGGAGCGGTAAATACCACTTGGATATGAACAGCCGTGATACACTGGTTACCGACTTAAATGTACTGGCAAATTTTAAACCGGTAGTGCCTGACAGTTACCAGGGCGCTGAGTTTTTATTATTGGGAAACCTGGCACCTGCCACACAACTAAGCGTTATCAAACAATTGAAGACAAGGCCAAAGCTAATTGTGCTGGATACTATGAACTTTTGGATGGATATCGCTTTGGATGATTTAAAAACAGTATTGAAAGAGGTGGATGTGCTGATGGTGAACGATAGTGAAGCAAGACAACTTAGCGGTGAATACTCCTTGGTAAAAGCTGCAAAAAAAATTATGACGATGGGGCCTAAGTTTTTAGTGATAAAAAAAGGCGAGCATGGCGCTTTATTGTTTCATGATACACATGTTTTTTCTGCGCCGGCATTACCGCTTGAAGAAGTATTTGACCCAACTGGCGCAGGCGATACATTTGCCGGCGGTTTTATTGGTTATTTGGCAAAAACAAAAGACATCAGTTTTGAAAATATGAAGAGGGCGATAATTGTGGGTAGTGCACTGGCAAGTTTCTGCGTGGAAAAATTTGGGCCTAACAGGTTGAAAGAAATAACTAAAGCAGAAATTGATGAAAGGATTAGCCAGTTTGTGCAACTGTCAAATTTTGATATTGAGCTGGTATAAAAAGTTTTACAAAATTTTAAAATCCAGTTATTGCAAACAATTGTATTTATAAAGAACTTAGGTGAGGAAATGATTAAGAATAAAAAACTGATTTTATGTTAGAGATAGTGGCACTGTATTTTCTTTGTAAAATGAACGGCAGTATTGCAATAAAAAAAGGCTTAAAACCCATGACATGGAAAGTGTACACCATTTTTGCATGGATTGTGTGTGAAGTTATCGGGCTGATGATTGGTTTTTCGATGTTTGGACAAACAAATCCCTTCGCTATCATAGGCATCTCGTTATTCTGTGCATTTGGAGGTTATCTTTTTGTAAGAAAAACATTAGAA
Source organism: uncultured Ferruginibacter sp. (assembly GCA_964494815.1). GTDB lineage: Bacteria > Bacteroidota > Bacteroidia > Chitinophagales > Chitinophagaceae > Ferruginibacter. Next base: position 36,427 of record CAZBTD010000007.1, on the reverse strand, counting down.
AACAAACCTGATGCCCTGGATAACGACATTAAAGAAATCGGAATAGATGACCTTCAACCTCCAAAGAAAAACAATTAAAAAAACTCCCACGGAAACTTATAGTTACAAATGCCCGACGATGCCGTTGGGCATTTTAAATTATCATCCACAATAATGTCTTTTTGTATTCCAAACTCAAAACTGCCATGGGTGGTGCCAATACCAGGTTTGTTAAATTCAGCATCATAACTAATGCCCATGCGGTTGGCAAAATCATTACTACGGGTTGATGCCATTCTGCCTTCACCCCATTTCCATGTAAAGCCAATACTGAACGCATTGTTATAATTAAAACCCTGGTTGTTCCTGTACCAGCAGCCCAATTGTATTGGGAATTCATTAAAGTCGAACAGTAAACCAGCTATCAGTGCTTTACTTTGCCCTTGCATCATACCAATAATAGTCGGCTTCAGTTTTATATTTCCCTGGTCATATACATAGCCAATGTGTGCCGTCACTTTTCTTGGTAACCTTCCATTTTCCGGCTTACCATTAAAACTAATATTAGGTTCGTTCAGGTGATGAACTGCCCCGCCAAGCATCACATCATTCCAGGTAAAAACAAATCCAGCGTTCATGTCAAAATAATTTTTATTAGTGCCATTTACAAAAAGATCAACCGAGGATGCTGCGCCTGTCATACCATTCTGATCAAGCTGGTCAATAAAAACAAACTCTTTGTTATTTACAGCACTGAAGTTGTAACCAGCCTGTAATGCCAAACTCAAAAACCAATTAGAACATTCACCATTGTTTGTTCCAAAACTTCTGCCGACAACGCCTGAAATACCTGTGTTGCGTATGTATCCTTTGCTTGTATGGTTGACAGCAAATGCAAGATTCACTACGTTTCGCAGGCTTTCATCATATACAGAATAATCAACAGCGCCTGCGATATACTTAAATGGTTTGTATAAATTGAACCACTGCATTTTTGTAACAGCCGACATACGTACATTATTTTTTCCGGTGCCTGTTAATGCAGGATTTAAATAAACAGGGGCATAGTGAAACTGTGTGTACAGGGCGTCCTGTGCTGTTAGTTTTAAACCAACAGTTATTATTGTAATGAATAAAAATATTTTTTGTTTCATAGTGTGCCTTTTACCTGAATAATGTTACCGTTCCAAATGTATTGCCGGGGCTGCCTTCCCGGTTGTTGCTATAGCTCATACCATCCCATTGACGTCCATTTCGGAATTTTGCAACTATCCTCCATGCATACGCATCCTGCGGCATTGGTTTTTTAGTTTTCATATCTGTTCCATCCCAGCCAACAACAGGACTGCCGGCTGCATCCAGTTCCATTGTTTCAAACAATAATTTGCCCCATGCATCAAATACCTGGAATTTATATTCTGCCAATCCTTTACCAATTGGCTTGAATGTTCTGAACTGCATTTGCAAACTGTTTGGATAAAATGCGTTGGGTACATATAAATAACCAGGCTGCCCTTGTATGCTTGCAATCTTTATTGTAGTATCAGGACAACCATTCTTATTGTCAAATACTATCATCATCACTTCGTAGCTGCCGGTGTCATTGTATTTATGGTCTATTACATCTCTTGTATTGGCAAATGTGCCGTCACCTAAATTCCATTGATAAGTGTAATTAATATCATCCGTTGTGATGTTGGTAAAACCAAAGCTGTATTGAGGAATAGAAATAGTTGCTGATGGATTAATAACAAAATCTCCTGCTGGCGGTACTTTAGCTAAAATCAAATTTGCTTTGATGGCAATGTCTTTACATCCCAGATTATTAGATGCTTCCAGTTTTACCGTGTAGTAAGAAGCACTTGGTGCAAAGTTTTTATCAGGCTCAAATAAATTGCTTGTAGAGCCATCACCGAACGTCCATAGATAATTTACTGCACCCGTGGTGAGGTTTGTAAAATGTATCCTTGCTGTATCGCAAGTAACAGAATCATTCACTGAAAAATCTACAACCGGTTTCTGAGAAACACGGACAGTTTTATAAGCAGTGTCTTTACAACTGCCGTCACTTGCCACCAATGAAATGATGTATTGCCCTTGTGTATTATATAAATGTGTTGGATTGATAAATGATGTTTGTGCTGTGCCATCGCCCCAATCCCATATATAAGAGTTTGTCCTTATGGTATTATTTGTTGTAATGATATTCAAACTACCATTACAGCCCAATGTATCGTTCACATTAAATGCTGCTTTTGGTTTTGTTCTTGAAGTGAAAACAGCATTGAACGTATCGGGTTTGCAACCAAAGAAATTATCTGCAACCAATGTAACTGTATAAGCAATTAATGGTTCTGTGATGAGAATGGATGGATTAACTGCTGTGTCTTGTAATACACCATTTAAATACCATTTGTATGCAGCGGTATATTGTGATACATTACTGATTGATAAAACAAACGGCGGACAATCATTTGGATTGTTGATGACAAATTGTGCTTTTGCATTTGGGTTCATTTGCAATGTACCAACTGCTGTATCACTACAACCAACAGAGTTGGTTACTACCAATTGTGTATTGAAGGTTTTTGGCAATATTGTATTTATCGGCACTGCATAGTGATAAGTAAAGTTTCCGTTTGTTCCTTGTAATACATTATCTACCAACCAGCGATAGGTGAGTGGACCAAAATCATTAAAGGTGGTTGTGTTTTGATAAGAAACTATTGTATCTGTTTTACAAAGTGTAATTACTGAAGGTGTAAATGAAGCTTGCGGAATTCCTCTTACAACAAACGAAAGCAAAGTACTGTCGCTGCAGCCAATTGAATTAGAGGCAATCATCTTTATTGTAAATGTTCCGGGTTTATTAAAAGTATAATTGACATCAGTACCATTTTGAATAATTACAGATGGAGTAACTGTGGTATCAGTAATATACCAGGTTACAGTTTCATTAATAATGCCGGGCGCTGTAGCATTTAATGTAAATGGAATACAGAGTGGTGTGGTAATGTTTGACTGCACCCTCACATCAGGTTTTACCAATACTGTAATATCTTGTATAAATGTATCAAGGCAAACAAGCCCAATACTATTTGTTCTTTCTGCCCTTAACAAAATTGTATAGTTGCCTGCTGTTGTATAAACATGCGTTGGTTCAAATCCATTACTGCTTTGCCCATCGCCCCAGAACCAGCGATAATTGTTGGCGTCGGTTGAGGTATTGTTTACTCTTATGGTATCACCCAGGCAATATTGCAAAGCATTTGTTGTGAATGATGCCGCAGGTTTTGCATACACTGTTACTTGTGTAAATACTGTTGTATCACTACATCCATTTGTCATGTTGATACTTACAGTAAATACTCCCGGGTTGTTGAATGTATGCGTTACGATCGTTTGAGCATTGTTGGTTACATCTGTTGGGCTGCCATCATCATAATCCCATGTAAACCTTGTGGCGCCTGTTGTTGCATTGATGAAAGAAACAATATGCGGTGTGCAGCCATACAATTCGCTGGCGCTAACTGTAACCTGCGGCCGTATTATATTCGGCGCCACTCTCACTTTTATAATTTGTGTATCCGTTGAACATTCATTCACTGCAATCAAACGAATAGGGAAAGTATCAACTGTGTTGCCAATGTTATAGCGATAACTAAATGTGCCGTTTGCAAACGTGGTGTCTTTATCACCGTTCCCAAAATCCCAGTAATAAACATTAGGTTCGCCAAGCGAATTATTAGTAATTGTAATGGGTGTATTAGAACAGATAGAAGTTGTATCCACACCAAATCTTGCTTTGGGGTTCGTTCTTATCCTGATGCTATCCCTCCACACTGTGGTATCACAACCATTGTATGCTTTTAATGAAACTTGGTAAACAGTATCCCGGAATTCCGGGCTTTGTACAAAGGTTACCGGCAAAGGTTGTGTATCTGTACTGGTAATGCCGTTGCCAAAATCCCAGAAGAATTGAATGGTATTGTTAATGATGTTGGATGTGTTGGTGAAATTAACTGTGAGTGGGCCACAACCGCCGGCTGTATCTTTCGTAAACCTGCCCACAGATGTTCTGATGGTTACAAACTGAATCTGCATTGAATCAGGCTTGCAACCAAACTGGCTTAAAGTAACCAATTTTATATCCACCGTATCTCCCGGCACATTCATAATATATCCGGCAAATATTCCATTGGTATTGCTGCCAATAAAATTATTATCAGCATACCATGAGTAAGTGCCGTTGCTGTCTGGCAGATGCGTTACAGAAATAACAGTGTTTAAATCAAATGCTGCACATGCTTCAGTTTGTGATGCATTGAAAATTGCTTTTGAATCAGGATGCACAGTTACTTTCACAACATTGCTTACATCAGTGCAATTACCACTTGTTACATTTCTTCTGAAATAATGAACGCCTTCAGTAGTATAAGTTGGCGGCTGGTAGTTTTGTGTATTGGCAATAGCAGACCATGTGAGAGAGTCTGTGCTTGTTTCCCATGAATATATAAATGCACCATCTCCACCTGTAGGAACAGTTCCAGTAAGATTGTTCACCGGAACGTTTACACATCTTTCCTGTGTTGTGTTAATAGTGTTGTTTGTAATAGCTGGATTTACTGTAACACAAACAACATTGCTTATCGTTTCACACAACGAATTTGTTTTTACTTTTCTGCGGTAGCAGGTATTGGCTGATGGAGTTTGAGAAAGTGTTTCATTTATTTCCCCGACAATTACTACCCAGTTATTTTGCCCTTGTGGAGTAGACTCCCATTCATAAGTATATAATGCAGCCGTACTGTCTGAATTGCCACCTGATAGAGTGTTTGTGTATATCAAAGCTGTTTGACCGTTGCAAATGATTGTATCATTCTTTATTGTATTTACAATTGGTGACAATACATCAATGCTAACTGTTGATGTTGTCGGTGGGCAAGGTGCCTGTCCGGTTATCTTCCATTCAAAAATATAAGTGCGGCCGGGAATTAGTCCTGTAACAGTAGAATTGTTTTGAGCAGCATTTGTAATGATTGCAGCAGGACCGCTTACCTGCCGCCATGCACCTGTTGCATTTACCGATGGCGCATTGCCAGTCAATGTTGCAGTTGTGAGATTACACAATACCTGGTCGGGCCCGGCATCTGCTGCTACAGCACCCGGTATAACAGTTACGGTAAGGCTTGAATCTTCATCACAGCCATTTAACGTTCCAACTACAGTATAAGTGGTGGTAATGGTTGGTATTGCAGTTACTGTATTGCCGGTTGAACTGCTCAGTGTTGCTGCCGGCGACCATACATAACTATCAGCACCGCTAACAGTAAGCGTTGATGAATTACCATTACAAACAGATGCAGGGCTTGCTGATAAAACAAATACAGGCCTTGGCTTTACCTGTATGTTTACAGCCGGAAGAATATTTGTTCTTATACAGCCATTTGCATCTGTTATATCAAATAATTGTATTGAATAATTTCCTGCAGCACTTTCCGGTGCAATCACCTGTATGTTAGCCGGGCCATTATTATTTATTGTTTGTCTAATTGTATCTGTAGCGCCACCGGGCTTTCTTACTACCAACGTTATATTAAATGGCGCTGTACCAGTTGATGCAGTAAAAGAAATACTTCCTGCATCGTACACACAAATTCCGGCAGCATTAGCAGTAATTGCAGCAACAGGTTTTGGGTTTACTGTTACCGTTACTATGTTGGAAGTAGCATCACACTGTGCAGCATCCAATTCTCTTTTATAATAGGTTGTGGTTGATAATGCGCCGGGTTGATAATTCTGCCCTGTAGCGCCCGCAATAATATTCCATGAAAAATTATCTGTTGAGCTGTACCATTGATAATTATAATTTCCTCCACCACCATTTGGCAACTGCCCATTAAGTAATGCCGGTGTACTTGCTTCACAAATAGTTTGATTTGCTGCAATACCAAAATTTGACAAAGCGCTTTGAACAATGATTTGAATGATGTTTGAAGTATCACTGCAAGGCAAACTTGTAACTACTCTCCTGTACCAGATAGTGTCATTAAGAACAGGCGGTGTAAATGTTGCGTTTATTTCTCCCGAAACATCAACCCAAGGATAAGTACCAGTTAATGAACTTTGCCATTGATAAGAATAAACGCCATTACCGCCTGTTACTGTATTCCCTGTAATTGCATTTGGTGCGGTGCCTGCACAAATTGTTTGGTTAGCAGCGATAGTATTACCATTGATACCGGGATTAACTGTTACATCAATTTGTGAAGCATCACTGCGGCAGGTGAAACTATTAGTTTGTGTTACATAATAAGAAGTGGTTCCCTGTGCAGAAGTTACAGGTGCTGGTGCTGTAGTGCTTCCTCCTGTTAATGCAGGATTGGTATACCATGTAATTGTATTGCTGGCATCGCCTGTGGCAGTAAGTGCAGAAGCTGTTTCATTTAAGCAATAAGTAATTGGTGATGTTACAACCGGTGCAGCAGGTTTTGGGTTAACAGTGATAGTGAATGTATCAGGAACGCCTTTGCAACTGGCACTTACAACAGGGGTAACAATGATGGTAGCTACGGCTACTGTGCCGCTGGTATTAGTTGTTGTAAATGCGGCAATATCTCCTGTGCCGGATGCAGCCAGGCCAATAGAAGGATTGTCATTTGTCCATTCGTATGTTGGTGTGCCGATAGTACTGCTGAAAGAAACAGCGTTTGTAATATCACCGCTGCAAAGAGATTGATCAGCTGTTGCATTAATATTAGGTGCTACAGAAACTATTACACTTTCATTTGCTACTGTACTTCCACATTCATTCGAAACAGATAAACTGATTGGGTGTGCCCCCGGTGTGGTAAAGGTAACTGTTGGGGTAGCCGTATTGTCTGTAAGCGGATTGGCATCAGTAAATGTCCAGCTATAGCCTAATGTTCCAGTACCACAATTGGTAACTGTTGCAGTTGGTGAAATAGTAACAACGCCGCAGGGATATGGTGGAATATTAATTGAAACTGTTGGTGGTTTTTTTACATCCACTGCTTTGCTGGATGTGAAAGTTCCACAGGCATTCGTCACATTTTGTGTGATGGTATATGTACCAGCACTATCAAAGCGGATAGATGGATTGGCAGAAGTATCTGAAGTGCCATTTATAAAAGCAAAGCCTTGTGAAGTGCCACAAAACGCAGAAGCGTAAGTAATGACCCAGCGATATGTTGGAGGCTGGCAACTATTCAAAAGATTGGTGGTGTCAGTTGCATTCACAGTAAGCGGCATACAGCCCAATGCTGTGTTAAGTGTAAAGCCCGGTGTTAAAGGTTGCACTACACAAACCTCTTTTGTTTTAGTTGTTGTTCCGCATGGATTGGTAGAAGATAAAGTAACTGTGTATGTTCCCGGAGTTGTATAAGCATGACACGGGTTTTCAATATTACTTACGGGACTGCCATCACCAAAATCCCAGGCATATGTTGCAATGGTATTACAAGCCGGGCCATAGCTGCCGGCAGTAGTTGTATTATTAAAGCAAATTTGTGTATTTACACAGGAAGGTGTTGTGTTGATAGCGAAATCTGCCGTTGGTTTTATCCTGATTTGAATATTACCTGCTGTATAAGGAGTGTTATCACAGGCATTAATCACACTCAATATTGCGGTGTAACTACTATTGGGGCAAGACGATGCTGTGTAATTATGAATGACTGTATCTGGAGTAAGTGCTGCATTAAGCGGATGATTTAATGTAACAGAAGTACCATCACCAAAATCCAAAACATAAGTGGTGCCGGGTGAGTTAAGTGTCCAGTTGCTTATCGTAAACGGTACAGTAGCAGATGCACAAAGATTTGTAGTAGAACCAAGAGTACCCAAACTTCCTGCCGGGTTACTTTGATTAGCGATTACATAAGTTTTTGAATTATTACATCCGTTGCTGCCAAAGCCGGTCACTTTTAAATTAAAAGCACCCAGTTGTGTGTATGTATGGGTTAAAGGAAAACTAACGCCATTTTGAATATTACCATCACCCCAATCGATATTATAACTTGTGATACAGGCTGCACTTGGCGAAGCATTATCAATGGTGATGGTATAGTTAGGATTGGCAACTGTTGGAGAATTACTGCAATTATTAAACGGGCTGAAAATATTCTGGTCTGCAACCTGCACATCAGGAGCTTGCTTTACATTCACTTGTTTTATTACAGAAGTGCTGCAGCCTTTTGAATCTGTTACTGTAAGTTTCACATTAAATACTCCTGTTCCGCATCCTAATGAAATAAATGTGTGTGATGGATTGGGTGCAGAAGCAGTTCCTCCATCATCAAAATCCCAAGCGTATGAAAAACCCGGGGTGCCACTTGAAACAGATGAAGTAAAACCAAAACTTGTTCCGGAACATGCTAATGCAGGTACTGTAAAATCTACAACCGGTTTTGGTGTTGAACTAACTGCAACAGGGCCCAATGTAACAGCAGGGCCGCTGGCAGGTGTTACCACCACTGTATAATTTCCGTTTGCAGATGCATCATAGGTATTTTGATCTGTGCCTACATTGCTGCCATTTTGTTTCCATTGAAAACTTGAACCGGCAGAAGCGCCATTTACCGTAAGTGTTACACTTCCTCCTGCACAATAAGTAGCACTGCCAGACGGGCTAAGTGTTTGCCCGGAGGAAAAGGATATAATTGCCAATAAAAAACAAAAAATAAAAATTCTCTTCATAAGCCTGGTTAAAGGTGAATCACCGGTACAGTTTTTTCCTGTAACGTTAAAGCATTACAGCAATAAATACCTACCCGGCAAAGGGTATTTTACGGCTGCAAACAATATCAAAGGGGGATTTGATTGATGTGGTTTTCTAAGATATTACACTTTAAAGGCTGGCAGAATAAAAATAGACAATATTCCAATATAAAATGCTTAGTGTGGATGTAATTCCCGGTATGCTTTAATAGCTTTTTTTACTGTTTTGTATGTTTTGATAAGATCGATGGCAACAGTATCGGCAACATTTAACTCCTGCATCAACATATTAATAGCCCGTTTGCGGAGTTTGTTATTGCTCAGTTGCATTTCCACCATTTTATTTCCTTGCACTTTTCCTAACTGGATCATGGCAGTGGTGCTAATCATGTTCAACACCATTTTTTGTGCAGTGCCCGCTTTCATTCTTGTACTGCCCGTTACAAATTCAGGCCCGGTAATCAATTCAATTTTAAAATCTGCTGCTGCAGCAACTACACTTCTCTCATTGCAAACAATACAGCCGGTGCTTACATTATTTTGTTTTGCCATTTGCAAGCCGCCTAATACGTAAGGTGTGGTGCCGCTTGCAGCAATGCCAATTAAAAAATCGTTTGAAGAAATATTATACCGTAGTAAATCTTCCCATGCTTGTTGCAAATTATCTTCTGCATCTTCCACTGCTTTTCTTATGGCGGTATCTCCTCCTGCAATTAAACCAATCACTTTATCATGCACTCCATACGTTGGCGGAATTTCTGATGCATCCAATATACCAAGCCGACCACTTGTGCCGGCACCAATATAAAACAACCTGCCGCCTGTTTTCATTTTTTCTATAACAGCAGTAATTAATTTTTCTATTTGTGGCAATGATTGTTTGATGACAGCAGCAACCGTTGCATCTTCATTATTAATACCCGTGATAAGTTCCATCACCGATTTTTTTTCCAAATCGTTGTAACGGGAAGATGATTCTGTGGTTTGGTTTTGGGGCATGCTTCAGTTGTATGAAATAATAAACGAAGTTATGTGTATGAAAGTATGTTACTAAAACCTCGGAGGACAAGGCATACTGGTCATCTTAAAATCTTCTTCACACCTGTCTTCGCTCTTTATTCCCTTTGGCGTAAGGGTTTCCCAAATGAAAGCGCCTTCTCCACTGCCTGCACTGCGGCTGAAACCAAGTTTACTTATTATGGCATCATACGATACTCCGATCCTTGCCCTGCTGCTGTTCTCAACACGGTGATCAAAAAGATCAAGACTAATGGTAACAGCAAAAGCATCACTATTTTGAAAGTTTACATTACCCCGGTACCAGGCACCTATACCAACTCTTGCATCTTTGTATTCACAGCCTACACTAAACGAATTGCTTCCTCCCTGTTTGTAATATATGATACTAGGCAAAAAATAACGAAAACCTTCTTCATCAAGGTTAAGTTTATAACGTACGTAACCAAACCATTTACGGGGTAGTTTGCTGTAAATATTTGAAGTGAATGATTCATCCGGTTCGCTGATGTGTTGTGCACCGCCTCCAAACATCCAGTTACTGCGATAGTACAATAAAAAGCCGGCAGCAAAATCTGCAAAATATTTATTGTTGTTTAGTGGCCTGTCTGCTCCAGACACAGAACCGGGTATCACACCATTTTGATCTATCTGGTCGCTGAAGTAAAGTTTATTATAATCTACATTCCGGTTTGCCATACCAGCTTGCAGCCCGATATGCAATCTTGCATTTTGCAAACACAATCCATAAGAGTAAATAGCGTACAATGCATTTTTATTGATGTATCCTTCTTTTGAATTCATTGCCATCAAACCAACGCCGCCGTGGAATTTTTTTACATAACGATCAACACCAGCCACTGCATATTGCATACGTGATGGTACATTAATAAAATGCCTTTTGAAAGTAGCAGTAAAACGAAGATCCATTTCACCAGTGCCTGCCGTAGCAGGGTTTAATGATAATGGAGAATTGAATGCCTGCGTAAAAAAAGGATCCTGTGCCATAGCGTACAGCTGCAGCACCAAGATCATCATTGATAATAATATTTTTTTCATAGCAGTAACTTGAATGAGTTTGGAAAGTTTAGTGGTTTAGAAGTTTAGTTTTTCAGCAACTCAATCAAACTTCAATACCCCGTAACCCGTCAACCCGAAAATTTATTTCACCACCGTAATAGTTCCTACTTTTTTATATTGTCCCTCCCCGGGATATATCATACCAATCCATTCCGTTCCATTTTGAAATTTTGCATCAATACGCCATACATACACATCCTGTTGCACTAATTGTCCTTTATATCTTCCATCCCATGGTTGATTTGGTGCACCATCAGCATCTAAACTTGTTGTTTGAAATACCAGTTCATTCCATGTGGTAAATACTTGCAGGCGGTATTGTGCCAGTCCTTTTCCTTTTGGCAAAAATTCTCTTAACCCTGTTTGCAAACAACCGGGGCAAATTGCATTAGGAACATACAAATAACCTGGGAAGCCATCAATCCTTGCAATACGAATCATAGTATCAGCACAATTTGTACTTGTATCAAATACAATTAACTGCACTGCGTAATTTCCTGTATCAGTGTATTTGTGATTGCTGATATTGTAAGTACTGTCAAATGTTCCATCACCCAAATTCCATTGATAGAAGAAACGGTTGCTGTTTGGTGTAATGTTATTAAAACTAAAAGTATAATTCGGTACAGTAATAACAGCAGATGGGCTAATATAAAAATCTGCAGCCGGTGGTACTTTAGCAACAATGAGATTTGCTCTTACTAAAGAATCTTTGCAACCCAATCCATTATCTGCAACCAGTTTTACTGAATAAGGTGTAAGACTTGGTGCAAAACTGTGTGTTGGGTTTACATCATTACTTATACCACCATCACTGAAAGTCCATATATAGTTGGCCCCATTTTCTGAAAGATTAATGAATTGAACTCTTGCTGTATCGCAGGTGAGCGTATCGCTTACATCAAAATTGGCTTTTGGTTTTTGAGAAATACTTATTAATTGAGTTGCTGTGTCTTTACATACTCCATCGCTTGCAACCAGTGTTATAAGATATTGCCCCTGTACTGTATATAAGTGTGTAGGGCTTGTAACAGTTGTATTGGTAGAGTTATCACCCCAATCCCACAAATAAGAATTAGCAAACCGGCTCTGATTATTTGTAACTACATTCAGCAAGCCGGTACAACCTAACGTATCATTTAAAGTAAACACAGCATCTGGTTTTATCCTTGAAGTAAAGTTTACTGAAAAAGTATCTGGCTTGCAGCCATACACATTATCGGCCACCAATGTAATTGCATAAGGTGTTTGTGGTTCTGTAATAATTAATACCGGGTTAGCAGTTGTATCAGTCAATACACCATTTATAAACCAGCGATAATTCACTGCATATTTTGAAGCATCTGTAATGTTTAGAGCAAAGGGCACACAAGTTGCTGGGTTATTAATTGTAAAGTTTGCAATTGCCGGCGGGCTCATTTGCAGCACTGCCATTGCCGTATCGCTACAACCAACAGTATTACTTGCAATCAACATAGTGGTAAATGTTCTTGGCAATATTGCATTGGCTGGTGCTGTATAGCGATGAGTAAAATTGCCATTAGCTGAGAGCTGCAGATTATCCACAATCCAGCGATAATTTAATGGGCCATTATCATTAAACGTTGTTGTATTAAGATAAGATACAGTTGTATCAAGCGTACAAATATTTATATCTCCGGGAGTAAATGATGCAACAGGAGTTCCTCTTACTGTGAAATTTAGTATTGTACTGTCGCTGCATCCCAACGTATTAGATGAAAATATTTTTACCCTGAATGTCCCCGGTTTACTGAATGTATATTGAACAGATGTGCCATTGATTGTAATTAATGACGGAGAAACTGTCGTGTCTGTAATAAACCATGTTGTTGTTTCATCAATAATACCCGGAGCAGTTGCTGCAAAATCAAATGGTGCACAAAGCACTGTTGTTACATTGCTTTGCACTCTTACATCCGGCCTTGCCAAAACAGTAATAAACTGCTCAGTCGTATCAAAACAAACCAATCCTGAACTATTGGTTCTTTCTGCTCTTAAATAAATTCTGAAGTTGCCAGCCAGGGCATAAACATGTACCGGGTTTATGCCTGTACTGCTTTGTCCATCCCCCCAAAACCACACATAGCTGTTAGCATCGCTTGAAGTGTTATTTACCTTTACAGTATCACGGGCACAATATGTGTTTGCATTAGTTGTAAATGCAGCAGTTGGTTTTTTATATACCGTAATCTGCCTCAACACAAATGTATCGCTACAACCATTCGAAATATCAACCCTCACATTAAATGTGCCCGTATCAATGTATGTATGTGTTATCACCACATCATTATTGTTTGTAATTAACGGAGCAGCGCCGTCACCAAAATTCCATGTGTAAGAAGTAGCGCCGCTGCTACCATTTACAAATTGTACAATGTGCGGTGAGCAACCAAACAAATCACCTGCATTAATATTTATCAATGGCACAATGATATTTGGTGCAATACGAATATCTAAACGTTGTGTATCCACTCCACATTCATTCACTGCAATCATTTGTATTGTGAAAGTGTCAATGTTAGGGCCTGTGTTATAAGTATAACTCAAATTGCCGGGAGCAAATGTGGTATCTAAATGACCATTACCAAAATCCCAATAGTAAGTGCTGTTGCTGCCTGGTGAGTTATTTGCAATCTGAACGGTAAATGGCGAACAACCAAATGTTGATACTACACCAAATCTTGCTTTTGGTTTTGATTTTATTCTTACGCTGTCAATCCATCTTGTTGTATCACATCCATTATATGCTTTTAATGTAATGATATAGGTGGTATCATTAAAGAATGGGCTGCTGTTAAATGTATGAATGCCGGGTTGCGCCAAATTGCTGCTGCTACCATCACCAAAATCCCAGAAAAATTGTATGTTGTTATTAATGGTGCTGGAGATATTATTAAAGTTTACATCAACTGGTCCGCAACCACCATTAATGTCTTTTGTAAATCTTGCTATGGATGCAGCGGTTGTAATGAATTGTACAGATTGTTCATCTGGCAAACAACCAAACTGGCTTGATGTAACTAATTCAATTATCACTGTATCATCTGGGGTGTTCATTATATAGCCAGGGAATACACCGGTATTATTACTTCCAATCAAAACATTATCTGCAAACCATTGATATTGTCCATTTCGATCGGAATAAGGATTTACTGTGATAACCGTACTTAAATTAAATGGGATACAGCCCACAGTCTGGCTGGCAGTAAAATCTGCCTTTGCATTTTCATACACCGTTATTTTCACTGGGTTGCTAAAACTTCCCTGTGTTCCTGCACACAATGTAGTAAATGCAACACGACGGTAATACATTGTAGCAGTTAATACAGGCGGTGTGTAATTCAAGCCGGTCTCACTAGCAATATCTGTCCAGCTTAAACTGTCTATGCTTTGTTGCCATTGATAAGCCGGTGTTCCATCGCCGCCAATTGCTGTTTGCCCGTTAATGATTGCAGGCTGTGTGTTGATACAGATGAATTGATTTGGTGCAATAATATTATTGTTGATTGAATCTTTAACCTGCACAATAAGAGTATCAGTGTCAGAGCAGGTTCCGTTTCCATAAGTATAAATCAAAGTATAGTTTCCCGGAGCAGATGGCGTGAAACCACCTGTTGGAGTAATCAATGTCGAATTAGACCAACTACCTCCAATGGGCAGTCCAACAAGAATAAGGCTATCTGTATCCTGGCAAACAGTAGTGTCATTACCTGCAATGGCCACAGGTGGTGATATCACTTCTACCGATGCAAGTGAAGCTGTGGTTCCACATTCATTTGTAACTCTTAATTGAGTTGGGAAAATGCCAACCTGGTTATAATCAATATTGCCTGGCACCTCATTCACTGAAGAGGTAGGTAAGCCATTGGTAAATGTCCAGGCATATTGCAAAGGGTCATCACCGTAGCAAGGGGATATGGCTGCCGTGGGTGAGATGCTACTGTTTACGCAAATACTGTTTAGCGGATTGATAGCTACTTTTGGGGTACCCTTTACAGTAAAAGTATCTGTTTTTGTAGCAGGGGGGCAAGATCCATTAGTACCTATTCCCTCCACGGTTAACGTTACAGCATATTTACCCGGAACTGCAAATTGTATTTCGGGGCTGGCGCTTATGTTGCTGGTGCCATTTACAAAACTGTAATTAGTGCCAATATTACCGCAACCTAAAGGGTCTGTATAATCAACGGTCCAGGTATAGCTATCGCCAAGGCATAGCCCGGCGGGAGATGTGTTGGTAAAAATTGCATTACCAGATAAACAAACCGAACGGCTGCTCATTGTGAAGTTAGCCGAAGGTGGGTTTCTCACACAAATGGTTTGTTTGGTGCTGTCAAGCCCACAACGCTCATTAAAAACATAAATGGTCACTATATAAGTTCCTGCAGTATTGAAGTCGGCCCACAGGCTTGTACTTCCAGATGTCCATAAAAAACCATTTTCTGGATTATTGTTTAATGACCCATAAGTTCCTGAAGTAATAGTATAACCAGCGGCAGGTTCAATTTTCCATACCTGTTTACCTACATTATCACAAGTGGAGTTTCCACCACCAAGAGGCGTAACGATGCCACCATAAGAAGAAGTACTTTGTATTAAAGTAGGGCTACCTGTACACACTGTATTACTCGGATTAATCCTGATTGAAGGCCTTGGCTTGCCCGAAACATAAATGGGAATTACACTTACACTGGTAAGATCGCAGGGATTTTCAATAGTAAGTATTGCGTTGTATGAATTAGGAAACGATAGAGTACCGTTGCTGCTGGTGTTGTTACAAGAAGAATATTCAAATACATGCAGTACTGTATCTGGCGGCGGATGACTATACACCAATGGGGCACTGCCATCATTAATAGTGACAGTGTAGGTGGTACCGGGTGCATTATTCAAATAACCCGATATCACAAAATTGAGTGAATCGGGTGCACAAATATTTGTATTGCCAAGACTGTTGAAACCTCCGGCAGGATTAGTACCAAGGAACACTGTGTATTTTTTTATGCCAATACATCCTGTGGGGCCGGTAATCTCTATGGTAAGGGTGCTGGCACCAATGGGATAAATATGTTTTATAATATTGCCGGCAGGCCAGTTTGTAAAGCTACTATCAGCAGAAGCATCACCCCACTTTATTGTATAAGTTACGTTTGAACTTGTAGTGGTGGAAAGATTAAGGAACTGGAATAAATAAGACGGCGTATTTGTACATACTTTAAATGTAGAGGTGGCTGGTATATAAGTTACTCCAGGGTCTGCATTGCCAATGCTGGCATCTGGTATCCTTTTAATAGTAACAGGTTTTACTAACGAATCCCGGCAGCCATAAAAATTGGTGGCAATAAGCGATACATTAAATACCTGGCTGCCCGAATTACCAATGGCAGTTAGAAACTGGTGGCTTGGGTTTACTGTAGAGGTGGTGCTGCCATCTTTAAAATCCCACAGGTAAGTGTTTCTGTTGCCGGTAGAGCTATTGGAAAATACAATAGGTATATTGCCGCATACATCATCAGGAGAAAAGTTCCAGTTTACTATAGGCTTTTCATCATTTACCCTAACGTAGATATACATTGAATCCCTGTTAAGCCCATTGGTTACAGTAAGCATAGTACTGTCAACCCCGTTGCTGTTATACAACACAGTCTCGGTGGTGCTGCTGGTGCTGCTGGATGGAGAGCCTAAATCAAACCTCCACTGCACACTGCTTGCGCCAAATGAGGTGTTTTGATATATTAGCGAATTGCCCCGGCATACATTAACGGTATCTCCTTGTGCCACAATGCGGCCATTTACCCTCATACCAGCCACCTGGGCTTCAACTGCACTGCATATCAATAAAACCAGCAGGCAAAAAAGTAAATGGCTTCTAAATCTCATCATAAAAATATAAAGCAGTTACCGGTTAAATAACTGCACTTTAAAATATCCTGCTTTTAAAAGTACGAAATATTATGCCCCGGCATTATTCTATTACTACTGAATGATAAACAGTTAAACAAGGATTGGATGCGGCGTTCATTTAACTTAACAGATTACGTTACTTATATATACGCTTGCTGAGGTAAACGGTTTGTTTGCAAGGCAAAAAAAATGCCACCTGTTTAAAGATGGCAAGAAACTGCTATTTAGATATTGCAGGTTAAAACTGAAAGTAGATAAAAGAACTGCTGCTTTCCTGGCTCCATATAAGTAATAAAATCAATACAGCCCAAATAATACCCATCAACCACCAGGAGATTTTATATGCTTCAGTCAGCACTTTGGTGTTACGCATCAGCCATTGAAAAAACAACATTAACGGAATAATAACCGCCACTTTTAATAAGGCCAAACTAGTAAGCAGCGGCTCTCCTTTCTGCATACCAAACATGGATTTAAAAATATTCCATGCTTTTGTAAAAGTTTCAGCCCTGAAAAACACCCATGTAATATTAATCAGGAAAAAAGTGAACATGGCATACATAAATCCTGTAATCGTTTTTTTGCTGGATGAAACCAATGCCGAAATTTTTCCTGTTTTATCATCCACAAATTTTTCAACCCATAAATAAAAACCATGCAGGCCACCCCATACCACAAAGGTCCAGTTGGCGCCATGCCAAAGACCTCCAATCAGCATGGTCAGCATCAGGTTAACATAGGTTCGTATTTTCCCATTTTTATTACCACCAAGAGGAATATAGAGATAATCTCTTAACCATTGAGATAGTGTAATATGCCATCGCCGCCAAAAATCGCTGAAGCCAATGGCTGCATACGGGTAATTAAAGTTTTGTGGCAGGATGAATCCTAAACACATTGCAACACCAATAGCACAGGTAGAATATCCAGCAAAGTCAAAAAATATCTGTCCGCAAAAAGCCAGCACTCCCGCCCATGCATCCAGTGCACCCAAAGGTTTCCCAGCACCAAACATATCATTGGCTGGCGCCGCCAGCATACTATCGGCCAATACCACTTTCATAAATAACCCAAGTGACAGTAACAACAACCCGTCAAAAAATTGCTTTTTGTTTGCTTTTCTCTCTGTCTCAAACTGTGGCACCAATTGCGGCGGCCGCACAATAGGGCCTGCCACCAAATGAGGAAAGAAGGTTACAAATAAAGAAAAGTCGAGCAGGTTCTTAACCGGCTGGCTTTCTTTTTTATACATATCAATAGTGTAGCATAATGTTGTGAACGTATAAAAAGATATACCTGCAGGTAAAATAATATTTGGTTTGGCAGGATGAAAATTTGCACCAAAAAGATTTACAAGATTGGTAAAATTCTCCAGCAGGAAACCACCGTATTTGAAAAAGCACAACATACCAAGATTACCAATCAGGCTAATTATCAGCAATAGCCGCTTTTTAGAAACGTTTTGCTGGGTATATAAAGCCCGGCCCACAAAAAAATCAACCACCGTACTAAGCCACAGCAACAGTATAAACGGAGGGTTCCAGGCGGCATAAAAAATATAACTGGCGAGCAGCAAGTTTATCTTTTTCACTTTCCAACTAAAAGGAAGATTGTGCAGGATAAGAACGATTATAAAAAAGGCAATGAATGTATATGAGTTGAAAACCATGATTGAAATATTACTGGTTAAATAAGGTGGTTATTATTTTGATGTTATAAACCAATTTTCATTTTCCAGCACCTTTACCAGTGCTTGTGTGTATGCAACTGATTGTTCTTTATTCAGGTGCGACCATTCAGGGCAAATAAAATTTGCCATATCGGGGTAGTCTTTAAAATGAATGCCTTTGCAACCAGTTATGCTTAACAGCTTATCATAGTATTTTTCTCTTGGAAACTGTATTGGCTCATGCGCCCAATAGCCGCCACTTGAGGGTGTACGCACAAATATTACTTTACCTCCCCTTGCTTTAATTTTTTCTACGGAGGTTTTTACTTCCTCAAAAACTTTTTGCAATGTATCACCACCAACACCGGGTTCATCTGAAAGTGCACCAAACATGGTCCAAATATCTGTTTGCCATCTTTGCATGGCAGTATCTTTTGCAAAAGTATCTGTCATTACTTCCTGCCGGTCAAAAGTTACATAGCTGAATTTTGGCGGAAATATCACTTCACCTCTTACACCTTTCCTGTCAGGTATCCGTAAATCAATCAACATGGCATTTAAAGAAAAAAGGTCTTTATCCAAAAAGGTAAATTCCGATTCTAAAGCAAAGTTTATTCGGTCTCCTGCTTTTTGGGCAGGGGTGACATTTTTCCAATACTTAATCCTTTTATTCATGCCCACTTCTTCCCAAGTACCAAAAAATAAACCTTCCGTAACGTCAATTATCAATTTACCTTTAAAATTTTCATCTTCTGCAAGGTTTACCAATGCCGGCCTTGGGTTGGAGCCATGTAATGCCAGTTGCACTACTTTTTCACCTGTAGCTTTTTCCCATGTGGGTATATCAAGGTCGAATTTAATACGGGAAGAGCCGATAACTACTGTAGCCTTGTCTTGTGGCTCATACGCTTTAAGCCTGTTCTTCCGCCACAAACCCTCATCATCGTTATAGCCACGGTTGTAACCCTTGTGGCGCCACATATATTCCCAGCTTACGAGTGATACAACAACAACAAACAGCATAAGTAATGCTGCTTTTGAAAGATTGACAGTTGGCATTGGCGATATTTTATGTAAAAGAAAATTCTTAAAAGGAGGGAATGGGATTACTACCCTGTTACACTTTACTAAAGCTTATTAAAGATAGAGATATACAATCAATATTGTAAAAACTATTAATCTATCCGTTGATTTGAATGAGTAAACGGTAAAATAAAAAAGCCCCATACGAAAAGTGGCTAGCAGATAATTGAAGAAAAAACTATTTCAATACCCCAAGCTCTTTCCCAATTTTTGTAAACGCAGCAATGGCTTTATCTAAATGATGCATTTCATGTGCAGCGCTTAATTGTACTCTTATTCTTGCCTGGCCCTTTGCCACAACAGGAAAGAAAAATCCAATTACATAAATTCCTTCGTCTAATAGTTTAGCAGCAAAATTTTGTGCCACCACTGCATCATACAGCATAATGGGAACAATCGGGTGCTCACCAGGCTTTATATCAAAGCCGGCTTCGGTCATTTTATTGCGAAAGTATTTTGTATTAGCTTCCAGTTTATCTCTTAACGATGTTGTTTCACTAAGCATGTTTAATACGGCAATGCTTGCTCCAACGATACTTGGCGCTACCGTATTACTAAATAAATATGGCCGGCTTCTTTGTCTCAGCATTTCAATTATCTCTTTTCTTCCAGAAGTAAAACCACCGCTTGCACCACCAAGTGCTTTTCCTAATGTGCCAGTGATAATATCAATTCTTCCCATTACGCCCCGGTATTCATGTGTGCCTCTCCCGGTTTTTCCAAGAAAGCCCGACGAATGGCATTCATCAATCATTACTATTGCATCATATTTATCTGCTAAATCGCAAATCTTGTCAAGCTGTGCAATGGTGCCGTCCATGCTGAATGAACCATCTGTTACAATAATGCGGCTGCGTAAATGAGCGCTTTCTTTCAGCTTTGCTTCCAAATCATCCATATTATTATGTTCATAACGATAACGCTGGGCCTTGCACAATCTTACCCCATCAATAATGCTGGCATGGTTCAATGCATCGCTGATAATAGCGTCCTGTTCGTTAAACAATGGTTCAAATACACCTCCATTGGCATCAAATGCCGCAGCATATAAAATAGTATCTTCTGTTCCGAGAAAATCAGCAATCTTTTTTTCAAGTTCTTTGTGAATATCCTGTGTACCGCATATAAAACGTACACTGCTCATACCATAGCCACGATAGTCAATATATTTTTTTGCAGCCTCCAGCACCTTGGGATGAGAAGAAAGGCCGAGATAATTATTGGCGCAAAAGTTTAATACTTTTTTTCCTGACACTATAATCTCTGCCCCTTGTTCACTTTCTATTATACGTTCTTTTTTGGTAAGGCCTGCGGCATCTATTTCTTGCAGTTCGGCTGCAATACGCTGTACAAATTTGTTATTCATATGAAACAATTAAGGATTACAAATGTAGGCAGCCAACCTTTTATTTGTCAATCACTCACAAGCAAGTTTTTAACAACGGTAAAGCCGTGCCTGTAACTTTTACTTTTTACATTCGTTTTGTCACTGCAATTATGATAAAACGCTCCGCCATATTACTATTGATTATCACTTCGGGGGCATGTTGCCTGCTTATTGCAGCTTATTATCAACCTAAAACAACTTCCCAAAGTGGCTCATACAATAATAAGTACCCAACTCATCTCCCCTGGAATTTTGTTTCTCCTGCCATATTTGGCAAGGAGGAATAAAACCCATTCTTATTTTACTTTTGTTGTAACTTTTGATTGCAATAGCCGTATTACTGGCAGTATAGCCATGTAAAACAAATTTAGCCGGACTTAACTGTATGACTGAGAAAGAGTATAACCAATGCGTAAACCTGTATGCAGACAATGTGTACCGTTTCATCCTCAAGAACCTGAGGCATGAGGAGGATGCAAGGGATGTGGTGCAGTCGGCTTTTGAAAAACTATGGAAAAACAGGGAGCAGGTAGAGAATGAAAAATGCAAAAGCTTTTTATTTACCGTTGCTTACAATCAAATGATTGACCATATTAGAAAACATAAACGTATGGTGCTGAAAGAAGAATTTAATGAGGGTGCAAAAACAAGTAACAGGCAACAGCACGACTCTAAAAAAATACTGATGGAGGCGCTGAACCGGCTGAATGAAACGCAAAGGAGTTTGGTAATGCTGAAAGATTACGAAGGATACAGCTACGAGGAAATTGGAAAAATAACTGGACTGAATGAAAGCCAGGTGAAAGTTTATCTGCATAGAGCAAGGCTTCAGCTGAGGGAGTATATTGTAAAACCAGAGAATATTATTTAGTTTTTGGTGAAATGGTAATAGTTAATGGCGGGAACCCCTGTAATGAATTATGACCTAATAACCAATAACAATTAACAAATAAACATGAACATCAACAGGCATAATTACGAGGAATATTTTTTATTGTACATCGACAATGAACTGTCTGTGGCCGATAAAAATATGGTGGAAGCGTTTATTACTGCCAATCCAGACCTTGCCGAAGAACTTATAATGCTGCAGCAAAGCATTGTAAAACCAGAAGAATTTGTTTTCTCCGGAAAAGAAGATTTGCTTAAGCCATTAATAGCCGACAAAAGAATAGAAGAAAAACTATTGTTACTGCTGGATAATGAATTACCCGAAAACGAAAAGAAACAAATACTGACACTTGCCTCCAGCAATGAAGCAATAAAAAAAGAATGGGAGTTATTACAGCAGGTGAAGCTTTCTGCCGCCGATAAAATTACTTTTGAAGACAAGCCTTCATTGTATCGTAAGGAAACAAAAATTATTCCTGTTGCCTGGTGGCGTGTGGCAGCGGCGGCTATGCTTATTGGTTTTGGGCTGTGGGGCGCTGTTAGCTATTTAAACAGGAATATCCAAAACAGGGGCAGCGAAATGGTAAATATTTCACCTGCAAAAACACAACCTGCAGCTGTTTCACCAAAAACAGAAACCCCGGTTGTTATTGATAACAAAAATACAGAAACAGCTAATAATGCCAGCGAAGAGGCTGCTATCAAATCAACACCTTCCGTACAAAAAGATGCCTTTAAATCCTCTTTGCCAACAACAGCACCTGTTAAAAACAACAGTACAATAGCAGCAACCGAAATCGAAGAAGAAAACAAAAATGATATTACACCCGCTAATGAAAGCAATATTAACAAAGATGACAGTAACAAAAAGATGATTGTATCCGTATCACCCGAAACAAATACAATCAAGCCTGAAAATAATGTTGAAATCCCTTCTTCTTTAAAAAATGAATACGCTGTT
Source organism: uncultured Ferruginibacter sp. (assembly GCA_964494815.1). Lineage (GTDB taxonomy): Bacteria > Bacteroidota > Bacteroidia > Chitinophagales > Chitinophagaceae > Ferruginibacter. The sequence goes on along the minus strand of CAZBTD010000007.1, from coordinate 13,696 downwards.
AACACATCGTTTAACAACAGTGCCGGCACACAAAATTTTGACAGCTTTGAAGAAGAGGAAGATAAACCAAAGAAAACCAAACTCGGCGGTTTTTTCAAACGGGTAAAACGGGTGATTGAAAGAAAAACAAAAATTAAAACCGGTAATGATGATGAAGTTAAGATAGCCAACATGTCATTTGCCATGAATTAAAATTTATCCATCACAGCCTTAAGAAAATCAATTAAAAAGAAGACCATGAAAAAGCTATTTACATTAATGGCGCTGGCAGTTTTTTGCAATGCTGCACTGGCGCAAAAAGAAACCGACAGCATACAAGTTGGCAATATGATCATTGTAACGAAAAAGGAAAAAAACACTGAAACGCCAAAAGCAGAAACAACAAAAGCCCCTGCAGATACTTCTATAAAAAAAGACACCATCTACATTGGCAATATGGCAATTGTAAGGGATGATGCCCAGCGAAAAAGACAAGAAAGGGAAGAACACCAGTGGTATCAATGGGGCAGGCGCAAAGAAAAACTCAGCAACGTAAGTACCAACTGGTGCATCATCGACCTTGGTTTTTCTAACTACATCAACAAAACAGGCGATTACTCAAATGGAGGCTATTTGTTCAACAGAACGGGTGCAGCCCCTTTAGGTGAAAATGATTTTGATTTAAACGTGGGCAAAAGCATCAATGTAAACATCTGGTTTTTTATGCAGCGCCTCAATCTTATCAAGCACCACCTCAACCTTAAATATGGCCTTGGGCTTGAGTTGAACAATTATCGCTATCAATCGCAGGTAAGCTATTTAAAAGCAAACCCTTTTGTAAGTGGCGTGGCTCCTGCACCCACTATCATAAGAGATTCCTTTCTGTTTTCAAAAAACAAATTAGCAGCAGATTATTTAACTGTTCCGTTAATGCTTAATTACTGCACCAACCCCCGTAATCAAAATAAGGGCTTTAGCATCAGTGTGGGCGTGAGTGCAGGTTATTTGTACAGCCAGCGCAATAAACAAATAAGTGAAGAAAGAGGCAAGCAAAAAACAAAAGGCGGTATTGGGCTTGAGCAGTTTAAATTCTCTTATGTTGGTGAAATTGGGCTTGGCCCGGTGAAATTGTACGGATCTTATTCCCCTAACAGTTTTTACAAAAAGCAGCTTGATATGAGGCCATACACCCTTGGTATCAGGCTAAGCAATTGGTAAGTTTACTGGTAATATTTTTCAAAAAAGATGAAGCCATGGCTTCATCTTTTTTGTTTTTATGCCTTAATTTTTTGTTGACATTAAATTTTGTTAACTGTTTTTCGCCAGATTAAAATATTTTTGACTGGCACAGCGTTTGTTTTCTGGTGTTGCATAATTTTCTTTTATGAAAAAAACCATTTTAGTTCCAGTCTCCTTATTAGTTGCTGTTTTTTTGCTGATGGCTTTCATGCCTCCACGCAAAAGCAATAAGCGGTCGGTGGTAAAATCCCTCAAGGCTACTTCCAAAGCCAGGCATACTTCTTTAAAGAAAGAGGAGAATAATTTTTATATTATAGTTGATAAAAGCGATTACGAACTAAAAGTATATGATGAAGATGGCTGGTATGCTACCTACCCAATTGTATTTGGCAGCAAAGACCTGAGTGATAAAATGAAAGAAGGTGACCGCCGCACACCAAATGGAAAATTCAAAATCATTCTTAAAAAGATACATCCCAAGTGGGGCCCCGAGTTACTGCTTGATTATCCCGGCCCATCCGATGTGGAAAAATTTAATGAGCGTAAGAAAAAAGGCTTAATCCCTAAGAGTGCAAAAATCGGCGGCGGTATTGCTATACATGCCACAAGGCCGGAAGAAGAATGGACGGTAGATAATTTTTATAATTGGACAGATGGCTGTGTATCAGTAAAATATTCTGAAATGAAAGATTTGTATAACTATATACAAACTGGTACAGAAGTAACTATACAGCCGTAAAGTAATATCCAAACTTAAGCATCCTCAGTAAACAAAATACTCCCATCGCCATAACTTAAAAAACGGAAATCATTTTCCAAAGCATACCCGTAAAGCCTCTTCCAGTCATTTCCAACTGCGGCAGCTACTAGTAGTAGTAACGTTGATTGTGGCTGATGAAAGTTAGTAATGATTGCTTTTGCCACTTTATATTCATAGCCAGGGGCAATCAGTATCTGAGTGTAAGCGAACAAACGTTGCAGGTTATTCTGCTTCATCCATCGCAATAAATTTTTTAACGCTTCTGCTGCCGAAATTTTTATTCCTGATAATGGCGGCTCATATACATCCCATTGCTGAATGGGTAATTGATCGGCTGAAATTAATGGGTTCAAAATCGTTTTCACACCCATCCAATACAAGCTTTCAATAGTACGCAGGGATGTGGTGCCTACCGCTATTACATTTCCTGTTTTGTTTATTAACTGTTCAATTGTTTCTGTATTTACATCAATCCACTCACTGTGCATTTCGTGGCCATTAAGCAACGCTGCATTTACCGGTTTAAATGTACCAGCGCCTACATGCAGCGTTACATAAGCTTTGCTGATGTTTTTTTGCTCAAATGAAGCAAATACATTTTCGGTAAAATGCAAGCCAGCTGTTGGCGCTGCCACGCTACCCTCATGTTTTGCATAAATAGTTTGATACCTCTCCTTGTCTGCATCGTCTGTCTTTCTTTTTATATAAGGAGGCAATGGCATATCACCAAACAAAGCAAGCACTTCGGCAAAACTGTATTCGGCAGGTTGCCACGATAATTTCACCACATATGCATCTGGCAATTTTTCTACCAACATTGCCTTTATTTCAAATTTCTTATCGCTTATTTCACATTTCTTATCCAAGGTCCCTTCCTTCCATTTGCTGGCGCCCCCAATCATACACTTCCATTTTACACCTCCTCTCTTATTCATTACCACATTGTATTCGTTCACCTCTTCATGAGGCTCAAGGCAAAAAATTTCTATTACACCTCCAGTTGGTTTTTTAAAAAGGATTCTTGCCTTAATTACTTTTGTATTGTTAAACACAAGCAAACTGTCTGCAGGAATATAATCGGCTATGTTTTTATAGACATCCTCTTCAATTTTGCCGTTTTTATACACCAGCAGTTTTGAAGCATCCCTTTCCGGCAACGGAAATACAGCAATCCTTTCTTCCGGCAAGTGATAAGTAAAATCAGAAATAGAAATATCCTTTGGGTGCATGATTAATTATTCATTTAAAAAGGCACTAATATTTGCCATCCACTTATCGTGCTCTTTATCGCATAACGATTGGTGACCTGCAGTTTCATAAACCACTAATTGTTTTTTACCCGAAAGATTTTTATATATCAAATCGGTTTCTTCCTGCATCACTCTTGGATCCTGCCTACCCCACTGAAGCAATACAGGTACTTTAATTTTTTTTGCAAAGTCTGCAGGCTTCATATTATAAGCCCAAAAACCTTGCTCTACACTGCCCCAAAAAAGCACCAGCGTTGCTAGTGGTTGCCCCGGCAGCCCCATCATTTTTATCCTTCCTTCGGCTGCCTGGGCAATAGTAGCAAAAGGCATTTCTAATATCAGCTTTGATGGCTGCAATGAATAATCATTCATTGCCTTGGTGATTGCCGCAGCTCCCATTGATATGCCCCATAGTACAATATTATTCTCTCCCTTGTTTTTTATATAATCATAAGCCAGTTTCACATCTTCGCTTTCATTGTAGCCAATAGTACAGCTATTGCCCCCACTGCTGCCATGAGCCCTAAAGTCAACCAACAGCGTATGGTAGCCGAGTTTTCTAAAGGCATCCGCCTCATCCATCACTGAGCCTTTTTTGCTGAGATGGCCATGAAATAATATAACTGTACCTTTTGCCGCTGCTATAGTTTTACTGTGCCATGCATCCAGTTTTATACTGTCTTTTGTTGTAAGGGTTATTGTTTCTATGGAAGAGTCGGGTACAGGATTTTGCAGTTTTACTGCCTTGGCTCCAAATAGAATATCGTTGGTTTTATCCCATGTAGTCTTTTCATTACTGCTTTTAATGACTGCTTCATCCCTTTCATAAATATGTGTGAATTTATAGGCATGAAAAGCTGTGATGATATTGATGAGCACAAACAGTATAAGCACAGTTTTAAGAAGAAAACGTAAGAATTTTTTCATACAGCAGTTTTGTGGCTATCAAAAATATTAAGATACAATTATTTACGGGCAAAGCTAAAGAGCTTACCTAATAATCCCTTAATTTTTTGTATCACTGCCATCACCTGCTCATCGGGGTAGAAAATGCAATATTGAATGACAAAAACTATTGTCATACTGTAGATCATTAAGAAGGCATAAATGCCGGCATGCATTACGAAGCACAGCAAAAAAATTATTGTGCGGTATTTTTTAAACCATACAAAAACAGGAAAAGCAAGTTCCAGTAAAATAGTGCCGTAGTTAAAAGTGTATAAAAACCATTGTGGCAACTGCACATTTTTCCCCCCGGCAGCCAATACGGAATAACGGTCGTCATTTAAAAAATAATAAAGCCCCGTTCCTTGTTGCCAATAAGGATCCATTAATTTAAATATGCCTGCGGTAAAATAAACAATACAAAGGTTTATCATAATAGAATAAGCCGCCAGGTTACTTATGAGATTATACAGCTTTGCTTTATCCGGGGAAATTGGCTTTGGTTTGAACAAAGTAAAATATGAATAACTATCAGAAAGAGAAAGGTAAAAAATAAGCAGCAGTGCCATTTCATCACCGCTGTTTGCAAACTTATTGTTCATATGGTACAACAAGGTCAAAGCAAGAAATAAAAACACAGACACCACATTGCGCCAGATACCAAAAAGATTAAGCAACAGCAATATCATACAAAGCCACACAACCAGCATGTAATGTTCCCTGAGCCAACCAACATTTAGGTGGAACATTTGAATAACATAGGTTGGCTGAAGTTTTAAAAAACCTTTTCCACTATACAGCAATTCAAATGACGACCACCTGAACAGCATTTCCTTAATAAACCACAAGCTTACGGCCACCCGTAAAAAAGCAAGTGAGTAAGCTTTTTCATTCTTCTGCTGCAACTGTAGTATAATATTGCTGATACTTTTCAATTAGAATGGTTTATAGCCTGTTTGAAAAATAATCCGTACATCCCCTTTGCTGAAAGTGCCTGCAGGTGGAAGCTGTGGCGGAATAAATTTATGTGTCATTTGCAACTGGAATTCCTTGCCGTTGGTGGTTTTATTTGTTTCTTCCAACATCCTTTTTGCAAAGGCTTCCAGGTTCTGCAGATTTTCCGGGTGTGCTGTATCTGCCTGTATTAATGCCGATGCCTTCGTTATATACCATTCATCTGTATTGCCCGGAAAATGCGCCTTCAGCGCCTTCTTCTTTTCATCCATTGATGCAGACACAAGATTCATGATTAAATAAAGCACCCTGTCAACTCCTTCTTCATAATTATTAAATGGCGCATCCTTTCTTTTTTGAGCAAGGCTGTATTGTACAATATCTATTGTATCTGTGGCAAACGTATCTGTCTGGTCCCGTATAATAAGGTTTAGTTGGCGATTGTACATTTTGGTATAGGCAAAAAGGCGCCAGCTTTGCCGCCAGAATGTTTTATGCAGGGCTGTGTATTTTGGCGCCACTTTATCTACTTTATCCCTTAAATAAAGCATGCTTATAGAAACCATCCAGTAAAAAACAAATGCCGCCACAGCACAATATGAGTACCATTTGTAAGCAATCAGTTTACCGGCGGTTTCCTGCTGTTTCATTGCATTCAAAGGTAGCTATTACAAAAACTTGTTTTTCAAATATGATAAAAATCATTCCTGTAACAGGAAAAAATTTTTGGTAATACCTCTTTATATTTACCCTCCAATTTTTTCTGAAATATAAAAACAGTATATGAAAAAGAACCTGGTACTATTAACTGCATTGCTGCTTCATATTGTAGCCTTTGCACAAACCGCCAAAGCAAAATCGCAACCTGCAGGTAAATATGAATGGAAAACCGCAACCAGTGGCGGCTATTCATACAGGTATGTAACCAACGACCCCATCAAGGCAAGGTTTTACACTTTAAAAAACGGGCTTACTGTAATACTTAGCCCAACAAAAAAAGATCCCAGGATACAGTGCTATGTGGCTACCAAGGCTGGCAGTAAAACAGATCCTTCTGATCACACAGGGCTGGCGCATTACTTAGAGCATATGCTGTTTAAAGGCACTGATAAGTACGGGTCATTAAACTGGGCAAAAGAAAAACCAGAACTGGACAAAATTGACGCATTGTATGAACAATATAATAAAACCACAGATGCTGAACAGAGAAAAGCGATTTATCACCAGATAGATTCTGTGAGTGGTATAGCGGCAACATTTGCCATTGCCAATGAGTACGACAAAATGATGAGCGCTATGGGAGCACAGGGTACTAATGCCTTTACTTCATTTGAACAAACTGTATATACAGATGATGTTCCAGCCAGTGCTATTAATAAATACCTGGCAGTGCAATCGGAAAGGTTCCGCAATCCTGTACTCAGAATTTTTCATACCGAACTGGAAGCGGTGTATGAAGAAAAAAACAGGACGCTTGATAATGATGGCCGCAAAGTATTTGAAACATTGTTCCGAGAGTTATTTAAAAATAACAATTATGGGAGGCAAACTACAATTGGCACCATTGAGCATTTAAAAAACCCTTCGTTACAAGCTATCAGGGATTATTTTAACACGTACTATGTTCCAAATAACATGGGTGTAATATTAAGCGGAGACTTTGATGCTGATGCCATGATAAAAAAAGTGGATGACGCTTTTGGATATATGAAATCAAAAGCAATTCCTGCTTACACTTTTGAGGCAGAGCAACCTATTGCTGCACCAATTTTAAAAGAAGTGACTGGCCCCGATGCAGAAAGCGTAACCATTGGCTTTCGCCTGCCGGGCAATAAAGACAAAGACATTTTACTGGCCGAATTGGTTGGGCAAATTTTAACCAATGGCAAAGCTGGCCTTATGGATTTGAACCTGGTAAAAAAACAAAAACTCCTCAGGGCATCTGCATTTACTTATACATTGATTGACTATGGCATTTTGTATATGCAGGGTGCTGCCACCGCAGGCCAAAGCCTTGATGATGTGAAAGCTTTGATGCTGGCAGAAATTGAAAACCTTAAAAAGGGAAATTTTGATGATAATCTTATCCCTTCTATTGTGAACAATATGAAGAAGACCATCATTCTTGCCTCTGAATCCTATGGCAGCAGGGCTGAAACCCTGATGGATGCATTCACCAGCGAGCTTGACTGGAAAGGACAAGTGGCTTATACAGAAAGATTAAGCAAACTTACCAAGAAAGACATCGTTGATTTTGCCAATAAGTATTTTGGAGATAACTATGTGGCAATATTAAAACGCAAAGGCGAAGACAAAAATGTATTAAAGGTTGATAAACCAGCCATCACGCCAGTTGAAACAAACCGAGATTCACAAAGCGATTTTGTAAAAGCTGTAAATGCAATGCCTGCGGCTACAGTAAAGCCAGTATTCTTAGATTATAGCAAAGACATTCAAAAAAGCAAATTAGGCACTGCCGAAGTTTTATATGTTTCCAATAAAGACAATGGCATTTTCCGGCTGCGTTATCGCTATGATATGGGCACATGGAATAATAAAAAGCTCGGCATAGCTGCACAATACTTGCAGTTTTTAGGAACTGATAAAATGAGTGCGGAAGATATTACCAAAGAGTTTTATAAAATTGCCTGTAGTTTCAACATTAGTGCCGGCACTGAATTTACAACTGTAACTATCGAAGGCCTGCAAGAAAATTTTACCAAAGCTGTTTCATTATTTGAAACTCTTTTAAAAAATTGTAAAGCCGACGAAGATGCATTGAAAGCATTAAAAGCCAGAACAACCAAAGCCAGAAGCGATGCCAAATTAAACAAAGGCGCCATTATGCAGGGGTTGGTAGCGTATGCCAGGTATGGACAAGCCAACCCTTACAATTATGTTTTAAGCAACGATGATTTAGCCAGTATATCTGCCGATGAATTGATTAACCTTCTTCATTCGTTGAATAATTACTCTCATAAAGTATTGTACTACGGACCACAGCCTTTAGCCGCTTTTACTGCCGGGTTACAAAAAATGCACAAAGTGCCTGCTGCATTTACTGCTGCAGATAAAAAAACTGCTTTTACTTTTACAACTAATACCAGCAATAAAGTTTTATTTGCCGATTACAATATGGTGCAAAGCGAAATACGCTGGGTAAGAAACGCTACCTCATACAGCGCCGATGCGGAAACAACTGTTGACATTTTTAATAACTATTTTGGTGGTGGCATGGGGGCATTGGTTTTTCAAACCATTCGTGAAAGCAAAGCGCTTGCTTATTCCACTTTTGCATTTTATGCAAAGCCTGATAAAAAAGAAGATCCATTTTATACAGTAGCTTATGTGGGTTGCCAGGCAGATAAATTCAATGAATCTATTGCAGCGATGAACGAACTGCTGAATGATTTACCAAATGTTGCTGAAAATATCAATACTGCAAAAGCCAGTATTAAGAAAGATATCGAAACAGAACGTATTACCCAGGACGCTATCATTATGAATTACCTGGCTGCACAACGAAAGGGGTTAACAGAAGACATCCGTAAAAAGACTTATGCCTCTATTGATAAAATTGGCTACGAAGAGTTAAAAGCTTTTCATGCTGCCAATCTTTCTCATAAGCCTTATACTTACTGCATTGTAGCATCAGATAAAAAAGTAACTGAAGAAACCTTACAGAAATATGGCGAAGTAAAGAAGTTGACTTTGGAAGAGATATTTGGATATTAATTTTTATAAGCGATATGTAGCCCTGCCACCAGGCAGGGCTTTTTTTATTTCAGAAGCTGTTCATAATCTTCCGGCGTATCAATATCAATATCACCTTGAGGAAAATCAACCGTTGTGGTGTCATCAATAAATTGCTGTATCACTTTTTTTGCGCCCGCCTGCCCATTGAGCAGAGCAAGCTGGGTAAAATACTTTTTTGTAAAAAGTACAGGGGTGCCAATATTGTTATTGTAAGCGCTGGCTACAATACCTTTTCCGGTTTGTTGCTGAACATCAATTAATGCCTGCAGGATGTCAGATGATAAATAAGGAAGATCGCATACAAGAATAATTATACTTTCGGCGCTGGGATGTTTTTGAAGAATATAGTCTACTCCAGTGCGGACGGAAGACCCCATGCCCTCTTCCCAATTTTTATTTTCAATGAAATGTATACACTGGAATAACAAAACATCTTTTATCAAATTGTGATGGCAGCCGGTAACAACAACAAGTCTTTGTTTTATTTCATTTACTTCATCAATGGCGTGTTGCAGTAATGTCTTTCCTTTAAAAGAAAGCAGCATTTTTGGTTTACCCATTCGTGAAGAGCTGCCGGCAGCCAGTAACAAACAAACTGTCATTTTTATTATTGAGTAGTAATAGTAGCGGCTGTATAATGCTCATGAATAAAGCCATCCTTATTCCTTAATGCAGTGCCATCTTTTCTTGCCAGTACCGATTTTATTTCTGCAGTGATTGACAGTGCAATTTCCTCCGCTGTTTCTGCACCAATATCAAGCCCTACGGGCCCGTATATTTTCTGCTTTAGTTCTGAATTAATTGTAATGCCTTCGTCTTGTAATGCCTTAAACATTTTTTCCAGCTTCTTTTTAGGGCCCAGCACACCAATATAATTACACTTTGTGCTTACAAGCTGCTGCAGCATAGCAAGATCATAATTATAATTGTGGCTCATCAATACAAAAATTGTTTGTTCATTTATTACAATTTGATTGATTGCTGCAGCTGGTTTGGCAACAATGATATTTTTTGCAACCGGGAAACGCTTTGCATTGGCATGTGTCTTTCTTCCATCAACAATAGTTACATGCCAGCCTAATACAGAGGCCATTTGTACCAAAGGAAAAGCATCGTTGCCTGCACCCGCTATTACCAAATCAACCGGTGGTTTAATTAATTCAATTAATCCTATTACCAACTGGCCGTTATGTTGCAAATAATTCTTTATTACTGAATGCCCGCTAGATAATACTGCTTCTGTATCCTCTATAATTTTGTTTTCAATTGTTTTATCAGCGATGTACCCAATATTATCTCTGCCTGTTGTAAACAAACAGGTTCCCACCTGTTCGGCATTATTACTTAAAGAAAACAATGTTACTATAACGGTATTCCTTCTTTGCTGCATTGCTTTTTCCAGTAATGCCAGGGGGTTGTTTTCATTTGTTGAATCAATTGGCTCAAATAAAATATGTACAATACCATTGCAGCCTAATTGTATTCCAATGCTATTGTCATCATCATCCATACTATCGTACGAAACAAGCTTGTTTTGCCACTGATTAATAGCAAGCAAGGCTTTCCGTAATGCATCGCCTTCGAGGCAGCCGCCGCTGATAGCGCCTGTGAGTTCCCCGTCTTCTGTTACCAGCATTCTTGCGCCTGGCCTGCGGTAAGAAGACCCTTCCACATGCACTACAGTAGCCAATGCAGTTTTTTTATTTTGCTGCTGTGCTTGTTTGAATGCCTGTATGATGTCTTCTGTTTCTTTCATTTTTGCTTTTAGGGTGGGTTGCACCATCTAAGGTGGTTTTAACAAATGAAAACCGGGAAAGTAAAATACACTTTTTATTCGTGAAGTATATCAAACATTTTTTTCATACCCGGTCCTGTTATTTCAAGTTTGTAGATAGCTCCCGGTAAAAAATTATTGGCAGATAAATTTTCAACAGAATTACCGCCCGGGTGTTTTATTGATTTTATAAGAATTGTTTGCCCGGCATCGTTTATCAAACGGAGTTTATAAATACCTTTTTTTACAGCACTGAATTTAAGTGCAATTTTATTGCCGGTAAAAGGATTAGATAAAATAGTTATTGACGCTTCTTTTTCATTTACAACATTTACAATGCGGCTGTATTGCTGTTCTCCATTTAAAGCAATGCTGCGGATGCGGTAAAAATTATTTCCATACAATGGCTGCATGTCAACTGCTGTATAAAATTTTACTGCTCTTATATTGGCTGTTGCAGGGGTGAGATTAACAGGATAAAAATGTATTCCATCATTGGAGCGTTGCAGTTCGTAATCTTTAATGTTTATTTCGTTCTCAACCCTCCATTCCACTTTTATAGTTTCTCCTCGTTTGCTGGCCTGTATGTTAGTGATGGTTAAAGGCAATACAGATGCGTTTGTGTTTTCAAACACTATCCTGAACCTGTTTTGTGCAAATGATGCCGGAGCTGGTGTTATAGAAAAATTCAAAACAGTTTTGCCATTTAAATTAAGCGGTATCCTGGCGCCGGTAAAATTATCTTCTACAAAACCATGTATGCCGTTGGCATTAAAATTATCAGCTGCAATAACAAGTTTGTAATTATGCAGGCGCATTTGTTTTATATCATAATACACTGTATCATACCTGCGTATTGGTTCTCTTGTTTCTATAGATAAAAAACTGTTGTTTGCTTTCAGGGAAATATTTTCTAAAAAGTTATTAGCCTTTTTTAAATCAATCCGGTCAATGTTGTTTGAAAAATTATTATCAAATAACTGCAATGTGCCATCCACAAGAAAGCTTATGCTGCTGTCTGTGTTAGCGGCGTACAAAATTGTTCTTAATTGCGTAAGTGGGTTTGTTGCTGGCCTGAACTGGTAGTTGTTGCTTCCTGTAACTTTATCCGATTCATTTATATCCAGTGTGCCACCAGCTCCAAAATCAACTAAAAACGCAGCGCCGGATTGTATCACACCATTAATATCAAATGGATGATATGATGGCCCGGGAGTATTGGGGTCAACTGCAGTAACATAACCTGTACCCGGCACATATAATATTGGCAAAAATGCACCCACACCACTTGAGCTTAATGGAGGAGTTGCTATCAATGGATCCCATATATAATATCCATCAACAACATCGCCGGCTCTTATTGCATTATGAAGATTGATAGAAGATGCATAAGGATTGCCTATTGCTTTAAAACCAACTCCTGAGTATGATTGCAGGTTGGTTTTTAAATTGCCCCTGCTTCTTAATGTTGTAAATAAAGGAGTGGTGTTTGCTGTTGTGGTGCTGATTGTGTAAGACCTGTTGCCCCTTACAAAATTCATATAAGCATCATGTGAGCTTAGTAAAGCAGCTGTATTGGGAATCCCCACCCAGGCATGGTTTATATCATCGTAGAATTTTAACGATGCATTATTTAATGGTGTTTCATCAAATCCGTTTATTAATGGGTTTATTCCTGAAATATGTTCGCCGTAGCCGGGTTGTGGGTCGGGATTAACAGCGCTTGCAGGAGGAGTGGCACCCGAAGTTGCAGGCGATGCCCCTTCTTGCAAGGCCTCATTAATTGTTTGTGTACTCACAACAGGTGCGGTTAATAAGCGCCATGCCCTTTTTGGCGGATTGTGTGAAGGGATAAATCTTTCTACATTATAATATCCTCCGCCTGCTGCATCTGAAATAGTTCCCTCCACCATTCCAATCCTTGCAGTTTTATTACTGTCAGATTTTATTGTGATGACATTTGAACCAATAGCAAATTCAGTTGCTGCATTTACTTTCAAAGAATCAAGAATAGTAAAATCTCCTGATGCTGATTTTATATCACCATTCGAAACAATTAATATGTTGTATTGATTGGTATAAGGTGCCGCTTCATTTGTTTGCACAGGAGGAATATCCTGGGCAATAGTTCCATTAAAATCAACAGCACTTCCCTCTACAGAATAAATATTTGTGCCGGTAGTAAATACTGATGCAATACCTGTAACACCAGCATTGCTTAATTTTCTATATCCGGTAGATGTGGAAAGCAGGTTAAAATAATTTACAGGCCTTATTGTTTGTGTGTCTGCTCCGTTAAATTCAACAGTGCCCCCCGTTAAATTATATGTTGATAATTCTGGGAGTACAGTATTGTTTTTTGACAAACGCAATGTGCCGTCTGTCATGGTAAGGTTGCCTCCATCTAATGTATTGGTATTAGCTGCCAACAGTCCCTGGTTAATTATCAATGAATCTGCAACAGTTGTATTGTTTAGTAATGATACGCCGGTGCCGGTGTGGTTAACCGTTAGTTTATTAAATGTTTCTTTAACCCCAACAGTTGAAATACTCTGTGCTGTACTTCCCAGCATTATTATATTACCAATGCCTGCTGCAAATCCTGCTACACCAACATTATTTATCCAGTTGCCTTTTACTTCTGCTGTTCCACCGGCAACCATATCAACCTGTGCATTATTTTGAATGGTAATGTTGCCGGCAATATTTAACAACGATCCTGTTTTAAAAATTAATGAGTCTGTATCAACAATAATATTTTTTGCTCTTGCTATGCCACTGTATGTGGATGCAAAAACAGAAGCAGGGTCAATAACAGGGTTATTTAAAGTTGCTGGTATTAATACATCAATCAAATTGGTGGGCACTATACCCGTTTGCCAGTTAGCACAATCGAACCAATCGTTGCTTACTGCTCCCGACCAAACGCCTGTGGTGCCCGGTGGCGTAACAACCGTTACCGACGAAGTGCCAACACACAGGTTAGCATCTTTTACATACACAGTATATGTTGCTGCCGCAAGCCCTGAAAAAGTATTT
>CAZBTD010000006.1:0-60597 GCA_964494815.1 uncultured Ferruginibacter sp. | reverse complement strand
GTATGCTATAACAAAAAGAGAAAACAATGCTAATAACCGAAAGCGAAAATGTTTAACTGGGCTCATAAACTTTTTTTAATGATAAATTATGCCACAATTTTACTTTTGCAATTTGAAATAAACAACAGTGAAAACACCGAATTTTTCTGAGGTTTTCACTGTGCCGTTTGTAGTATTGGTACTACTTTTTTTGTAGTTGTTATTGATTGGCCAGTCAATAGAAATGACGTAGTAATGATTTTGCTATAATTAGAATCCTCAATTTATCTTCTTCATCTGCTGCACCAATGCCTTTATATCCTTTGGCAATTCCGCCATCAGATCAAAAACATTTCCATCGGCATCCCTGAATTTTAATTGATAAGAATGCAAAGCCACCCGGTTTAGTATCGGCCTTTCTTCTTCTTCGTTTTTGCTGAGGTTGTATTTCTTTTTTATAGAAGAGAGCAAAATAGGTTTGCCATCTCCATATAAAGGATCGCAGGCAATAGGGTGGCCAATATTTTTTGCATGAACCCGTATCTGGTGTGTGCGTCCGGTGTGTATCCTGAATTTTACCAGGGAGTATTTTCCAAAACTCTCCTGCACTTCATAGTCCGTTAATGATGGTTTGCCTTTCCGGTTTACAATCATTACTCCTTTTTGTATGGGGTGCTCCATTATAGGGGCGTCAATGCTGCCGCTGTGTAGAGAAGGTATGCCATGCACCAGCCCGAGATAATATTTCTCCACTGTTTTTTCTTCAAAGGCTTTGGATAAATATTTATGGGTGGTTTCGTCTTTGCCAAAGAGGATAATACCACTGGTTTCTTTGTCTAAGCGGTGTACGGTAAAGATGCTACCGTATTTTTCAATCAGTATATCTTTTAGCGAAGTTTCAGACTGCTTTCTATCTGGTATGGATAACATGCCTGCAGGTTTGTTTACTGCAACAAAGTGCTCATCCTCAAAAATAATATCGATACTTTTTTTCACAACTAAACTTTCTAAATCTTAAACCTTTCTTCCTTTACCTTTTTGCCCTTCAGCAGCCTTATCTTTTACTGGTTGTTTTTTATACGATGCATTCATGTATTTAAGCAGCCTTACTTCTTTCTCACTTAAAAAACGCCATTTGCCACGTTCCACATTTTTCTTGGTGAGGTTGGCATACATTACCCTGTCAAGCCCTTTTACATCATAACCAAGCGATTCAAAAATACGGCGTACAATACGGTTGCGGCCGCTGTGTATTTCAATGCCAATTATAGATTTATCTCTTGCATCAGCATATGCAAGCGAATCGGCTTTTATCTCACCGTCTTCTAATTTTATCCCGTTAAGAATTTTATCAAAGTCTGCTTTAATCAATGGCTTGTCCAGTTTTACTTCATACACTTTGGTAATATTATAGCTGGGGTGAGAAAGTTTTTGTGCCAGTTCTCCATCATTTGTAAAGAGCAACACACCAGAGGTATTCCTGTCTAAGCGGCCAATTGGATAAACCCTTTCGGTGGTAGCGGCTTTTATTAATTGCAATACCGTTCTTCTTCCCTGCGGATCGTCGGTGGTGGTAATATAATCTTTTGGTTTATTAAGCAGTATGTACACAAGGTTTTTGGTAACGAATAGTTTTTTGCCATTAAATAATACTTCGTCTTTTTCACTCACTTTAAAAGCTGGTTCTGTAACAACAGCGCCGTTCACTTTTACCTTTTCAGCTTTTATTAAATCCACTGCCTCACGTCTGCTGCATACACCACAATGCGCCAAAAATTTATTCAGTGGCATTTGTGAATCTGTGGCAACAGTTTTTACAATTTTGGGTGCAGCAGGATGCATTGTTTTGCGTTCTGCATTTGCCTTATCAGGCATTGGGGTTTTAGAAGCAATGGCTTTGCCAACAGGTGTATTTAAAGCTGCTTCCCTTTCGGCTGCTTTCAATTTTCTTTTCTCTTCGTAAAATTTGTCAATAGCAGCAGCCCGCTCTTTTTTGGCTTTCTTTTTTGCCTGGCGGTGCTCTTCTTTTATGGCACTGTTTTTCTTTTTTGGAACAAATTTTTGAAAGTATGACTGAGCCATGGTGGAGTGTTTTGCTGTTGTTTCAACAGTGGTGAATGGCGAAGGTAAGCTTTTGTTTTACTTTCACTTACTATTGCATAGTTTGCTTCCCGGCAAGCAAAAATCTTATACATTTGTCTGCATTAACAGGAATGGTTTTTGAAAGCACTAGTATTATGAAAAAAGCAACGCTCATTATTATAACAGGCCTCATTTGTTTTTCCGGACATGCACAGGATTCTGCCATGGGTGGTAAAGTAACCATTATAAAAGACAACCGGCTGGATGAACTGGCAAGAAAGGAAGCTGTTTTCAATGAGGTATTATCTAAAAAACCCCGGGCTGGTAAAGGCTATCGCCTGATGCTGTTAAGCACCAATGACAGAACACAGGCTATGAATGTGAGGGCAAAGTTATTGCAGCGTTATCCCGATCAAAAAGTATATACCATCTTTCAACCACCATACATCAAGTTAAAATTTGGTGACTTTGTTGAAAAAGCAGATGCTGAAAATGTGCGGAAAGATATTATCAAAACTAAATTGCTGGCAGGCAATATTTATGTAGTGCCGGATACTATTGAAGTAAAGCCGGATAAAACCAAAGAGGAAGAAAAGTAAACATACTAAAACCAGCACCTTTACAGTGAGTGAAGCATTACAACAGCAAATAAAAAAACTGGCAAATAAATATGCAGCAGAGTTTATTGACGTACGCCATCATATTCATGCCAACCCGGAGCTTAGCTATGAAGAATATGAGACTTCAAAATTCATTCAGCAAAAACTTTCTGGTTATGGTATCCCATTTGAAGTAAAAGCAACAACAGGCGTTGTTGCTGTAATAAATGGAAAAAATCCTGGCAAAAGGGTGGTGGCATTAAGGGCAGATATGGATGCATTGCCGATACAGGAGCAAAATGATATTCCCTACAAATCAACAAAACCTGGTGTGATGCATGCCTGCGGACATGATGTACATACCACCTGCCTGCTGGGCGCTGCAAAAATTTTAAGTGAACTAAAAGACGAATGGGAAGGAACAGTGAAACTGATTTTTCAACCCGGTGAAGAAAGAAACCCTGGTGGCGCCAGCATATTGATAAAAGAAGGTGTGCTGGAAAATCCGGCACCGCAAAGTATTTATGCATTGCATGTTCATACAACATTGCCAACTGGCAAACTGAGTTTTCGTGGTGGTATGGTAATGGCAAGTGCGGATGAAATCTATATCACCATCAAGGCAAAAGGCGGCCATGCTGCAGCACCGCATTTAACTGCTGATCCTATTTTAATTGCATCGCATTTGGTTGTTGCATTACAACAGGTGGTGAGCAGGAACAATAATCCTTTTAATCCTTCAGTATTATCCATTACTTCTTTCCAGGGCGGCAATGCCACCAATATCATTCCTTCGGAAGTAAAACTGATGGGTACTTTCAGGGCAATGAATGAAGAGTGGCGTTTTGAAGCACACCGGCTTATTAAAAAAATTGCAACCGAACTGGTGGAAAGTATGGGTGCTGAAATTGATATTAAGATTGATGTTGGTTATCCGTTTGTTTTGAACAATGAAAAATTAAGCGCCGCAGCAAGAAAAAAAGCAGAAGCATTTGTTGGCGCAGAAAATGTGGAAGAAACAGAATTAAGAATGGGCGCTGAAGATTTTGCTTATTACTCTCACAAAATACCCGGTTGTTTTTTCAGGCTGGGCACTTACAATCCTGCAAAGGGAATGTTTACAGGTGTGCATACCCCAACATTCAATATTGATGAAAATGCAATAGAATTGGGTATGGCGATGATGGCATTATTGGGGGCTACCAACGCCGAATGATTTTTTTACCACTAAGTCGTCAGGACGCAGCGGTTGATTATATTTTCTTAGCGACTTAGCGCCCCGGCAGTTAAAACCAAATATAATGTCACAGATTAAAACTGCTTTGCTTTCCTTCGGCATGTCAGGCAAAGTTTTTCATGCGCCATTTATAAATCTTCATCCGGGTTTTGAACTGGCTGGTGCATGGGAGCGAAGCAAAAAACAAATACAGGATGTTTATCCTTCTTCAAAGTCATATCCATCTTTAGAATCTGTATTGACAGACGACAGCATACAACTTGTGATTATCAACACGCCAACATACACTCATTATGAATATACTAAAGCAGTATTGCTTGCAGGTAAGGATGCAGTGGTCGAAAAAGCATTTACAACAACAGTTGCTGAAGCAGCAGAATTAAAAGCAATTGCTGAAACGAAGGGAAGAAAAATATCTGTATTTCAAAACCGTCGTTGGGATAGTGATTTTAAAACGGTGCAAAAAATAAAAAACTCAGGTGTGCTAGGTGATATTGTTGATGCAACATTACGTTTTGAACGATATAAACCTGCCATTGGCCCAAAGCAACACAAGGAAGTACCCGGCCCGGGTGCTGGTTTGGTAAATGACTTAGGCCCACATTTAATTGACCAGGCTTTGTACCTGTTTGATATGCCGCAGGCTGTGTATGCCGATATTCGTATTGTAAGAGAAAATTCACTGGTGGATGATTGGTTTGATATTTCACTTCAGTATAAAAAAATGAGCGTACGGTTACAATCTAGTTTACTGGTATGTGAACAACAGCCCGGTTTTGTATTGCATGGCACAAAGGGTAGTTTTATTAAAAGCAGGGCAGATGTACAAGAGACAGAATTACTTGCAGGCAAACAACCCAATACAAATAACTGGGGTACGGAACCGGAGGAAGAAAATGGATTGCTGCACACAGAAAAAAATGGACGGGAAAAAGTAAAAACCGAGCAAGGTAATTATTACCAATACTACGATGAGGTCTACAAAGCCATTACTGAAAATAAGGCCATGCCTGTTACTGCTGATGAAGGCATTAATGTAATGAAGATAATTGAAGCGGCTGTAAAAAGTAACAGCGAAAGAAAATTGGTAAGCCTTAGTTGACGAGTGATTTTACAAGGCAATCAGTATTATCTATAATCTCTTTTTTAAAACCCATTACTGTTAAAAATTGCTGGTGGTTTTTATTGGCAACGGTTGTATAAACAATCCGCTTTACACCATTGGCAATTAAAAAATCTTTTTCCTTTTCAAAAATATAGGTACCCACTTTATAGTCCCGGTATTTTTGCAAAGTATAGTTAAGCGCTACATAGGCATCACCATTTTCTGAAACAGTGGCACTAAACATATTGGCAATCACCAGGTCCCTTGTTACTACAAAGTTCAAATTGTTTTGCAGCGCTACCGGTGTAAATGAAGGGAAATAAACTGCGATGTCTTTTTTATAAAAATGTAAAAATTTCTGTGCCATCGTTTCGTCTCCCCTGAATCTTAGCATATCAAAATTTTCCTGCCTGCGGTAAACTTTAAAGAGATAATAAGCATTGATGCCAAACAAAATTACATTTGTAAGCAATACAGGTATGGCATTTAAAATTATGGCGTATGTTATAAAAAAAACATTGCCCAGTGTATTAAACCAGCGAAACTTTAAATCATTGCTTACCAATAAGGCAATAATTAAGCACAAAGAAGCTAAGTAGCCAAAATAAGGTGTTATCTGTTGCAGCATGTGTTAATTGTTGCTGCAAAGAAAAAGCATTGTAATAAAAAGCCGGCAACTTTTTAAAGTGCCGGCTTTTTAAATATTGTATTGAAATTATTTCTTTAGACCAAGCGATTCCAGGTAGGCATTAGAATTTGATTTTCTGCCTAAAAACTGCTCAACTATTTTTATTTCAGGAATAGAGGAGCCATTCTCTAAAATTATTTTCCTGTAACGGATACCTGTTGCTTTATCCATAACGCCTTTCTTTTTAAAAACAGAAAACATATCCTGTGCATATACTTTAGACCATTGATAGCCATAATAATTGGCTGCATAGCCATTCAGGTGTGTAAAGCTGCAAATAAAATGACTGCCTTCCGGATATGGCATTTGCATTAACGAATAAATTTGCTTTGATGTTTCTACAATTCCCTTTGCTTTTGTTTGTTCGTACCTGTCTTCAAAAGTAAAGTCAGTCATGCCCAATTGAACCTGCCTCATGGTAGCACCGCCTGCATTTACCAACTGTGCCTGTTTCATTTTAGTAAACAAACTTAGCGGAAGTGGTTCGCCAGTTTTATAATTCTTTGCAAACATTTTTAATGCATCATATTCCCAGCACCAGTTTTCTAAGAATTGTGATGGTGCTTCAATAAAATCGCCCTTGGTGCCAAATGCATTTTGAGAGCTGATAGCTGGATGACAAAGCAGCCAATGCACCAAATGCCCAAACTCATGAAACATTGTAATTACATCGCTGTGCTTTAGCAGTGATGGCTGGCCTGCATTACCCTCAGGAAAATTACAAATCAATGCTGCTGTTGGCAATACTTCACTATTGTTTTCTTTCCTGTACTGTGTAATGGGGAAACAGGCAAAATGAGTGTACTTATTTGCCCGTGGATAAAGATCGAGATAGAAAGTTCCTGCCTTTACACCATCTTTTGAAATTTCATAGGTCTTTACTTTTTCATACCACACAGGCACATTGCTTGTTTCTTTAATTTCAATATTCAGGAGTTTTTGATATACAGCAAACATACCCTGCAAAGTGTTATTCATTTCAAAGTACTCCTTTACTTCATCAGTATTTAACTGGTATTTACTGTTGAGTAATTTTTTCTGGCAATAACCATAGTCCCATGGGTACAAAGGATCTGTATTGCCTGGGTACAACTGGTGTTTCAACTCTGTCATTGTTTTTATTTCTTCTTTTACCAGCGGAGTAAGTTTTTTTTGAAGATTGTTTTCAAAAGTCCATACTGCTGCAGGTGTGCCTGCCATTTTATCTACTACGCTGTATGCTGCATAACTGCTGAAGCCAAGTTGTTTTGCCATTTCATTCCGGTGATACAGCAGGCTGTCAAGCACATCAATATTTTTGGGGTAGGCCCTGTTGTTGTACGCCATAAACATGGCTTTACGGGTGGTGCTATTTACAGCATTTTCAGCAATGTTTGTATAGTTGGGGCCATTTACAGTTACCACATACTTGTCGCCATCTCTTTTCCAGGGAGCCATAGCATTGGTTGGCACTCCTTCTAAATCTGCTGCTGTAAATACAAGGCTGTCTTTATACTCAGCAATATTTCTGTCGAACTGGTTGCCGATGGCAATCAGTTTTTTATTTGTTTCTTCCAGCTTCTTTCTTCCAGCTTCATTGAGCTTCATGCCATTTTTTTCAAATGTTACCAGCACATCATTTATAAATTTTTTTTGTGCGGCAGTAAGCGAAGCAACTTTGGCAAGCTGAAATTTTTTAAGCGCTTTGTATAAAGGTTCGTTCAAATAAATATTACTTATATAAATAGACAGCTTATCAGCAGCAGCAAACGCTGCATCCCTTACAGCATCATTAGTACTGGTAGATGATACCAATTGCAGTTTTGAAGAAAGGTCGCCCAATTCATAACTCAACCAGTCAAAGGCGGTGAGGGTGTTGGCTGTAGTTTGTTTTTTGGCAGCAGCTATTATAACTGTAATTTTTTCATCACAGATTTTTATATCCTTGTCCACCGCTTCTGAAATAGTGGCAGCATCGAGCTTGCTGAAATCAATGGATGAGTTGTTGTGCTGTAATAAAATGTTTTGTGCTTTTGTATAGCTGCAAATAATTACTACAGGGAGTAATAAACTAAAGAATTTTTTCATTCGTTGCTTTTTATGGTGAGCAATGGCGCAAAGTAATGGATTTATGCAGTTTTATATCACCATTAGAATTATTCCGTTGCTAATAATTTTTTATTAAAACTTCATCTACCTCCCCACGGCCAGCAGCATTAGCATTGATGGCACGGCTGGCTTTTACAACGGTTATATTGTAACCTTTGTATAAATCTTTAATAAACTTATCTGCCGAATTAGAAAGTAAAAATTTTACTCCTTTACGATTTAATTCATCGCAGGCTTTTTTTAAAATAACCTGGTCGTTACTACTCCATCCGCCCCGTATATAACTGGTAAAACTGGAGCTTTTTGAAACAGGATGATATGGCGGATCTAAATAAACGAAACATTTTTTATCAACCTGCTTAAGTATGTCTGAATAGTCACCACTTTTTATTTTAATGTTCGACGAATTTAAAAACTTGCTTACCGCTTTTAAAACAGGTTCATTAATAATGTTTGGATTTTTATAACGGCCATATGGCACATTAAATTCACCGGCTTTGTTTACCCGGTACAATCCATTAAAACAGGTTTTATTAAGATAAATAATTCTTGAAGCTCTTTGAACAGGTGTAAGTTTTTTATACGCTTCTGTTCTGTCGAGACTGCGGATTTTATAAAAGTACCCTGGTTCGTTTTTATGTTTCTTTAAATCGGCAATAAGTTCCGTAAGATTGTTTTTTATTACCGTATAAACATTTGTAAGCTCTTCATTAAAGTCGTTTATAATAGCTTTTTTAGGTTGCAGGTGAAATAAAACAGCGCCACCGCCAATAAAAGGTTCTATATAATTATACCGCTCAATATTTTTTGGAAAATGCTTGATAATAGTAGTAATAAGTTGTCTTTTACCTCCGGCCCATTTTAGAAATGGTGCCGCTGTTTCTGTTTTATTAACGTTTGCCACCTGATGCTGTGCTAAGAATTTTTATTTTAAAAAACTGTTTTTTTAACCGGACGGATCAAATGTAGTAAATGGATTTTTATACTTCGCTAATTAAATGGGCGTAGTTATAATTATAAAAATTCAGCGATTGAACGAGCGTTATAGAACATAAACTGGTTTTCTGTTGACATTTATTATCTCACCAGCACAGCATTTCCTTTTCTTGTAATCACTTCTCCCTTCCAGGTTTCACCTTGGGCCATCCATACAAAGTTGGCAGGGTCTTGCGGGGCTCCTTTATAATAACCATCCCAGCCTTTACCCAGCTCTGTGGTTTCAAACACAAGATTGCCAACACGGTTATATACTTTGAAATAACGAAGCCTTTTCATGCCAAGGGCAATTGGTTTTAAGTTATCATTAAGGCCGTCGCCATTAGGGCTAAAAGCGGTAGGCACATAAAAACTTGGCGGTAGCAGAAATACTTTGATATGTACTGTATCTGAGGCAAAGCAATTTTCCGGCAACTGTGTTACTGTTACTTTATAAGTAATATCACTTTCGGGCGACAGCATAGTACGTGGTGAAGTGGGGTTGCTGAGCCATTGTGATGGTTCCCATAAATAAGCATCACCGCCACTTGCATTTGCTTGTAGCGGCTGGCCTATTACAATGCTTGTATCCTTTGGCAGGCCTGTACGGGCAATTACCGGCTCTCTTACAGTAATTTTTGTAGTGGCAGTTACCGGCTTGGGACATCCTTTATTATCCGTAACAGATACGGTGTATAAAATATCACCGGCAGCAGGTTTTACCGAGGTGGTATTAGCGCCGGTTGTATTAGTGAGATAAGTAGCAGGGCTCCATGCATAATTTGCGCCGCCACCTGCATACAACAGGGCATTATCTCCAAAGCAAATGGTAGTATCAGGGTTTATAAAAGGAACAGGATATGGTACTGTGCGTATGGTAACACTGTCCCTGCTTTGGCATTTACCAATATTGCCTATTACACGATAAGTAATAACAGGATCGGTGATAAGGCTTAAAGGATTTTTCACATCATCCCTGTCCAAAAAGGTTGCAGGTGTCCATTTATAACTAAGAGCATCACTCACAGTGCGTAAATAAAAAGTGTCTGTGCGGCAAATGGTAACATCAGGCCCTGCATCTATTGTTACAAATAATTTTACATCTACAAAAACGGAGTCATGATTAACGCAACCAAAGATGTCAGTAAGAGTAGTGTAATAAGTGGTGGGTACATCAGGGCTTACCAGAGGGTTTTTATCAGTAAGGTTGCTGATCATATAATTGGGGCTCCATGTATAAGCATAAGAAGGGTTAGTAACTAATTTCAATGTATCGATAGAGCATATCAAAGTATCATCTACCAGGTTAGCCTCTGGCAATGCCTTTACTTCCACCAATACAGAATCAGTTTTTGTTTTGTTGCAACCAGCTACGCCAACAGCCACTTTGTACATGGTGGTTACAGATGGTGCTGCTACAGGGTTTGCAATATTAGGATTGGATAGCCCTGCAGCAGGTGTCCATTGATAACTGATGCCCCCACTTGCCTGAAGTTGCCTGGTACCTTGTCCTTTGCAGATATATCCACCAGTGCCGGCTTCAGGTATGGCCAGCGGTTTTACAGTAATAGGTTGTGTGGTGATGGCTTTGCAACTTCGGCCCCAGGTTGTGGTTAATGTAAAAGTGGTGTTGCCGCCGGGAAATGCTTTCGTAATTTTTTCGGCAGGTGCAGCCGTTAATACAGCAGGTTCCCATTGCCAGGTAAGGTTATTGGTATAATTGCTGCTGCCGGTAAGTGTAATGGTATCTTCTGCACAAATATTGGTAGCAGATGCTTTGATGCTGTTGGTAACATTATTCACCGGGTTTACCCTTACAGAGTCAATGCTTTTGCAGCCGTTGGCATCAGTAAGTGTTACAAAATATTTTGTGGGTGATGATGGGAAAACGATTGGGTTTCGTGTGCTGCCCAAAAGAATATTGGTTGCTGGCTGCCAGCTAAAATTGCCTGTGCCGGTGGCAGATAACAAAACGGAATCCAGCGCACAGTAGGTAGTATCTTTTGGTGATACAGAAAGTGCAGGCGGATCTTTTATGATTACTTCCCTTTCTGCAAAGCCGGTGCAGCCATAGCTGTTGCTTACATCAAGCCGTATTTTATAAGTACCTGCTGTATTATAAACAAACGTTGGATTTTGCAATCGGCTTGTATCGTTGGTGGCAGTGGTACCAAAGTCCCAGCGCCAGTTTAATACTTGCCCATAATTAGTTCTCGTAACATCCCTAAATTGTATAGGGACACCACGGCAGTATGGAGGATTTACATTAAAACCAGGAAAGAACCCAGGATACACCCACACATTATAGGTAGAAGAATCAGCACAACTGGTGCCACGGTTTACCACCAATTTCACTATATATTTTCCGGTATCTGCATAAGTATAAACAGGGTTTGGAGATACTGAAGTATCGCTGTCTAAACCAGGTACTCCAAAATCCCAATACCAGGTGGTTACATTACTATTTGACTGATTGGAGAAATGACGGGTGAAGCCATCGCAGGTTTCATCTTGCGGCGTAAGCCTTGAAGAGGGGATATCACAATCCTTTACTTCCAGTATAAAATCTTTTCTGTGCTCGGCGATGGGCACTCCATTGCGCCATTCTGTAACCACCACGTTTACAATATAAGCACCTGATAAAGCTGGCGCTATGCCACTGATAATGCCAGTAACAGGATCGATACTGGCTTCTGCACCAATTGGCTGTACTCCTGAATATCCACTCTTATACTGAACTAAACCGTAGGGCGGTGTATTGGGCTCTGTGGCATCTTGAGTGGCTGTAAATGAACCTCCATTATAAGCTGCCACCAATGCATAGGATAATGAATCTTCATCTGCATCGGTAGCGCTGAAGGGGAGTGTAAAAGGATTGCCATGGCACACGAGCGCTGTGTCTTTCAAGTCCATTATAGCTGAAGAATTTATACCTACAGGTAAAATGTTGGTGCCTGGTAAAATAGCTTCGTAAGCTGCACCTGGGGGGCGATTGGCCCCACCGTTTGGATTAGGAACATCAGATACTGCATTTACAGTTTCCTGCCTGCAACAGTTTTGATAAGTAAAGCGATAGCCTTCTGCATTATTGGCTAATTGTACTTCCGTTGCGTATGTATTTACCACATAACATATTTTGGGGTGTGGTAGTGGTAAACAGGGAGGGTAGGTAGTCATATTTATCTGGGGGGCACCTGTTTTTGGCAGTGTAATATTTTGGATTCTTACAAAAGAAGCACCATTAAAAATCCCAATAATTACAGTGCTGGGGGGACAGGCAACACCCGTACCACCACCGCATGACTGGTCACACTCAGTAAATAATCGTAAAGTAACCCTGTACCTGCTTGTATTAGCCGCTGTGCCCGGCCCCAGGTAGGTATAAAAAACTTCCCCACCAACAATGTGTGAGGCAGAAGCATCGAAAAAGCAAAATAATAAAATAAAGAGGTAGAAGTATTTCTTCATTAACTATAAAGGTAATAACAAACAGACGAAGATTGTGCCACAAAGGCTGCCTTGAATAATTGTGCCGTTCAAAAGAAAAAAAATAACGGCTAATGTTTGATGTGAGACTGATTATATTTGTGTTAAAAATGCAAACAAAATATTATTTGATTTTTTTTCTTCCTCCCACATACCCATATGAGCACTGTTTCTTAAAATATGAACATGGCTCAGCTCCGGCAGGTGGCACTGCTTCATGCTGCTTTCAAAGGGAATGGCCAGGTCGTGCCGGCCAATGATAAAGAGAATGGGTTTTTGAAATGATTTTAAAACAATTGTTCTGTCCGGACGGTCAATCATAGCCTCGTAATATTGTATCAACGTTTCGGCAGTAAATTTTTTCCCTTCTTTTATTAAAACAAGTATTTTTTCCGGGTGCTGTTCCTGGTATTGTTGTGTAAATAAATTAGGCGTGCTGGTTTTTAAAAAAGCATGTACACCATTGTTTTTTATAAAGTCAATGGCTTTTCGCCTGGTTTCTTTTTTTTCTTCTGTATCTGCAAAAGCAGATGAGTGGAATAAACCAAATGCACTTAAATACTGTGGAAATTTTTCTGCAAAAGCAAGTGCAATATAACCACCCATGCTATGGCCAATCAAGCTTACTGGCTCATTTTTATTTTCAATATCACAAAGTGCTTGTATTACCTGAGCATAGGTTTCAATGTTTGCATTGGGAATACATTCTGACTGGCCGCTGCCGGGAATATCTGGAATAATGAGTTTGAAATGATTTTGCAGAAAACTGATTTGCTGCTCCCATACTTTGCTGTCTTCGCCAAAACCATGCAGGAGGATTATGGGTTTGCCTTTTCCATATACTTCGTATTGTATTTTTTTCTTTTGAAAAAGAAAGTATTTTGTTTCCATAAAAAAAATTTAAACCGCCTGGTATTTTCTCAGGCTCCTGTACAGCAGCAACAAACAAACAGGCAGTAAGGAATAATTTAATTGCTGTGGTAAAAAAAACCATGCAGCTAACACAATCAGTAAGCCAACCGCTGTAATGAGCAAATATTTTTTCACCCATCTTTTTTTTGCGCTGATAAAAAAAGCTGCCACAAAATGTATGGGCCATGCCCAAAGCAAATTGTAATTGTTTTTACACATGGCATGATCGGTACCCGCCCACATAAAAAGTAATAATATGCCAACAGCACCGGTTGCAAAGAAGAACAGCACATCAAATACTTTTAAAAACGAAGCCGCTATCTTATTTTTTGAATAATCAAGCAGCACAATGAGAAATAAAAGCAGGCTGAAAATTATCAATGGGTTAAACCATGATTTACTTTTTACTTTGGTTTGGTAAGGATATAAGCTGGCAGAAATTGCAACAAGATTTTCCGTGCTGTCAAATGCTTTCATCAAATTGTTGGGAAGAAACTGTTGTTGCTCTGTGGTCATTACAGCATCCAAAGGCGCCCCTAATAAAATATCTATTCCAAGCTTATCCCATTCTTTATCGTTATTATCAAGGTATTCATGTATTGCCTGCCTGAATGTGGTACCTGCAGACATTACATTTTTGAAAACGGGTTTGTCTTTTTTGTTTTTAACGATGATGTCCCGGAGCCTTGTGGTGCAGTTGTCAAAAAGAAAATCGTATTTATAATATTTATTTTCTTCTTTAATGTTATTAAGTAGTGCTTTTTGAATGGTGGTTTTTTCGGTGCCGGTTAAATTAAGTACCTGCTCGGTAATACCACGGTGATTGTATTGGTATTCTCTTATAAAATCATCAAGATATTCTCCGGCTACAAAATACTGCAGCTTGCCTTTTACAAACTTGAAATAAAAATCAGGGTCATCAAAATCAAATATGCCGTAGTTGAAAATGATGTCTTTGTTTTTAGTGCTGTCTGTTACCCTTAATGCACTATGGCCATAAGTTGAATACAATTCATCGCCGGGGGTGCAGGTGAGCAGGCTGATGCGGAGGTGAGAACTGTCCTGGGCAAATGTGCAAATATGCGAATGTGCAAATATGCAACTGAGGAAGAATTGTAATAAGATTTTTTTCATGCTTTGTCAGTTGCATAAAGGTATGCAGTACAAGTGTGCGACGCAACGATGATAAAAAGAATTACAAATGCTGGTAACATAAAGTTGCAAATACCCTACTGTTTACCTGCTGTAATTTGGTGCTTCCTTGGTAATTGCAATGTCGTGTGCATGGCTTTCCCTCATACCTGCATTGGTGATTTTTACAAACGTGGCACCTTGCAATGCTTTAATATTAATAGCACCGCAATAGCCCATGCCTGCCCGTAAGCCACCTGTATATTGATGCACCACTTCCCTCAATGGCCCCTTAAAGGCAACACGTCCTTCGATGCCTTCTGGTACAAATTTTTTAATATCATCTTCAGGGTCTTGAAAATACCTGTCGCTGCTGCCCTGCGCCATAGCACCAAGTGATCCCATGCCACGATATTGTTTAAATCTTCGGCCTTCGTAAATTATGGTTTCGCCTGGGCTTTCTTCTGTTCCTGCAAACACATTGCCCATCATTACACAAGTGGCGCCGGCTGCTAAAGCTTTTACCATATCACCAGTATAGCGGATGCCGCCATCGCTGATAATGCCAACATTTTTCCCTTTTAATGCTGCTGCAGCTTCCATTACCGCAGTTATTTGTGGAACGCCTGTACCAGCTACAATTCTTGTGGTGCAAATAGAACCTGGGCCAATGCCAACTTTTATTGCATCGGCACCAGCATCGGCCAATGCTTTTGCACCAGTGGCTGTACCAACATTGCCTGCAATTACCTGTAATCCTTTAAATGATTTTTTTATATTTTTCAATGCTGTCATCACGCCTTTGGTATGGCCATGGGCACTATCAAGGCAAATGGCATCAACACCAGATTGTTGTAATGCTGCCACCCTGTTCATCGTATCTTTAGTAATGCCTACACCTGCACCAACCAGTAATCTTCCGAACGAATCTTTTACTGCATGAGGATAGCTTTTCAGTTTTAAGATATCACCAAAAGTTACAAGGCCAATTAATACGCCTGATTTATTTACGACAGGCAGCTTTTCTATTTTATTTTTTTTAAAAATCAGTTCGGCTTTTTTTAAATCGGTGCCTTCGGGTGCAGTGATGAGGTTGTCTTTTGTCATCACAGTACTTACTTTGTCTTTGTAATTTCTTTCAAAACGAAGGTCACGGTTGGTTAATATGCCAACCAATTTTTTATTGGCATCAATAATGGGAATGCCGCCAATTTTATTTTCCTTCATCAATCTTACGGCTTCTCCAATAGTGGCTTCCGCAGTAAGTGTAACAGGATCCAGTATCAAACCGTTTTCGCTTCTTTTTACTTTACGCACCTGCTCGGCTTGTTTTTCAATCGTCATATTTTTGTGAAGGATACCGAGGCCGCCCTCTCTTGCCAATGCAATAGCCAGTGATGCTTCTGTTACTGTGTCCATCGCTGCACTCAGCATCGGGATATTTAATTGTATTGTTTTGGTAAGATGGGTACTAATGTCAACATCCCTGGGCAGAATTTCAGAATATGCTGGCATCAGCAGCACATCATCAAATGTTAAGCCTTCGCCGAAAAAATTAATGGATTTGTTGTTGGGGGAGGTGTTTTTTATTGTTGCCATGTGCAAAGGTAAGGAGGTAAGATAAAAAAATGAGCGTTAATTAAACTTTATGGCTGCAAGGCTATCTCAACGAAGCGTAAATTTACACTGTTCCAAACTCCATTATGATGATGAAAGTACTTCGCATTTCAGTTGCCTTTGCTATTGTTTTTTGCAGCAGTATTATATTATCTTCTTTCAACACAATTCAATCCCCTAAGTTTAAAATGCCCTGGAAAGCAGCAGGCCTTACTGAAAGACAGGCTGCTGCACATTTGATAGATCGGTTTTCATTCGGTAATAAACCGGGATTGATTGATGAAGTGGTAGGTAAAGGACTGGAGAACTGGTTAGCAGAACAATTAGAAGGAAAACAAAACGACGATGCAGTAAATGGCAGGTTGAAGGAGTATGATGCTTTGAACCTTACAAATGAGCAGGTGCTGAATATATTTCCACGAAATGCTAAAATATTAAAACAGGCAATTGACGATGGCTTTATCAATAAAGACTCGGTTGATAAATCAGATAAGGAAGCTTACCGGGACAAGTTGAAAGAATACATGGCGCAAAAAGGCTACCGTCCGCAAAAAGAATTGTATCGCCAGTTTGCCAATCAAAAAATTTTAACGGCTGCATACAGCAATAACCAGTTGCAACAAGTGCTGACAGAATTTTGGTACAATCATTTTAATGTATCTGCCACCAAAAATGATTGCCAGCAATTTATTCCTGCATATGAAAGAGATGTAATAAGGCCAAATGCTACCGGTAAGTTTGGCGACCTGCTGTTGGCAACAGCTCAATCGCCTGCCATGCTTTTTTACTTAGATAATTTCAACAGCAGTGGCATGAATGCAGAGATGGAAGCTCAGCAGCAAAAGAGAAAAGCAGTAATAGAAAAGCAAATGAAGGAATTGATGGAAGGCAGTGATGAGGACAAAGAAAAAAAGATGGAGCAGTTAAAAAAGAAAAAGAAAGAAGAAGGCTTGAATGAAAACTATGCAAGGGAAATAATGGAGCTGCATACGCTGGGTGTAGATGGTGGGTACACACAAGCGGATGTTACCGAAGCTGCAAGGATATTAACCGGCTGGACGGTTTATCCAATGAACGGCTTGGGGCCAAACAATTTTGCAAGAAAACTGATTGATAAGTTTGGCGAAGACAATTTGATAAAAAAAGGTTTTGTTCACAAGGGAGATTTTTTCTTTGCACTCAACAGGCATGATGATAAAGAGAAAAAGGTGTTGGGAAAAATATTTGCTGCAGGTGGAGGATATGAAGAAGGAGTGGAGTTGATAAATATGCTGGCGCATCATTCATCTACTGCAAAATTTATTTCAAAAAAACTGGCCGTGCGTTTTGTAAGTGATAATCCGCCACAAACCTTAATTGATAAAATGGCAGCATCATTCACAAAAAATGATGGTGACATTAAAGATGTTTTGATTACGATGGTTTCTTCGCCAGAATTTTGGCAAAAAGATGCTATGAGAGAAAAAACAAAATCGCCATTGGAATTAACCATAAGTGCAGTGAGGGCTTTGGACGCAAATGTGGAGGCGCCATTTATGCTGTATCAATGGATTTCGAAGATGGGCCAAAAATTATATTACTACCAGGCGCCCACTGGCTTTCCGGATAAAGGGCAATACTGGATAAATACTGGTTCATTACTAAACAGGATGAAATTCGGATTGGCCTTTGCTTCACAAAAAATTCCCGGAGTAACATTCAGCCTGGCATCTTTAAATAATAATCATGAACCAGAGAGTGCTTCAGATGCACTTGCTAAATATTGTAAAATAATTATGCCCGAACGAAATCTTGATGAAACAATTAAAAGACTGGAGCCAATGATCAACGATCCATCTATTCAGCAAAAAATTGAATCCGCAACCGATAAAAACACCGTAGCCAGCAATACAATGATGACGGAGGAAAAGATGATGAATGAAGATGAGGGCGATATTCTTAACGGGAAAAATATAAGTGAAGAAAAACTAGCGAAGAAGATGATGAAGAAAAATATTGGTAAAGAAGTACCGATGCCGATGATAGCTGGTAATAACAGTATGCTGGCACAGGTTGTGGGAATTATTTTAGGTTCACCAGAATTTCAAAGACGGTAGCCCGTTCCTCGTTTCTTGTTGAGTCGTTACTCGTTAGTCGTTTCTTGTTTGCCGTTGTTCGTTGGGTGTACAAGAATCAAAAGAGTTTTATTGATAGCTGGCATTTTAACAGGCATACAAAAGAAGCACAGTGTTGGAATCTGAAAAACGAGAAACGAACAACGGCAAACCAGAAACCAGAAATGGTGTATTGAGAAACCAGAAACGATTTTAATTTATGAGTAGCAGAAAAGCATTTTTAAAACAAGCAGGCCTGGCACTTTTCAGCATTGGTGTTGGTGGTGTGCCTACATTTATTGCCCGTGCTGCCAACAGTGAAAAATTATTTCGGGCATATAAAAAGAAAAAAGTGCTGGTGTTTATTTTTCAGCGTGGCGCAATGGATGGATTGATGGCAGTAACACCATTTACAGATGAAAATTTGAAAGCCGCCCGGCCCACATTGTTTATGGATGCGGCGAAAACAAGCGCCAAACCTTTGATTGATTTGGATGGAAGATTTGGGCTGCATCCATCTATGTCGGTGTTTGAAAATTTATTTAAAGAAAAGAGATTGGCAATTGTGCATGGCATGGGTTCGCCTAATACAACAAGAAGCCATTTTGATGCACAGGATTATATGGAAAGCGGCACGCCTTTTAATAAAGGTACTGCCAGTGGCTGGCTCAACAGGGCAGTAGGTTTACTTGGTCATGAAGCCACACCTTTCCGTGCAGTGAGTATTACGAGTGCAATGCCCCGTTCTTTTTATGGCGATAATGAAACCATTGCCATCAGCAACCTGAATGATTTTAGTTTGCCGGGCAAAGGCAATATTAATTTGGCAGCAAAAAGTTTTGAAGACTTATACGACCAAACCAGTTCTTCATTATTAAACAAAACAGGCAAAGAAAGTTTTGATGCAGTGAAGATGCTGGGCAAAACAGATACAAAGAATTACAAGCCTGCTAACGGCGCAATTTACCCCAACTCAGCTTTGGGCAATGCATTAAAACAAATAGCACAGTTAATAAAAATGGATGTAGGTCTTGAAATTGCTTTTGCAGAAAGCGGTGGATGGGATACACATTTTAACCAGGGAACAGATAATGGCGCTTTTGCAAGAAATGTGGCAGATTTAAGTAACTGCATCACTGCTTTGTGGACAGACCTTGGCACCATGCAGGATGATGTAACGATAATGACGGCTACAGAGTTTGGACGTACTGTAAAACAAAACGGCAGTGGTGGTACTGATCATGGAAGGGCAAGTTGTTGTTTTATTTTGGGTAATGATGTAAATGGTGGCAAAGTGCATGGTGAGGTAAAACCTTTGGTAGTTGAGAATTTAGCCGATGGAAGAGACCTTGCAGTAACAACGGATTTCAGGAGTATATTCAGTGAAGTGGCAGATAAACATTTGCTGATAAATAATGATGCTGCGTTATTTCCTGAATGGAAAGGAGAGAAGATTGGGATTATGAAAAAGGCTTAGATTATTTTATACATTTTCCCCGGCATACTTGCCACAACGCCCTGCATTTCCAGCATGAGCAAAGCTGCGGCAACGGCGCTGCTGTTTAAACCACTTTTAAAATAGAGTTCATCAATATGCACTGTTTCCTTTTGATTTAATATGTCAACAACTGTTTTTTCATCAGGGCTTAATTCAATAAATAGTTCCCTTTGTTTTTTTATAGCTTTCTTTTCTATTGGCTTCCAGTTCATCATCTCCAGCAAATCATCAGCACTGTTTATTAAAGCAGCTTTGTTGTTTTTAATGAGATAATTACAGCCTTCGCTTTTACTATCGCCAATACGGCCCGGAATAGCAAATACATCTTTGTTGTAATTGTTTCCCAACTCCGCAGTAATAAGTGAACCACCTTTTTTCCCTGTTTCAATTACAATTATTGCATCGCTTAATCCTGCAACAATGCGGTTACGTTTGGGAAAATTTTGTTTATCGGGATTAGTGTGAGCAAGAAACTCGGTAAGCAAGCCGCCATGTTCTAACATTTGTTTAGCAAGACTTTTATTTTGCGAAGGATAAATTCTATCCAGGCCGTGTGCTAATACGCCAAGTGTTGGCAAATTATTTTTTAATGCTGCTTTATGGGCAATAGTATCAATGCCAAATGCAAGGCCGCTTACAACTAAAATATTTTCTGCTGCTAAATCTTCAACTATTTTTTCACAAACAGCTTTACCATAGTCGCTATTGGTTCTTGTGCCAACAACCGAGATTATTTTAGACGTATTCAAATCTGCATTGCCACGGTAAAATAATAATACCGGGCTGTCGTAACAATTCAATAATCGCTGCGGATAATTTTTATCAGTGATAAAGAGTGGTGTTATTTTGTATTTTTCTATAAAAGCAATTTCATCTTCACTGCTTTGGAAATTATCAAATGCTTTTATACTATGTGCTCTTACTGAGCCAATGCCATCAATATTTTCAAGATCTTTTTTCTTTGCTTTAAAAACAGATTGAGCGTCACCATAAATATTCACCAGCGATTTTGCATGTACATTACCAATGTTGGGAACAAGCGTTAAGGCAATTTGATAAAGCAGTTCATTGGTCATTTTGCAAAAGGGAATTTTGAAGGAAGATAATTCACTTTTGCAAAATAGAAAAGTAATGACGTCAATTACTTATGACACTCATCTCCGTTCGCCTGTTTTTTGCCTTGCCTTCTTCTGTTTTATTATCTGCAATTGGCTTTGTTTCACCAAAGCCTTTGTATTGCAGGCGGTCTTTTGCAATTTGCTGGCTCGCCAGTAAAAACTTTATTACAGACAATGCCCTGTTATTGGAGAGGCTGGTGTTGTCCTGTGGCTTGCCTACATTATCTGTATGGCCACTGATAAGTATTTTTAAATTGGGATTGTCAGTCATTAATTTGATAACACTGTTTAGTTCCGCTATTGATTCTGGTTTTAAATCTGTTTTCTTACTGTCGAAGAAAATATTTTTTAGAACAACAGAGGCGCCGGGTTCTATCGGTTGCAGCGGAATATCAGCAGTAAATACAGAATCAATTTTATTGTTTCTCAGGTTGTAATTTTCTGAGAAGAATAAATAGCCTCTCCTGTTTACGTTGAATGCGTAATCTTTTCCAACGGGCAATGTGGTGAGATAATTTCCATCTTCATCTGTTTGCACTCTGCTTATTAACTGGCGGCTCACAATGTCCGTTAGTTCTACAGAACTGGGCAGGCCAAGTTTGGTTTTGGCATCAAATACTTTTCCCTTTACCCACAATGTTTTGGGTGGCCTTATATCTTCCCTTAATTCAAAACTGTAAATATCAAGCCCGCCCAAATTATCTTTTCCTTCGCCGGCATAGTAAGCTGTTTTGCCGTCAGCCGCTACAATCATTGAGCCTTCATCATCAATGGTGTTAATTGGATAACCAAGATTTACGGGTTCGGCCCAGGCCGTGTCACCCAGTTTTTTTGTAAAGAATAAGTCAGTAGAACCGTAGCCTTGATGGCCATTGCTGTTAAAAAACAATGTTTGATTATCGGCATACATAAAAGCACAACTTTCATCACCGTTTGTGTTTACAGTTGGCCCCAGGTTTTCCGGCCTTCCCCATTTGCCTTTTTCATTGCGGCGGCTCACCCAAATATCTTTTCCGCCATAGCCGCCGGGCTGGCTGCTGCTGAAATACAAATCTTTTTTATCAGGGGATAATGATGGAGCAGATTCCCAAAAATCTGTATTTACAATGGGCCCTAAATTTTCTGCTTCACTCCAGCCATTATTTGTTCTTCGTGAAATGTATAAATCACAACTGCCCTGTCCTTCGGGATAATTACATCCTGTAAAAATTATCCATTCACCATCCTGTGAAATATTCTGAGCGCCTTCATTCAGGTTGGTATTTACTTTTCCACCCAACGATTTTGCTTTGTCCCATTTGCTGTCAATTAAAGTACATTCATAAAAATCTTCATCATTGTTTACTCTTCTTGTAAAAATTAATTTTGAACCATCAATAGTAATAGATGGGTAATATTCCGGCCATGTTGAATTGACATTCTCACCTAAATTCTTTGGCGTAAATACATAATTATCAGCAGGGTGTTTTTTTGCGTAGTCTATAGCAAATTCATACACCGATTTTCTATAATTAGCAGCTTTAATGCTTTGCGGATTAAGTTTATCGTTTTGCAAAAAAACAGTTACGGCATTTAATGCTCTTTCAAACTGGCCGGTGCCCGCCAGCGAAATGGAATAAGGGAGAAAATAAGTAGATGAATAAACAGAATCCATTGCAATGCTTTTTTCAAAAAAGAAAACAGAGGAATCATATTTTTTCATGTTGGCATAAATTCCTGCCAGTGATAAATATGCATTCACAAATTTGGGTTCTATAGCTGTTGCCTGGTTTATTTTAGTAATGGCTTCGGAATAGCGGTAATTATCTGCATCTTCAATGCCACTCATAAATATCTCCGCAGCTTTAGGATTTACTTTTTCAGGATCATACCATTGAGAGTAAGAAATAAGAAATGAGAAATGAGAAGCAAGGAATAAGAGAATCAGCTTGCAACCGTTGGCAGATTTTTTCATAGTTCAAATTGTGGAATGAAGATAGAAACAAAATACAGAAAGGCGTGCCAAAAAAATCTAAACTTTCATTAAACCATATCCCGTAAATCTTACACCATAAACCTTCCTTACGGCACATTAATATACTTATGTATCTGCAGAGATAATTCCCATTGAGGGTTTTGCTTTATGTACTCTATTATCAACGGAGTGATGGTAGCGGCCTTATCCCATTCAGGTTGCAAAAACAATTTACATTGTGGCGATACCATTGCCGCATATTTTTCTGCCCATTCAAAATCTGATTTATTAAATACCACCACTTTTAATTCATTGGCAAATGGCACTACTTCAGGCAATGGTGCTTTAAATTTTTTAGGGGATAAACATATCCAGTTCCACTGGCCGCTTAACCGATGAGAGCCAGATGTTTCAATATTGGTTTCAAAACCATTTGCCTGTAATGCGGTGGTTAATTCAGTAAGATTGTGCATCAAAGGTTCTCCGCCTGTTATTACTACTAGGCCTTTGTTGCCTTGCGTATTTATGTCAACTGTGTTTACAATATCATCAATACTCATTTGCGGATGAGCATTGGCATCCCAGCTCTCTTTTACATCACACCATACACAGCCTACATCACATCCGCCCAGGCGTATAAAGTAAGCGGCCCTTCCCTGGTGAAAACCCTCGCCCTGTAAGGTGTAGAAGTGCTCCATTACAGGAAGTGTCTGTGTTGTTATGGTAAGAGTTTGTTCCAATATTTTATTTGTAAAAAAAATGCAATAATCAATGTTCAATTTTCAATACTCAATGAAGAAGAGCCTGTCAGCCATTATGCATTTTTTTGAATGCATGCATTATAAGTGTTCATCAGCAGCGCACCAATAGTCATCAATCCAACTCCTCCAGGCACAGGTGTAATATAACTGCACTTTGGCGATACATTTACAAAGTCCACATCGCCTTTAATCGTAAAGCCGCTTTTCTTTGAGGCATCAGGTACTCTTGTGATGCCTACATCAATCACCACAGCGCCTTGCTTTACCATATCAGCTTTCAAAAATTCAGGTTTGCCCAAAGCAGCTACAATAATATCTGCCTGTAAGCAAAGCTCTTTTAAATTGGGAGTATGGCTATGGCAAACAGTAACTGTACAGTTGCCGGGGTAAGCATTCCTGTTGAGCAAAATACTTATAGGCCGGCCTACAATATTGCTGCGGCCAATTACTACTGCATGTTTGCCCGCAGTTACAATTTTATAATGCTCCAGCATCAGCAAAATGCCATAAGGTGTAGCTGGAATAAATGTTGGCAGGCCTTGCACCATTTTGCCAATGCTCATTGGATGAAAACCATCCACATCTTTATCGGGGTGAATAAGATTTATTACTTTTTCTTCGCTTATTTGTTTTGGCAATGGCAGTTGAACAAGTATACCGTCCACATCAGCATCATTATTTAATTGTTCTATAGTTTTAATTAAAACTTCTTCTGCAATATTTTCTTCCAGCCTGATAAGGGAACTTTTAAAACCAACTTCCTCACAATTTTTTACTTTACTTGCCACATAGGTTTCACTTGCGCCATTGTGACCAATTAATATAGCTGCCAAATGAGGTGTTTTTTTACTTTCCTCTTTTAATACAGCCACTTTTGTTTTCAGGCTGTCTTTCACTGCCTGCGATACTATTTTGCCATCTAAAATTTGCATGGCGCAAAATTAAAGGTTTGCTGCTATGTATTGGCTGGATATATAATTTCTTAACCTGCAAATCTGCGGACGTTAATAGCCACAGATTTATCCGTATCTATTTTTAAATTCCAGGCTCTTGCAAATTCATGGTTTTTAATTCATATATTGCTCTTACTAAAACAACTTGCCTTGGCAAAACCCTTTATCTCATATTGCACCATTTTCTGTTTATCATTCAATATTGTTAATGCACAGGCGTTGCGTCAACCTATATCAGCTGTGTATGTTGGCCTTGGGGCATACAGCACACAGCAGGCAGATGTGTTTTCATTTATAAATAACCAGGCTGCACTGGCACAGTATAAAGCTGCTGCTGCAGGTGCGTATGCCGAAAGACGTTTTATGCTTTCCGAAACAAGTGTTTACACTACTGCCGTAGCCATACCATCTAAGCTGGGCAATTTTGGCGTGAGTGCAAAATACATGGGCTATAAAAATTTTAATGAAAATCAAATTGGCCTTGCTTATGGCCGCCGCCTTGGCAAAAAAGTTGATATTGGGGTGCAGTTTAATTATTATGGTTACAGGGTACCATCATACAACAGTGACAATGCTGTGAATTTTGAAATTGGTGCTTTGGTTCATTTAACCGACAAACTAAATGCTGGCCTGCATGTTTACAATCCCATTGGTGGCAATTTTTCTAAAACTGATGAAAAACTTACCTCCGCTTATAAGTTTGGTTTGGGCTATGATGCATCAGAGAAATTTTTTGTAAGTGCAGAATTGGTAAAAGAAGAAAATTTTCCGGTAAGCATGAATGCTGGTGTTCAGTACCAGTTTGCAAAGCAGTTTTTTGCAAGGGCAGGCATTGCATCAGCCAATACTGTGGGCTATGCCGGACTTGGCCTGGCATGGAGTAGTTTGAGATTAGACATCAGCGCCAGTTATCATCAGCAACTGGGTGTTTCCCCGGGTCTGCTGCTGATATATAATTTCAAATCAAAAAATGAAACAGAAGTAAAGCAATAAAACTTTTGTGATGATGAATGCAACGAAAAATTTCTTTAAACAGGTGCGCCATCATTTTGTTCGATGGTTTAATCCTGCATATTTCCTTTCATCTTTTTTTCTTCTGTTGCCTTTTTGCATAACTGCACAAACGCCTTCCACCACCACCGAGCAGCAAATGGAAGCTGTTACCGAAAACAACGAAGACAATGAAACACAGGATGATTCTTTTTTACAATCATTACAACAGTTCTTAAAATCCCCTGTCAATCTTAATACCGCAGATGCATCCATTTTAAAAGAACTCATCGTATTAACACCTTTGCAAATTCAAAATATTATTTCTTACAGAACATTGTTTGGAAAGTTTATCAATATTTATGAATTGCAGGCAGTGCCTGCATTGGATGTTGCCACCATTGAAAAAATACGGCCGTATATCACTGTTAGCGATAATCCCGACTTTTTCGGTTCATTTGGTGAAAGGCTAAGCGGAGGCTCACACAGTCTTGTGGCAAGGGTTACGCAGGTAATGGAAAAATCGAAAGGATATATACTTGATCCTGCCACCACGGCAAATTATTATCCTGGCTCTCCACAGCGGTATTTTTTCAGGTACAAATACCAATATAAAAATCTGCTTCAATTTGGAGTAGTAGCTGATAAAGATGCAGGGGAAGAATTTTTTAAAGGCACACAAAAGTATGGCTTTGATTTTTACTCAGCTCATTTATTTGTAAGAAACATTGGCATCATTAAAGCATTGGCACTGGGAGATTTTACAGTAAACATGGGCCAGGGGCTTACCCAGTGGCAAAGCCTTGCGTTTAAAAAAAGTGTGGATGTATTAAATATTAAGCGGCAACTGCCGGTGCTGCGGCCATACAATTCTGCCGGCGAAATAAACTTTCACCGTGGCCTTGGCATCACTTTGTCGAAAAATAATATTGACATAACCGGTTTCGTTTCTTATAGAAAAGTTGATGCTAATTTTGTTACCGATACTTTGAACAATGAGGATTTTATTTCTTCACTGCAAACAAGTGGACTGCATCGCACCAAAAGCGAAACCGACGATAAAGGAATACAGCGGCAACTGGCTTATGGGGGCAATATTACTTACAATAAAAACCGGCTGCATATTGGAGCCAATATTATCCAGTACAATTTTAAATTTCCTATCACAAAGGCTGCCGACCCTTATAATTTATATGCACTATCGGGTAAAAATATTGGCAATCAAAGCATCGACTATAGCTACACCTTTCGCAACCTGCATTTTTTTGGGGAGGCCGCTATGGATAATAAAAAGAACAAAGCATTTGTAAATGGATTGCTGGTAAGTATGTCCGCCAATGCAGATATGAGTTTTGTTTACAGGAATATTTCATCAGGCTATCAATCCCTTTACACCAATGCATTTACCGAAAGCACTTTTCCAACCAATGAAAAAGGGTTGTATGCAGGTATCAGCATTCGCCCACATACGCAATGGCGGCTGGATGCTTATGCAGACTTTTATAAATTTCCCTGGCTTAAATACCTGGTTGACGCCCCTACAACTGGTGTAGATTATTTAACACAGCTCACTTATAAGCCCAATAAGCAATTAGAAATATATGCCCGTTATCGTACCGAAACCAAGCCAAAAAATTATAATAGCGATGGTTCTGTTACTGCCCCTGTAATTCCCAAGCAGCGGCAAAACTTCCGGGTACAGCTGAGCTATAAAATAAACCCGGAGTTTACTTTCCGCAACCGGGTGGAGCTGGTGTGGTATGACAGAACCGGAGGAAACCCTCAAGATGGTTTTTTAGCCTATGCAGACATTATATATAAGCCCATGCTTAAGAAATATTCCGGCAATATGCGGCTTATGTATTTTGAAACTGGCGGCTACGACAGCCGGATGTATGCCTATGAAAATGATGTGCTTTACAGCTTTTCTATTCCTGTTTTTTATGACAAAGGCTATCGCTGGTACCTCAACCTCAATTACGACTTCAGCAAAAAACTTAGTTTCTGGCTGAGGGTGGCACAAACTATTTTTAAAGACAAGGCAACCGTGGGCTCTGGTTTAGACGAAATAACTGGGAATAAAAGAACTGAAATCAAGGTACAGTTGCAATACTATTTTTAA
Organism: uncultured Ferruginibacter sp.; assembly: GCA_964494815.1. GTDB lineage: Bacteria > Bacteroidota > Bacteroidia > Chitinophagales > Chitinophagaceae > Ferruginibacter. The sequence continues at coordinate 33,209 of CAZBTD010000006.1, read as the reverse complement.
TCTGTGTAAAGCAGCAGTTTTTCACATCATTCTGTCAAATTATTGGATGGGGATTAACGAAATTTTTGCATTTCGTATAAATCCCTATTTTTACACGATTATAAAAACCAAAATTAACTCATGAGAAGAATTTTATCTCTCCTCACCATGCTCATGCTATGTGGATTGCTGGCGTCTGCACAAAACCGGGTGGTGTCCGGAAAAGTTACTGATAAAGATGGCAACAACGTACCTTTTGCTTCCGTTAAAGTTAAAGGAACAAGGATAGGCACCCAGGCTGACGGCAATGGTGTTTATACTATCAAAGTAAAGGATGGCGATGTTCTTGAAATTTCTGCAGCTGGTTTTAAAACTATTGAAACCAACGTAGGTTCTCAATCTGTTATCGGTAGTGTGATGGAAAAAACAGGCAACCTTACAGAGGTAGTTGTAACAAGTGCTTTTGGTATTAAAAGAAATGCCAGGAGTTCAGCTTCCAATGTACAAAACGTAAATGCTGACCAACTTAACACAGTTAGGCAGACAAGTCTTAACAATGCATTGGCTGGTAAAGTGGCGGGTGCACAGGTAAGGAGCCAGTCAACTGCGGCTTTGGGAAAGGAAACTGTAGTAAGGTTAAGGGGAGAAAATGGTTTGGGTATTGGCGGTGGTGCCTTATATGTGGTTGATGGTACCATTGTAACAAGTGCAAACGATATAAACGTTGATGATATTGATGATGTAACGGTATTGCAAGGTCCTTCTGCTGCTGCACTTTTTGGAGCTGAGGGAGCCAATGGCGCAATTGTAATCAATACAAAAAAAGCAAAGAGGGGTCAGAAAAATCTTGGTATAGAGATTAACTCTGGTATCCAGTTCGATAAAGTTTATATTTTACCAACTTATCAAAATGAATATGCTGGCGGCAGCGGCACTTATAATGGCGGTACAGGTACCGGCAATATGAAACAGTTTAATTATGTAGATGGTTTTCATCCTGCCGGCTGGAAGGCGCTCGATGGTAAATATTACCTCGATTATGAAGAAGATGAAAGCTGGGGCCCAAGAATGGTAGGTCAGGAATATATTCCTTGGTATGCATGGTATGGCGGACACGAACGTTCCTTCCAAACTGCTAAGCTTACTCCACAGGTTGATAATGCAAAGCAGTATTTTAATACCGGCGTAACGCTTATTAATAATGTTAACTTCTCAAAAGGAGGTGATAATTACAACTTTAGGGTTTCTTATACTAATCAGGATATTAAGGGATTGATACCAACTTCTTTTTTGAAGAAGAATACATATAACATCAATGCTTCTTACGATCTTGATCCTAAGGTAACTGTTACTGCTAACATTACCTATTTGAACCAAAATACTAATGCTGAAAATGATGATGGGTATTCAAATAATACAACTGGTTCTTTCAATCAATGGTTCCATCGTGATATTGACATGAATATTTTGAAAGAGATGTCCGGCTTCCGTACACCCGAGGGTGTTTTGGCTAGCTGGAATCATGGTAATCCAGAAAGGTGGGACCCAGCTAATCCTAAAGCAGTATATGGTTCTGTTTATTGGTTCAGCCCATTCTCATGGCAAGAAAACGTACTTAATATAAACAGGAAAGACAGGTTATATGGAGATGTTGCAATTGCATTTAAACCTACATCAGATTTGAAATTTAGGTTTACCTACAGGAAGCAACAGCTAAATTCTAACTCAGAGACAAGACAATATAAAAACCTTGAGAATAGTGTTGTTGATAACAGGGCTGGCTTTAACTATTTTGAACAAGTATCTGGCCGTGCTGCTATTTGGCAAGCTTATGGTTTAAGCTACCTGAACACAAACAGGCAAAATTTTGAATTCCTTACTACTTACAATAAAAAAATTAAAGACTTTGCTATAAATGCAAACCTCGGTCTTGACATTTTAAAAACTGAAAGAAGAGAATTTGGTTCTAATACAATGGGTGGTCTTGTAATACCTGATGTGTTTACTTTATCAAATTCAAAAAATACTTTGAATTACGCCAATACAATTACACGTAGCGGAAGGCGTGCTGTTTTTGTAAAAGCTGATGTTGGGTTTAAAAATTACTTGTTTGCAGAAGGCACTTTCAGGAGGGATTACAGCTCAACAGAAAGATTGGGATATGGTATCAACACGAGTTCGATAGGGTTATCATTTGTATTTAGCGAATTGGTTAAAAATCAACTGCCCTTCTTAACTTATGGTAAGTTAAGGGCTTCTACAGGTAAGGTTTTAAATACCCTTGCTGCATATCAAAATTCAGCTTTGTATGGAATTAACCCACAACAATGGAATGGCAATTTATTAATGAGCGAACTTGACAGGCTAATTGATCCAAATTTGCGTGGTGCATCTAATACCGAAAGCGAAGTAGGTGTTGAGTTAAGGTTTCTAAAAAATAAACTCGGCCTCTCTGCTACATATTGGGAAAGAACTAACAAGGATTTCCCTTTTAATGTAAGTATATATGGAGGTAGTGGTTATTCTGGGCTTTCAACAAATGCTGGTGAAATCAGGAAAACAGGTATCGATATCCAATTTTTTGCTAACCCAATCAAAACAAGAAATTTTGACTGGAACCTTACAGCTACCTGGGGACGTTTGCTTGAAAATAAAGTTGTTTCAATTGCACCGGGTATAGACAGGCTTATTCTTCAAACAGGACAGGCTGGCACTTCAGCATATCTTGTTAGTGAGGTAGGACAAGCGTGGGGACAGTTAAGAGGTATAGGCTTCAAGAGGATTAATGGATTACCTGTTGTAGGTGAAGACGGTTTGTTTGTAGAAGAACCAGAAGTAAATTTTGGAAGCAGCTTACCTAAATACACTGGTGGTGTGCAAAACAGCATTTCAGTTTTCAAATACTTCACAGTTAATGTAAACATAGATTACTCTTTTGGCGGTAAGTTTTTCTCTTTATCTGAATTTTATGGTTCAGGTACAGGATTGTGGGCTACTACTGCTGGTTTAAATAATAAAGGAATTCCTGTAAGGGATCCAGTTTCTGATGGTGGTGGCGTGTATGTAAGGGCTGTTGATCAGGCGACTACTAAAATAGTTGAAAAGTATATTCCTGCAAGAGACTATTATCAGCAATTTAGCTATGGAGCTGGTATTGCAGAACCATATATCAGGGATTTGACTTTTGTAAAAATGAGAGAGGTAAGCCTTGGATACAAGATACCAGTTAGCAATCTCAAATTGTCAAAATTCATGAGTGCCGCTACTTTCTCTATTGTTTTAAGAAACCCATGGCTTATTTACAGCAAGGCCAACGGATTTGATCCTTCTGAAATATCAACAGAATCAGGTGAAGACGGACAGTTGCCTGGTACTAGAAGCATAGGTGTGAATTTAAAATTAAACTTCTAAAACGTAGAACTGAAAAAGAAACAAATTATGAAATTGCATATAACAAACAAGTTTAAAACAGCCGCTTTACTTTTTTTGGGAGGCGCTGTTTTCGCAGGTTGCTCAAAGCTTGAAAACTTTGGAGATACCAACGTAAATCCTAACGGTAGTAGTGAAGTATTAACAAGTGCTTTGCTTACTAATGCCGAAGCTACTATAGGCGGAGTTGCCTCACAAATTCAGCCAGGTTTATACTGCCAGTATTTTGCCGAGCCAACTTATCCAGGTACTAGCTTATACACACTGCCACAAATAAATTCAACCGGAATATATTCTGGTTCATTAATGGATTGCCAGCTTATCATTAATAAAAATACAGATCCTGCAACCTCAGGGTTAAACTCTGTAACAGCCGGCGGTGCCAACGAAAACCAAATTGCAGTAGCAAATATTATTCAGTCCTATATATATTGGGCAGTAACAGACAGGTGGGGAGATATGCCTTATTCTGAAGCGCTAAAAGGGGTGGCGAAATTAAATCCCAAGTATGATTCTCAGGAAGAAATTTATAAAGGCATCCTTGGGCAACTGAAAGCAGCTGTGGATGGTTTTGATGATTCAAAACCATCTGTATCTGGAGATATCATATTTAGTGGCAATATCGCTAAGTGGAGAAAGACAGCAAACTCACTGCGGATGCTAATCAGTTTGCGTATGAGTAAGCGCTATCCTGCTGTTGATGGGTATGCTGCAGAGCAATTCAGGCAGGCTATGGACGACAGTTATGGACACATCACAGCTAATGCAGACAATTTTACACTTGCTTATCCCGGTGGAAACTACAGGAATCCCTGGAGCACTGCTGGTGCAAGTACAGATAATGGTGTTGCAAAAACATTTACGGATGTGTTAGCAGGTTTAAGCGACAACAGAATTACTGTTATGGCATCAAATACAAATGGTGTTGCCTATGGTCTTGCATCAGCAGCGCCTACCAACCCTGCTTTTGCATTAATACTAAATCCATCTCAAAGGCAAGAGAGTTCTCCTCTTGTAATTGTGAGTGCGGCACAGGTATGGCTTGCCAAAGCTGAAGCAAGCGAACTTGGTTGGATTATTATTGATTCCAAAGAAGCTTATGATAACGGCGTAAAGGCTTCATTTGAACAGTGGGGTTTATCAGTGCCTTCAACATATTTAACTTCAGGCCCGGCTAATTTTAATACAGGTAGTGGTGTAGCAAGTATTGGTGGACCTACTGTTGCTGGTTCAAGCGCTGCAACATCTTCTAAAATGGCCAGGATAGCATTACAGCAATGGATTGCCTGTTACCCAGATGGCTTGCAGGGCTGGAGTGTATGGCGTAAGTCTGAAGGCAAGGGTGATGGTGGTTCCGCAGTACCGGATTTGAAACCAACTGTAAATTCGAGAAATGATGGCGGACAAATAGTAAGAAGGTATGTATATGGAGTATCTGAATATGCATTAAATGGCGATCAGCTGGAAATAGCTATTGGCAATATTCCCGGCGGCGACGACCAGGACAGCAGAGTATGGTGGGATAGAAACTAAAATTAATACAGAATATAATCAAGTCATAAACTAAATAACATGAAAATTTTACGGAATATTTTATTGTGCAGCGCAAGTGCAATACTCCTTAATGCCTGTAAAAAAACACCTGTAACACCCCCGTTGGATGGAGCAGGTCAAACACTGGTAAAATTTGTTTATACCGATGGAGGTAATAATCCAAACGGTATTCCTGATACTCTTAATGGAAAATTTGCAGGGTATGTTGTACAAAATCTGGAATTGGTTGCAACACCACAAAGGCTTTTGGTAGCAGATATTAGAAGGGATGTTCCAAACTCTGCAGAATTAGACAGGCCTATGACAATTATTGTTGAATATGATCCGGGAGCAGTAAGTACTTATGACGCTGGTATTACACCTTTGCCTCTTGATGCTTTTGTACCAGACCCTTCAATACCTCTTACTGGCAATGAGTTTACCGTATCAATGAAGCCTGGTGAGTTTGCAAAAAATATCTATGTAACTATTCCTGATATCACAGCACTTGATTTAAGTAACAGGTATGGCATTGGTTTAACTATTAAAAGTGTAGATGCTGATGGTAAAATATCTGTACTTCAAAAAACAATGGTAGTAGAAATAGGGACAAATAATGAGTATGATGGTATATACAAGTTGTATTCTGGTTTTGCAAGAGCAGACCAGCCCACTTATACAGGTGTAACCAATTCTCCTGCCGGTTATTTCCAGCCTTATTATTTAGTAACTGTTGGTTCAAATGCTGTTGATGCTTCTGTTAATACTGCAGCTTATGGTATTGTTTGTTCCCAGATGATATATGTAATTGGAAGCAACTACACATTCTTTACAGGCGTGGCACCAAGGTTAAATGTAGATAAAACTTCTAATGCTGTAACTGTAACACAGGGTGTTGCTGCTGTTGGCACTTCAGTTCCATTCACACAAAATGCTACAGAACTGGCAGCCAGCAAATATTATCCGAGTGGTATCAGTGGCAATCCTAACTCTGAAGGAAAGAAAACAATTGTTGCTCATTTTAAATGGACTTCTGCAGGTGTTGACCGGAATGCAAAAGACACATTTGTTTACATACAACCGAGATAATATTTTTTATAAAACTTATAAAGGGCTTTCTAAAACAGAAAGCCCTTTATTTTTATCTTTGCTCAACAAAAATTTCGTTATGGCAAATCAACCGGAACAACCAAACCAACTAAACATTGAAATATCTGAAGAAGTATCAGAAGGAGAATATGCAAACCTGGCCATAATTACCCACAGCCATGCAGAGTTTGTAATAGACTTTGTAAATGTGATGCCTGGCACGCCCAAGAGCAAAGTAAAGAGCCGTATCATACTTACGCCATTTCATGCTAAGCGTTTTATGAAAGCTATGATTGATAATGTAAAAAAGTTTGAAGCAGCTAATGGTACTATACAGGATATGGAACAAATAGAATTGCCATTTACTTTTGGAGGACCCACAGCACAGGCATAGCCTTCAGTCTAAGTACTTTTGTCTTTACAAAACTCCCTCATCGGCAAAACTGAAATACCCATTTTCACTTACAATAATGTGGTCGGTAACTCCTATGTCTAAATACCGGGCAGCTTCTTTTATTTTGGCGGTTAGTTCTTCATCAGCCCGGCTTGGTTTTAAACTTCCCGACGGGTGATTGTGGCACAGTATTATAGAGGTGGCTTCTGTATCAAGCGCTTTCTTGAGTATTATTCTTGGGTCAGCAATGGTGGCGCTGATGCCCCCTTTACTGATAATTTCAAAATGATTTACCCGGTTGCTTTTGTTCAAAAAGATAACAGCAAATACTTCGTAAGTGTAATCCTGTATCATTGTTTTTAAATAGTCTGCAATTTGTTTACTGGTAGAAATAATTGTTTTATCAAGTGGCATCCCGGCATGCCGGCGCCTGCCAAGTTCAAGCGATGCAGCAATAGTGATGGCTTTTGCTTCACCTATCCCTTTTATTTTTTGAAAAGCGGCTAAGGAAAGCTTGCCCAGTTCATTCAGATTATTATTGCCAAGTTTCAAAATTTCTTTTGCTAAGTCCACAGCCGATTTTTCCCTGTAACCATTACTGATAAGAATGGCCAGGAGTTCCGAATCACTTAGTGCTTCGGCACCTTTGGTCAACAATTTTTCCCGTGGCCTGTCATCTGCAGCCCAGTTTTTTATTGAGTTGGAATTTTTGCTGAAATTTTCCATACAATAAATGTAACCATCAATTTTTTAAATGATAGCTTTGCGCCATCCAATTTCAAAAAACATACCATCACCACTATAATTTTATGGAGCACAACGCAAAAATATTTTCAGGCACCAATTCACAATACCTTGCAAAAGCCATTGCAAAAAAATTCGGAGCAGCACTCGGGAATGTAAAAATCCAACGCTTCAGTGACGGTGAAATAGGAGTGGAGTTTGAGGAAAGCATCAGGGGGCAGTTTGTCTTTTTAGTGCAAAGCACTTTTTCGCCTACGGACAACCTGATGGAATTATTATTGATGATTGATGCGGCCAAAAGGGCCTCTGCTTACAAAGTAATTGCTGTAATGCCTTATTATGGTTATGCCCGTCAAGACAGAAAAGATAGGCCAAGGGTAGCCATCGGTTCAAAATTAGTGGCCAATATGCTTACCGCTGCTGGTGCAGACAGGGTAGTAACAATGGACCTTCATGCGCCACAAATACAGGGATACTTTGATATACCTGTTGACCATCTTGATTCATCTGCTATTTTTATCCCATACATAGAAGGACTTAATTTAAGTAACCTCACTTTTGCAGCTCCTGATGTGGGCAGTGCCAACCGAATTAGGGAAGTAGCTACTTATTTTGAATGCGAAATGGTTATTTGTGATAAGCACAGAAAAAGGGCCAATGAAATTGCTAGTATGGTTCTGATAGGAGATGTTAATGACAGAGATGTTGTATTAATTGATGATATCTGCGATACCGGTGGCACATTGGCAAAAAGCGCCTCCCTCATTAAAGAACGGGGAGCCCGGAGCGTAAGAGCATTTTGCACCCACCCGGTATTGAGCGGAAAAGCTTATGAAAATATCCAGAATAGTGTGCTGGAAGAGTTAGTGGTTTGTGATACAATTCCTGTAAAACCAGGCTGTGATAAGATTAAAGTGGTATCTACTGCCGAGTTATTCGCCATTGCTATTCGTAATGCATTGGAAAATAAGAGTATAAACAGCTTATTCATCAAGAGCCGTCTTCAGAATAAGAAGTAGTTTTTCAGTCAGTTGAAATATTTAAGGGCAAATTCAATATTTGCCCTTCTTTTTGCCCATTTTCCCCTACCTTCGCCGCTCAAAATTTTTAAAATGAAAGCAATTACAATCGAAGGACAAATCAGGACCGAATTTGGCAAATCAGCCACCCGCCAGCTTCGCTCTGAGGAAAAAGTGCCAGCTGTAATTTACGGAGGTGCTAACGAAGTTAATTTTACTGCCGATGCTGCTGCATTCAGGCATATTGTTTACACACCAGACTTTATGGTGGTAGATGTAAAAGTAGATGGCAAAACACACAAATGTGTATTGAAAGACCTGCAATTTGACAAGGTAAGCGACAAACTCATCCACGTTGATTTCCTTGAATTGGTAGATGACAAAAAAGTAACCGTAACACTTCCTTTGAAGTTTACAGGTACGCCGGCTGGTGTAAAAGCTGGTGGTAAGCTGGTTACAAAAATCAAAAATCTGAAAGTAAAATTGTATCCTAAGTTTTTACGTGAAAATATTGAACTTGACCTATCAGCTCTTGAATTGAATGGTAATGTAAGGGTACAGGATGTAAAAGCTGAGAATATGGAAATAATGAACTCTCCCCGTATTCCTATTGCATCTGTAACAATGACACGTCAGTTGAAACAGGAAGAAGCGGCTGCCACAACAGCTGCTCCTGCTGCCAAAGGTACTGCTGCTGCACCAGCTGCTGCAAAAGCTGCCGCACCTGCTCCTGCAAAAAAATAAACTGCTTAAACAAACATATAAATTGCCCCCACTTTGCTGGGGGCAATTTTATTAATGCAAATGGCAAACGATAAAGTTTAATTACTTTTGCCCACTTAAAATTTTAATATGGGAATGGACAGAAACACGGTGATTGGCTTTGTGCTGATTGGGTTATTAATGATGGGTATGTTTTATTTTAACAGTAAAGACAGTAAGGCATATCAGGCGGAGACACAGCGAATTGCTGATTCAACAAAAAAAGCAGAGGCTAAAAAAATTGATACTGCTCAACGTAGAAGAGATTCACTGGATGCAGCAGTAAATAAACTTGCTAATGCAGCTGGAGGTTTTCAGAATAGTTTAACCCAACCTGAAGTATTAACAACAGTTGAAACTGATGTATTAAAAATAACTTTCACCAACAAAGGAGCACAACCACAAAAAGTAGAGCTGAAAAAATATAATACTTATGACAGCAAGCCTGTAGTATTACAAACAGGTACTTTCAACAAACTGGCTTACACAATTAATTCAGGGGATAATAAAACTGCTTCAACTGCAGACCTGGTATTTGCTCCGGCTGTAACAACAAAAAATGCAGATAAAAGCCAAAATGTTTCTTTCTCTTTAAAAGATTCTGCCGGCAAAGAAATTATTCACCAATATACTATTAAGCCCAACGATTATCTTTTGGATTTATCTGTAATACTAAATGGGGCAGAAAAATTAGTGACTAAAAATTCGCTTGGTATTACGTGGCAAACACAAACTGAACGAGTTGAAAAGGATATGACCTATGAAAAGCAACAAACGGAAATTTGTTATTTTAAAGAAGATAATTATGATTTTGAAAGATTAGGAGTAAGTGCTAATGAAGTAAAGTTTGATAATGCCATTGATTGGCTTGCTGTAAAGCAACAGTTTTTTATTGCAGGGCTGTTAAATAAAAACAAGTTTCAGAATGCAAATGTAAAATGGTCAGTTCCCGACACAGCTACTCATACACTTGCACAAACTACTGCAACGCTAACACTTGCTGTTCCGGCAGGTAATAATGCTACTATACCGCTTCAATTATATTACGGCCCCAGCGATTACAATATTTTGAAAGGCTATGGCAATAATATGCAGCAAATAGTTCCTTATGGAAGCGGCGTTTTTGCTTTTGTAAAATATATCAACAGGCACATACTGTTGCCAGTGTTTGATTTTTTAAGACAGCATGTTGCCAGCCTGGGAATTGTTGTATTGTTGCTCACATTATTTATCCGCCTGCTTACTTCACCAATATTATACAAGAGCTATTTGAGTGGAGCCAAAATGAAAGCCTTAAAACCTGAAGTGGATGCACTCAAAGCAAAGTTTACCGATAAAAGCGGTACACTCGATCAGCAGGCATTTGGTGTGGAGCAAATGAAACTATGGCGTTCCGCAGGTGTAAGCCCTTTAGGCGGCTGCTTACCAGCATTACTGCAAATACCAATTTTCATGTCGCTGTATTATTTCTTCCAGTCCAATATTTCATTAAGGGGAGCAAATTTTTTGTGGGCAAAAGATCTGGCAGCGTATGACAGCATTTACAATCTCCCATTCAATATTCCTTTTTATGGTGACCATGTGAGCTTGTTTACACTTACGGCCACCATTACCAGCCTGCTTATCTCTATTTACAGCATGAGCAATATGCAGGATAATTCAAACCCGGTGATGAAGTACATGCCGTATATTTTTCCTGTTTTGTTGCTGGGCGTATTTAATAACCTGCCATCAGCACTCACATGGTACTATACTGTTTCAAATACTATCACACTTATACTCCAGATAGTAATACAGAAGTATATTATTAACCACGAAAAAATACTGGCACAGATTGAAGAGAACAGGAAAAAACCGGTAAAACAAAGCAAACTTGCTGAAAGGTTGCAGGCAATGCAGGAGGCCCAGAAAAAAATGCAGGAAACAAAAGATAAGGGCCGTAAATAAACAAAAGAATTTGTTAATTACCCTTGGTTTTTAAGTGCAGTAGCGGTCATGTAGTACCGGCTTTGCAGGTATTTCATAAGTTTGGCATGTGGTTTTATTATTAAGCAGCAAACAAGTAAACAAATGAAAAAGCAGGCATTATTTTTAGTGGCAATATCAACATTATCAACCGTATCTGTAATTGCTCAAAAGGCCGTATCTGAAGGCACGTTTACCTATGATATTGTTATTAAATCAGGAAGTGATAATTCCGCAGGGACAGGCAACAGCGCAACAGCTACCATTTATTTAAAAGGTGCACAGAGCCGTACCGATGTAAGCAGCAGTCTTGGTAACGAAAAAACAATACATGACAGCAAAACAGGTGCAGCAGTAGTTTTAAAAGAGTATAGCGGACAAAAGCTGATGATAACATTAACAAAGGAAAACTGGGTTGAAAAAAATAAGCGCTCTGCAGGAATAATATTTACAGAGACTTCGGAAAAAAAAGAAATACTTAGCTACGCTTGCACAAAAGCTACAGCCAAATTAAACGATGGCTCATTACTTACGGTGTATTACACAAAAGACCTGGCAGTACAAAACAAAGAATACGATCCATTTTTTAAAAACCTTAATGGCTTGCCTATGATGTATGAGGTAGAAACAGGGACAATGAAGTTTGTTTACACTATGAGTAAAATTGATTTAGGGAATGTGCTGCTTACAAAATTTGAAATTCCTAAAACCGGCTATAGGGTAATTACTTATGATGAGAACAAAAAGGGTAGTAAAAAATAAAAACAGTATTGCAAAAAGCTCTAAAAATGTTTGGGCTTTTTTATTGCTCTTCTAATAATTCATCAATTAATCCAAGTACTTTATCCCTTCCCATTTTTTTTACCGCACTGCTTACAAAATGCTGTGGTAAAAATTGCCATGTTTTTCTAAGTGTTTCTAAAAACTGTTTTACGTTTTTTGCAACAATGGCCTGGGTTTCTTTATCGGCCTTTGTAAATATCATTGTAATAGGCAATCCCCATCCATCAAGCTTACTCAAAAATTCAAGATCGATTTTTTGGGGACTGTGCCGGGCATCAATCAACACAAAAATCATTTTGAGATTTCCTCTCTTCCTTAAATAATTTTCAATCATCTGCTCCCAGGTGCGGCGGTTGCGGATACTTACTTTGGCAAAGCCATACCCGGGTAAATCAACTAAGTACCATTTTATTTCTTTGGCTGTTTTTTCATCACCGGTACTTGTTATTTCAAAGTGATTGATCATTTGGGTTTTTCCGGGTGTGCCCGAAGTTTTTGCCAGCTTTGCACTATTGGTTAGCATGTTTATCAGGCTACTTTTGCCCACATTACTGCGGCCAATAAATGCGAATTCTGCTTTATTAGGCGGCGGGCATTTATCAAAGGAAGGGCTGCTGATAAGATATTTGGCGTATTTTATTTGCATGAAGTAAGAGTGTTATTATAATTCTGTATTCTTTTACTTTTTGATTTTTATCATAACAGCATGGCCGTTAAGATTGTGAATGATATGCCTGTCGGTCAACTTCTTTTGTTCGTTCACATATTGAGTTACACCATTGCATCCATAAAAACCATAATCATCAAATACTATCACCCCGCCATCAATCATTTTGTCCCATATCCATTCTACAATATCTTTTACCGACTGATAAACATCCACATCAATGTGGCAATAACCAAATTTTTTGCCAGGTAAAATCAAATGTGAAGTTTCTTCAGGGAAAACGCCTTGTAGTATTTTGTAATGATCATATTTATCTTTCAAAGCTGATTCTACATATTCCAGCGAAGTATCTGAATGTTCACCTCCTTTGTAATAGCTGTCTTTTTCTGTTGCTTTTACCACACCTGTAAAAGTATCTGCAATGTAAAAATTCACTTGTGCATTTAATGCTTTCAACTTATATCCTGCAATGGCTGCAGTGCCACCTCGCCATACACCAATTTCTATAAATGCTGCATTGTTGTCAAGATGGTGAATAGCTTCAGCAATTTCCCATAGCTCATAACACCGGTATATATCTACCAAAGTATCATTTTGTATAATAGTATAAACATCAGTAAAGGCTTTATCAGATATCCAGGGAGCATAACTTGCAATAGGCTTTATAGGGGCATAATCGAATCCATGAGCCCTGAATTGGGTAGGAACGTAAGCTGGTTTTTTAGTAAGTGAATAACCTAGGGTGGAAAAAATTGATTTCAATACCTTTTTAATCATGAGAATCTTTATTGCTTTTATAATTTATTTTCTGTGGGGTTCAAAAGTAAACAATTAAATACTGCAAGAAGATAGCCGCAATGCTATGGTAAAGTAAAACTAAAAATTAGCTCTCCTTAAACTCCTGTTAATCTGCTTAAACATTCTCTTTCTCAAAAATGGAAACCCGTTATCTTTGCCCGAATGACAAAATTTGAGCATGATACTGTGGTGCCGCTGCAGGGCTCGGCACAGTCGAAGAAAGAGCAGGTGGCAGATATGTTTGATAACATTGCTTTTCGGTATGATTTTTTAAATCGGTTTTTAAGTGCAGGTATTGATGTACGATGGAGAAAGGCAGCGCTACAGCAACTTAAAAGCATCAATCCTAAAGTAATACTGGATGTAGCAACAGGAACCGCCGATGTGGCGATAATGGCTACCAGCGTTTTAAAACCTGAAAAGGTGATTGGTATTGATATTAGCGATGGTATGCTGCAACTGGGGCATAAAAAAGTGGAACAGAAAGGATTAAGCAATATTATTGAACTGCAAAACGGGGACAGTGAAACAATAAACTTTTTAGATAATACGTTTGATGCAGTGACTGTAGCCTTTGGTGTGCGGAATTTTGAGCATTTGGAAAAAGGATTGGCTGAAATACTAAGGGTGCTGAAACCAGGAGGCAAGTTAGTGGTGCTTGAATTCAGCAAGCCAAAAGCACCGGTAGTAAAACAGTTTTATAATGTGTATATGAAAGTAGTGGCGCCAACGATGGGCAAATTATTCAGCAAGAACCGCAATGCATATAAATATCTTGACGAATCAATTAAAAAATTTCCAGAAGGCAAAAACTTTACACAAATCTTAGACAGCCTCGGCTATCGAAACACTTATTGTAAACCACAGAGCGCAGGAATATGCAGCATTTATTGCGGAGAAAAATAACATCAATCATCATTGCATTATTATGTAGCCATGCAGCTATGGCGCAAATTGGCATGGATATTAACCTGCCTGAGCATGATAACAAATTATACCATTTTGGTATCAATCTCGGCCTCAATAAATCACATTTTAGTTTTAGCCATCATCCAAGATTTTTAGATTCATTTTCAGTAGATCAAATATCAGTGATTGAAAGTATCAACAGCACAGGTATCAATCTTGCATGGCTGGTAAATCTGAACTTTAATGAACACTGGGATTTGCGTACATATCCGCTCAACCTCACTTTTACAGAAAAGGCATTTGAATATTCATTAAAAAGATTTGATCCTTTCCTGAATGAAGGCCCGATAACAATAAAAAAAGTACAGTCAATAACACTTAGCCTTCCTGTATTATTAAAATTCAGCAGCGATCGTATTGGGAATATGAAAGTGTTTACCACTTTTGGAGGACGTTTTGATTACGATCTGGCTTCTAATGCCAATAAAAAAAATGCAGAGGAATTAATAAAACTAAAAGCCACTGATTTAAGCATTGAAGGTGGTATTGGCTTTCATATTTACTTCCCTTATTTTGTATTATCTCCAGAGCTAAGGGTAAACTGGGGGTTGAATAATCTTCACCAGCGTAACCCCAATCTTCGGTTCAGCAGCAATGTGGATCAAATTTATTCCAGAATGATTTCTTTTTCATTAACGGTGGAATAAGTTCAGGCCTTTTTTCTTTTTTTAGTTTTAGGGAGCAGCTTAAAGTAAGTAGCAACAAATTTCCCGTCTTTTACTTCTCCCTGTACTTCAGCTTTTCGTATAGCATTACAAAAACCTTCTTTAGCATGTGCATCACCATGCTCATCAATACTGGTACCATCAACAAACCAGGCAGTACCATCAATGCGTACCGCAAGTGCACACCCTTCTTCCTTCATTTTAAAATTGCACTGGCCACATGAAGCTTCTACAACCTGTGTTTTTTTTGCCAGATTTTTTTTGTTTACATTCTGTTCTTTGCTTTGTGCAATTGCACTAAAACTTAAAATGGATGAAGCGAAAAAGAGAATAAGTATTTTCATAATTAACTATTTCAAAATGAAAAAAATTACAGCAATATGCCTTGCAGGAAAATATATGCTACCGAAAAATAAATTATTAAGCCTGTTACATCTACAAGTGTAGCTACAAAAGGTGCAGAACTTACGGCAGGATCGGCTCCCAATCTTTTTAATACCAACGGAAGCATCGAACCACTTAATGTTCCCCAAAGTACCACGCCAATTAAGGAGAACCCAACCGTTAAAGCCACTTTTGTATCATGGCCTTCATATACACCTGGCATAAACTTGCCCCATACAATTACCCTTGTGTAACCAATGATGCCCAGCACAGTACCCAGCATAAGGCCCTGTATAATTTCCCTTCTCATTACACGCCACCAGTTGGCAATCGTTATCTCTCCCATTGCCATTGCCTGTATTATTAAAGTAGATGCCTGCGAACCTGTATTGCCACCGCTTGAAATAATCAATGGAATAAATAAGGTGAGCACAACGGCTTTTTTTATTTCATCTTCAAAATTCTGCATTACACTGGCAGTTATCATCTCACCTAAAAAAAGTACGATAAGCCAGGTAACCCTTTTTTTAAAAAGCTTTGTAAGCGACATATCCAGGTAGGGTTCATCCAGCGCTTCTGTGCCACCTATCTTTTGTATGTCTTCACTAAATTCTTCGCTGGCTACCCACAGCACATCATCAATGGTAACAATGCCCAACAGCTTATTACTTTTGCTCACCACAGGCAATGCCACCCTGTTGTTCATTTTAAAAACTTCATTGGCTACTTCCTGGTCGTCTTCTGCATGTAACGCAATAAAACGCCCATCCATCATCTCATTTACTTTCTTATCAGGCGAAGCCAAAATGAAATCTTTTATACGTATATCATCCAGCAGTTCGCCTTTGTTATTAATTACATAAATTACATCAATAGTTTCACTGTTCTTAGCATGCTTGCGTATGTAGTTCAATACTTCTTCCACCGTATCATCTTCATGTACATAAATATAGTCAGGCGTCATCAGCCTGCCCACGCTGTCTTCAGGATAGCCTAAAAGGGATAACGTAATTTTTCTTTCTTCGGGATTAAGTGCTTTTATTAGTTCCCTTACTACATTGCTCGACAGCTCACTTAAAAATGCAGTGCGGTCATCCGCAGGAAGTTCATTAAGTAGCTCAGCAGTAGTAAATGCAGGAAGGTTTTTTATAATTCTCTTTTGTACAGGCAGTTCCAGTATTTTAAACACGCCCACGGCCCTGTGTATGGAAAGATGACTGATAATCTGTGTTTCATATTCCTCATTGTCATAAATCAAGTCGGCTACATCGCTTATATTCTGATGGTTCAAAAATTCTTTTATCTGAAGTTTATCCTCAGAAGCCACCACTTCCATAAAGCGTTGCTGTAATGATATTTCTTCCAGTTCTAAAGACATTAAAATCTTAATGTAATATTGAATAATTAATATTGTGACGGGGAATGCTAAAACATAAATGGATTACAGATGGCTAAATTTATAAGGTACCCATTCACTATTCACCGTTCACTATTCGCCAAAATTACTCAAATCACTTTAATAAAATGTTATGCTTAAATCTTACCTATTTATAGCACATACTGAAAAAATGGGCAGGGGTGTTTTTACCAAAAAAGAAATACCAGCCAATACCATTATTGAAGCGGCACCGGTAATTGTAATGAATAGCGATGACAGGAAACTGCTTGACCAAACACGCCTCCATGATTATATTTTTGAATGGGGCGAAAATAGCGACCGCTGCTGCATGGCCCTTGGCCTGGTGCCATTGTACAACCACAGCTACAACAGTAACTGTGAATACTATATGGACTTTGACAGCGATATCGTTTTAATAAAAACGGTAAAGCATGTTGAAAAGGGAGAGGAGCTTACCATTAATTATAACGGCGATTGTAATGATGAAACAAAAGTGTGGTTTGAAGCTTTGTAAAATACAACAGCCTGCAAACCTGCAGGCTGTTGATTACTTATTTTCTGTTTTTCTATTTGTTAGTTCTTGGTTTCGGCCTTAGAAATCATACGCCCTCTTAAACATATTCAATCTTATCCCTGCTGTAAATAAAGTGTTGCTGGTATTTACATTTATCAACGGCGCCTTATAAGAGCGGCTTTGTAAACTAAGATCAATGTATAAATTCTCTCTCAATTCATAACTTACCTGAAGTAAAGCATTAAAGCAGTTGGCTTTTACACCACCGCCCACTTTAAAGCCGCTTTCTCTCTGTGCAGATAAAGGATCATTTGGGTTTACCAATGGCTTGCCTTCATTATACAGGCGGAATGGATTGCCGCCAAAATTATACCCGGCACTATCAAGCCCCTGGTAGTAATACATTATCCTTGCATACACATACCACTTGGGAGCCGGCTGGTATTTTACAATGCCAATAAATTCTTGAAGATTAGCACCTAATGGGTGCGCCATTGGTTGGTTGTAGTGTGTATAGTTTGAAACAGAATCGTAATGAGAATAAGTAAATGGCCTTATCCTGTTTATTTCTCCCTGCAAATCAAGGTTGGGGATACCAAATGCATCAATGTATTTAGCACCTAATTGGTAACCATACTTGTTCACAAAATTATTTTTATCATTACGCAGTTTACTCAGCACAAATTCATCAAACAAAAATTGGCCATAAAACTGGAAGCTGCTGGCAACATTCGCTTTAAAATCGAGGCCCACCTTAGCTTTATCACCACTGCCATTTCCACTTTCCACGGGGCGAAGAAAAATGATCGGGTTCAGGTATTGAAAATCAAAATGGTTTTTGCGGCCAAAAGTTACCGCTTCAAACAAACCAATATTGATGTTTTTTGAAACATTGAAACTCAAATGATGCATCACCTGGTATTTTTTGTCCAACACACGGTCGCCGGCACTTTTTTCAAACACCGGCATCAGTTCCATAAAAATATTCTGGTAATTAAATTTCCAGATACGGGTGTTGAGTTTTAAAAATAAATAACTATTGCCCCAGTCGCTCAAAAACAAACTGCGATAGCCATTGCCAATAAAATTTTTATCATGGCCAAATTGAATATCGATGTATTTAGTAGCGCTGAAAGTAATGTAACCACGGGCATCAAAGTAATCCACGCCTGTTCCTTTAAAACTTTTATAAAAACCAACACCCGGCACAGCACTGTTTTCATTAATCCAGTTCCTGAAAAAACCGGGCCCACGCTCCTGGTTATCAGTAAGGGTGGTGCTAAAACCGATTTTGTTTGCAATGCGTCCACGAACTGTAATGCCACGGCTGTTTAAAAATGCACTGTTGCTGTTGTTAGATTCTTTCCCATAAGTAATATTCAGCATCGGGTTTATCGAAAGAAAAAAGTCTTTTGTATTTACTTCAAAAAAATTCGCCTTTGATTTATAAAAAGTTTTCAGCACCGGCATTTTACTGGTAAAAGCATCCTGCGATCCTTTATACCACTCCATATTGTTCATGTAAAAACTGTTCAGGTTGTATTCATCAATCTTGGTCAGTTTTTGGGCACTTTTTGTTTCAGGCAACAGCGTTTTGTTGGCGCTGTCAATTGCTTCGGCTTCCTGTACCATAGCCTTTCGGCTAAAATATTTCATGTTCGAAAAGTTAAGCGAAGCATTTGTCTTTGCTTTTATCTCCAGCCTTTCCAGCAGTTGGTATGCTTTGTCGCCCTGCTGCAGGTAAGTGGTTTGTGCAGCAGCAACGGCAGGACAAATAAAAATCACCAGTTTGAGTAAGCTTTTAATAATTTGCATTGATTTGTTGTTTTGGTTTTGTTGTACTTAGCTTCAGATTCATTGTTAAGCTTCTGTTGCGTCGCACACTTGTACTGTTGTAATTTTATTCGGCAGAAAAAACATAAAATAACAGTAAGTTTTAAAATTTATCAGCGTTCAAGATATGCAAAAATATCTCTTTAAAAACATACAGGTAGTTAACGAAGGCAAAACCCTTGTATGCGATGTATTAACAGATGGAGAAAGGATAGAAAAAGTTGCATCGGTTATAGATGTTAAATCAGCAGTCACAGAAATAAATGGCGAAGGGAAATTTTTACTGCCGGGTGTTATTGACAATCATGTACACTTTCGGGAGCCAGGGCTTACTTACAAAGGCACTATTTATTCTGAATCAAAAGCCGCAGTGGCAGGCGGCACCACTTCCTTTATGGATATGCCTAACACGATTCCGCCAACATTTACGCAAAAGTTATTAGAAGATAAATTTGCTATTGCATCCCAAACTTCATTGGCCAATTATTCATTTTATATGGGCACCAGCAATGATAATGCAGATGAAGCCCTGCGTACCAACGATAAAAAAAATGAAGTGTGTGGCATTAAAATTTTTATGGGCAGCAGTACGGGTAATTTATTACTTGATAATCCTGTTTCGCTCAACAAACTTTTTAGTGAAAGTGAAATGCTAATAGCCACACATTGCGAAGACGAAAGGATAATGAACGAAAACTTTGCAAGGCTTAAAGCAACAGGCAGGGAATTAACAGCAGCAGACCATCCCATTATAAAAGATGATGTTGCTTGTTTTGAATCTTCATTATTTGCAATACAGCTGGCAAAAAAATACAGCAGCAGGTTGCATATTCTTCATATTACCACCGAAAAGGAATTGCAGCTTTTCAGCAATATGCTCCCTTTAAATGAAAAATTAATTACAGCGGAGGCCTGTGTGCACCACCTGCATTTTACCAGTGACGATTATGCTGTACTTGGTAATAAAATAAAATGCAACCCTGCCATTAAAGCGCCGCATAACAGGGAGGCTTTATGGAGAGCAGTGAACGAAGGCATTATCGATTCCGTTTCAACAGACCATGCACCACATTTATTAGAAGAAAAAAATGTGCCTTATGAAAAAGCACATGGTGGTGTGCCATTTGTGCAGCATTCATTAAGCATGATGCTGCATTATGTGAAAGAAGGCAGGATAAATTTGGAAACAACAGTTGAAAAGATGTGCCACAATATTGCCACTATTTATCAAATAAAGGAAAGGGGTTTTATCAGGGAAGGCTATTATGCAGACTTAGTAATGGTAGATACAAATAAGCCTTATACAGTTATAAAAGATAATGTTTTATCCAAATGCGGCTGGAGTCCTTTAGAGAATTTTACATTTCCTGCATCTATAGAAAAAACTTTTGTAAACGGGACATTGGTATTTAATGCCAGTGGCAAATGGAACGAAGCAGTAAAAGGAAAAAGGCTTTTGTTTAACAGGCAATAAAAATTACAGAGAATGGAAATAGACAAAACTACCTTAGCCGACCTATCTATATTAAACATCGAGGAAGACTTTTCTGTATTTAATAAACTTAATTTTTGCCGAACAGCAGGTGGCAGGCACCAGTTGTTTTATAACTTTTCAGAGCCTTTAAAAACAAAAGAAGAAATTGAAAACATACAGCAAACCCTGCAATACATCCTGCAGAATGAACAATATTGGCCCCAGCAAATAACCAACGGTTCAATATTGATGGTTGATAAGTTTTATGCTGCCACCATTACTGATATACCCGAAAAACCCACACAAGCTGGAGTATTAAGCTATAAGCTTTTTAGCAGCGGCGATTATTCGTTTGTAAAATTTTCTACCGAACACACATTTGACTTTATAAAAGGTATGCAGCAGTTTGTGCAGTATTTTTTTAAAGCTGATGCTCCGGCGCCTATCAGGAAATTAATGGAAACAGTTGCCGCTTCTATCAACAAAAAAGAATTTGAAATTATTGCTGCTAATAAAAAATCAAAAGAGCTGCATAACAGCAGCCAGTTAATGCTGGCAAATTATTTCCGCTACCGATTTAAGCATGCCATGCAGGAACTGCTGGAGATATATTACCAGTTGGATGCATGGTACAGCATGGCAATGGCAGTTAAAAATTACAAATTAGTTTTTCCTTCTTTTAACAATGAAAAAAGGCCACTGCTGGATGTGAAAGGGCTGTATCACCCGTTGTTGCAGCAACCGGTGGATTATGATATTCAGTTAGTGCCGGGCAAGAATTTTCTTTTTCTTACCGGCGCTAATATGGCAGGTAAAAGCACATTTATAAAGTCAGTTGGTACGGCAGTTTTCCTTGCTCATATTGGTATGGGTGTGCCTGCGGTAAGCATGGAGCTGAGCCTTTTTGATGGGCTGCTTAGTAATATCAATGTGATGGATAATATAGTAAAAGGCGAAAGTTATTTTTACAACGAAGTGCAGCGTATTAAGGCAACCGTTCAAAAAATTTCTGATCACCGCAACTGGCTTATACTCATTGATGAGTTATTTAAAGGCACCAATGTGGAGGATGCAATGAAATGCTCCACCACGGTAGTGGAAGGTTTTTTAAAAATTCCCAACAGCGCTTTTATACTATCCACACATTTGTACGAAATAGGAGAGCCGTTAAAAAAATACCCCAATATTATCTTTAATTATTTTGAAACTTCTGTTGATGGAGATCAGCTTGTTTTTAATTACCAGTTGAAAGAAGGCATCAGCAACGATCGTCTTGGTTATCTTATCTTAAAAAACGAGGGAGTGGTGGATATGCTGCAGAAATTATAGGGAACGGGTTTATGGTAAAGGGTAAAAAGCAGGAAGCTCTTTGCCTTAAAATCAGCACCCAAACCTTACACTCTGCATCCTGCACCTTACACCTTAAACCGTACATTTGCACATTCGATATAAAGCATACAAGAGGAATGAAAAATTTTTTCAGGATATTCAGATTTGTGCAGATTAATAAGCCAATGCTGGCTTTGTATATGTTTTTCACATTGCTTTCTGCTTTTTTTTCTATGCTCACATTGGGTATGTTGTCGCCGTTTATGCAGCTCATCATAAATGGTAAAAATGAAGTGCCGATAGATTCAAAAGCCGTAGGCAGCCTGGTAGATTACATACAATATTTACGGGATACCGAAAGCCCTATGTATGCCCTGGGAATGGTGTGTGTATTTATTATTGGGTGCAATTTGCTGAGCAACACATTTCGTTATTTGTCTTCTTTTATATCTACTCCTGTACGAAACGAAATACTTTCCAGCTTCAGGATACAGCTGTATGAAAAAATACTAAAACTGCCAATGGGGTATTTTTCTGAACAGCGAAAAGGTGACCTGATGAGCAGGATGATTGGCGATATTGGCGAAATACAGGCAACAGTTGTTGCAGCTACCGAGGGGCTTATCAAAGATCCTGTTACTATTCTTGCCTATATCGCTTACATGATTTACCTGAGTCCTAAATTGTCATTGGCTTTATTATTCCTGCTGCCTGTTACAGCTCTTATTATTGGAAGAATAGGAAAGAAACTTAAAAAGCAAAGTGTTGATTACAGTATAGCATCAGGACAAAGCCTTAGCCAGTTAGAAGAAACACTCAGCAGTATAAAAGTGATAAAAGTTTTTGGAGCAGAAGGCCAAATGCTGCAAAAATTCAAAGAGATAAACCAGCGTATTTTCCGGGTGCTTAATTCAATGACGAGGCGTCGTGATCTTGCAAGCCCTCTTACAGAGGTAATGGGGGTAACAGTACTCTGCGCCATTTTATTTATTGGTGGGTACCTTGTATTCCAGGAGAGTGGTGATATACGCAAGTCTGATTTATTTACTTTCATTACCGTATTTGGCATTATTATTAATCCTGCAAAAAATTTAAGCAACACTGCCAGCAGCATACAGCGTGGCATGGGCGCCATTGAAAGAGTGGAAGAAATATTGCTGGCGCCAGTGATGATTGAAGATAAACCCAACGCAATCGAACTTTCCTCTTTTGCCCGGCAAATTGAATTTAAGAATGTAAATTTTAGTTATGGAGAAAAAGAAATTTTAAAGAATATCAGTTTTACCATAGATAAAGGACAAACAGTTGCATTTGTAGGTTCTTCCGGCGCAGGAAAGTCAACGCTGGTTGATTTAGTACCACGCTTTCATGATGTAACAAGTGGTGAAATTTTGATTGATGGCATTAATATAAAAGATTACAAAATTGCATCGCTTCGAAAGCAAATGAGCTTTGTAACACAAGAACCGCTGTTGTTTAATGATACAATTGCTTCTAATATTGCACTGGGCACACCGGCAGCTCCGCTAACTGCTATTGAAAAGGCGGCCACAGTGGCCAATGCACATGATTTTATTATTAGTAAGGAAGATAAATATGATACTGTAATTGGCGACCGTGGCAGCAAGCTAAGCGGTGGAGAAAGGCAAAGGGTTACTATTGCAAGGGCAGTATTGCAAAATCCTTCTATATTGATACTGGATGAAGCAACCTCCTCTTTAGATACTGAAAGCGAAAGAATAGTACAGGATGCTATTATGAACCTTACGCATCATCGTACATCATTGGTAATTGCACACAGGCTTAGTACTATTCGTAATGCTGATAAAATTATGGTGATGCAGCAAGGGCAGATTACAGAAACCGGTACGCATGATGAGCTGATTGCCCAAAACGGCTTTTATAAAAAGCTGGTGGATATGCAGGAGATTAAATAAGCAAGTGGCCAAGCGAATTTTAAACTAAAAAGATAATCATAACAATCATATCTTTCATAAAGAATCTGCGATAATAAAATCCTTATTTAATAATCATCAATCAACAGTATGCTTGTAAAAACTTTCGGCAGTGCAGTATATGGCGTAGAAGCCATTACTATTGCTGTGGAAGTAAGTGTAAATAACCAGGGTAAGTCCGAATGCGTTATTGTTGGTTTACCTGACAGTGCTGTAAAGGAAAGCTTACTAAGGGTAGAGAGTGCTATCAAAGACAATCACTATCACATGCCACGTACAAGGGTGATTGTAAACCTGGCGCCGGCAGACATAAGAAAAAGTGGTACTGCTTTTGACTTGCCTATTGCTATTGGCGTATTGGCGGCTAGTGAACAGATAGATGAATTTGAAAAATTAGTTGATTATGTAATAATGGGCGAGTTGAGCCTTAACGGCGAAGTGCGGCCAATAAAAGGCGCATTGCCCATTGCTATACAGGCACGTAAAGAAAATTATAAAGGGTTGATTGTACCGCAGCAAAACGCAAGAGAAGCTGCAATGGTTAACAACCTGAAAGTATATGGCGTATCACACATAAATGAAGTAATACAGTTTTTAAAAGATGAAGGTTCTCTGGAGCCTGTTGTTGTAAACACAAGAGAGGAATTTGCTACTGCACAAGGAAGTTTTGAAATAGATTTTTGCGATGTAAAAGGACAGGAGAATATTAAAAGGGCTTTGGAAATTGCAGCAGCAGGTGGCCACAATGCCATATTGATTGGCCCGCCGGGTGCAGGCAAAACAATGCTGGCAAAAAGATTGCCCACAATACTACCTCCGCTTACTTTACACGAAGCATTGGAAACAACAAAAATTCACAGTGTGGCAGGCAAGTTACCGGAGAATGCAACATTGATTTCCAAAAGGCCTTACCGGTCGCCACATCATACAATTTCGGATGTTGCACTTGTTGGCGGCGGCGGCAATCCCCAGCCCGGAGAAATTTCTTTAGCACATAATGGTGTTTTGTTTTTAGATGAGTTGCCCGAATTTAAACGTACTGTTTTAGAAGTAATGCGCCAGCCGATGGAAGAAAGAAAAGTTACCATCAGCCGGGCAAAAGTAGCGCTTGATTTTCCAGCATCGTTTATGCTGATTGCTTCTATGAATCCTTGCCCTTGTGGATTTTTTAATCATCCGGAAAAAGAATGTACTTGCCCGCCTGGTGCTGTGCAGAAATATTTAAATAAAATCTCCGGGCCATTGCTCGACAGGATTGATCTGCATGTGGAAGTAACGCCTGTTGCTTTTAGTGAATTATCATCTTCCAAACAATTTGAAAAAAGCGAAGCTGTAAGGGAACGGGTAATTAAGGCCAGGGATATACAGGCAGAGCGGTATAAAAATAATGAGGGTATTTATGCCAATGCACAAATGAGCAGTAAGATGCTGAAAGAAATTTGTGTTATTAATACTGCTTCACAAAATTTATTAAAAGTAGCGATGGAGAAACTGAATTTATCAGCAAGGGCTTATGACAGGATATTAAAAGTAAGCCGCACTATTGCAGACCTTGCAGGTAGTGATGATATAAAAGCAGAGCACCTTGCAGAAGCTATACAATACCGCAGCCTCGACAGGGAAGGCTGGGCAGGATAATTTTTTTACATGGTAAATAAAGATTTAATAATTGACTGCGAAAGAATGAAGTATCCTGACACAGGGCTTTACCACTTTTGCCGGGAGTTATCTTTTGCATTGCTTCGTTTGCCTCAACAAAATTTGCATCCTGCTTTTTATGTTCCTCCACCGCAGGTTGGTTTTTTACAACAACCTGTTGAATACAGGCAGCAGCATTGGTGGCATAAATTATTTAACACAGTGGCACCTGCTTACAAGCTATGGCATTGCACTTACCAGGGCAGCAATTATTTTCCTTACAACAAAAGCGTAAAAAAAATATACACTATCCACGACCTGAACCCTTTATTTGATGAAAGAAAAACAGCGGCAAAAAAGCAGCAATATTTACAGCATATTCAATCTCAAATAAATGAATCTTCATTTGTTACCACAATATCACAGTTTACTTTGGATTGTGTAAAAAAGAACCTTGATATAAGAAATATTCCCACGCAGGTAATTTATAATGGTTGCAATTTGCCACCTGCAGGTATAGTATTTACAAAGCCGTTGTTCATTACAAATGATACAGCTTTCATTTTTACAATTGGAACTATCGCTGTAAAGAAGAATTTTCATGTGTTGCCTGCATTGTTAAAGGGTAATGATTATAAATTGGTAATAGCAGGTATTAAACAAGATCCTGGTTATTTTGATGTAATACTTAATGAGGCAAAAAAACATGGTGTGGAAGAAAGAGTGATAATGGCGGGCTCTGTTTCGCAGGAAGAGAAATTTTGGTTGATGCAAAATATGCAGGCTTTTGTTTTCCCATCTCTCTCTGAAGGTTTTGGCCTTCCGGTGGTGGAGGCAATGCATTTTGGCAAACCTGTAATATTATCCAAATTAACCAGCCTTCCTGAAATTGGCGCTGATGCTGCTTATTATTTTAATTCATTTGATGCTGACGATATGCAGCAGGTATTTTACGATTCATTAAACCATTATGCAGCAGATAAAACATTGCAGCAAAGAATAAAAAACAGGGCTTCAGATTTTAGCTGGGATAATGCTGCAAGGCAATATGCCTGTATTTATACAGAACTTTTGGGTAAAGCATAAAATGGCACAGCGTAATATAAATAATGTGTTGATACTGGAGATTGGCGGCTCACATATTGAGTGTGTGCATACAATGATTCATTTGTTGCACAGCAAGCAAAACAAGATTTATTTAGCTTGCAATGAAAAGCTTTCTAATTCTGTTATTGAAAAAGATAAACTGGCTGATTTACTTTTATTGCCAAATGATATTTCAAAAAAGCAACAGTTTGGCATTTTTTTCAAGCTCAGAAAATATATTACAGGCAATGCTATTGGTACAGTAGTTATTAATACAACAGAAATTACGATTGTAAGGGATATGCTGCTTTTTTTGCCAAAGCTGAATTATGTGGGCATAGTACACAATGCAGCCAAGCTTGAAAAGAGTTTTACTCTTACAAAACTTATTGGCAAGAGAGTAAGGAAAGTATTTGTGCTTGGAAATTATTTATTACAACATGTAAAGCCATCGCCTGTGTTTAAGGTGGCGCCATTTTTCCCCATTTATTTTCCTCCTCCAAAACATATTGAAGTTAAAAAAAGCCAAAGCGATTTTTGGATAGTGGTGCCGGGTGTTGCATTAAATAAGCGAAGGGATTATGCAGGTTTATTAGCGGCTTTGAAAAAACAGGAAAATTTTCCATCCCATATTAAGTTTGTTCTTCTGGGCATTTATGATCTGTTTGATACTGTGACGGAAAAAGAAAGAGCATCTGAATGGTGGCAAAATCATTTTATTACTTTTAAAGGCTTTGTTGATTACAATACTTTTCATTCTTATATGAAATTAAGTGATGTAGTGCTGCCATTGTTGCGAAGGGAAGAAAACGATTTTTATGGAGACAGCCGTATATCAGGGTCATTTAATCTTGGGTTAGGGTACCAATTGCCATTTCTTCTGCCCGTGGCTTATAAACAAAATACTGATTTGAAGCCTTATTCAATTTATTATAAAGATTTGGATGAAATGGTTGGAACGCTTGAACATTTTGATACATCATTTAAGCAACAGCAAAACGATATTAAAGAACGCTATAGCAATGGGCCATTTAATAATATTGATGCGATGGCTGATGAAGTATGTAATTTTATTCTCTCAAAATAATTTATTTGATGGCCACCGGTTTCCCCCTCGTAAGTATTGTAATGTGCACCTATAATGGGGAAAGGTTTATTGATGCCCAGCTCCGCAGCCTTGAACAGCAAACTTATCCTGATATTGAATTTGTTTGTTCTGATAATAACAGTACAGATAAAACAGCAACAATTTTAAAAGCATGGTGCAGCAAAAAAGAAAACCGGCATTTTTTTTCCTGCGATACAAAAGGGCTTAATAGTAATTTTTATTCTGCTGTTGCTCATGCAAACGGTGAATATATAATTTTTTGCGATCAGGATGATGTATGGCTGCCTGGTAAAGTGGAAAAGCTGGTGGCTTTTCACTTACAAAATCCGCAGAGCTCTTTAGTGTATTGCCTTTCAAAAGAATTTTATGGTGAATTACCTGCCGATACTGTAATAGGTGAACGGCATTATCTTGAGGGAACAGATGTAAGAAAGACCATGCTTATTTCATTTACGCTTGGCCATAATCTTTGTATAAAAAAGGAAGTACTGCAAAAAATGCCCCCATCACCTGATGAGGTTGTTGCATTTGACTGGTGGATTACTGTTTGTGCAATGTGTATGGGCCCCATAAAGTGTTTGCCTGAAGTGCTTACTTTTTGGCGCAAGCATGCAACAAACACTACACATTTTTTAAACAGTGATTTTTTCTATAAAAGCAGGATAGCTTACCTGCAAAGGTTTCATGATAATCCTTTAGTAAAAGAAGAAGATAAAAATTGGATAAACGAATTGATACAATATCTTTCTGAGTTAAAAAATAAAAAATTTTCTTTTGCCTTGCTAAGGTTCTACCTGGCAAATGCCAATATTATTTTCTTTTATAAAACAAAGAAAAACCCTGTAACCAAATGGGTTTCTTTTTTTAAATGGAGCGTAAGAATGAGTAAGCAATCACATGCCTGAAAACTTTTAGCCTTTTAGAAAACCAAACCAGCTTTTTTTCGTTTTTTCTTTTATAAACTGTGGGTATTGCCTCATTAGCTTCTGTAAATACACAGGGTATTTTTTTATTGGTACAAATTCATACTTCACATTTTTTCTTTTTAGCACATCTTCGCCTTTTTCCAAAGAAGCCAGTATATGAGCATCGTCTGTGTATTCAGGCTTGTTGTATTCAGTATGTGCAAAAGATTGAATTTTATATTTTATTTTTTCAATACCGCCCAAGTATGTAAAGTGCCAGCCGGCCTTTTTTATTATTGGTAAGTTATCCCTGTTGGTTCTTATATCTTGCGGCAAATTGTTTTTAAAGTAAAATCCCGTACAAATATTCCCTGTGTTACCCCACTTTTCATGTTTTGAATTGCGGCAGTTCATGTAATAGTTATGAAAACGCATGCTTAGTGTAACAGGTGTTTTGGCCGGGTTAATTTTTTTGAAAATTGCCGGGTCTGGCATTTCATCAATGTCGCCAATAATAACAAGATCGTCATCATTCATGTAGCTGGCGGCAGACTGCAATGCATTTCTTTGCTGGTACTCTAATGTCCACGATCCATTGCTTGTGTCATGCGTTACCTGGTCTCTATTAAATATGAGGCCTTCGGTTGTTTGCTTTACCGGCAAGTAAATAATCTTTTTTTCCCATGCTGCAAACCGCTGCCTGTTATTTTCAAAATTGTATTCCTTAGTGTTGCCTGAAAAAGTAATGTTCGACTCTGCTATCACAAAAAAATCTACATGCTCATCAAGGAGCTTCAACCGGAACTCAAGTAAATCAAGTTCATTAAAAAAAGTAAAACAATCGAATATCTTCATCTGCCAAAATTAGTTATATCATCATTTTATTACCCGGTAATTTTTAAATGCAAAAAAGCGCCACCCGGTTTTTTGCTCTATCCAAAAAAGCAATTTGTCTTTCAACCTGAATTTTTTTTTGCTGATATCAAGTGTAGTATCCCAGTTTTTATTTGCAATGCGCTGCTGCATTACAGCAGGGTGGGTGCCGATAAATTTTTGCAGCGAATCAAAATCATTAAAGTCAAAAACTTCCGCAGAGGCTTTATACCGCTCTATGCCTTTATCATCGGCAGAATAATACTTAATAATATCTTTTTGTTTATCCATCATCTGCTTCGGGCTTTTCACCCAGCCATAGTGATAAACCAGTGCATTTATTTTAGCCACATTTAATTTCTTATTTCCTTTTCTAAAACCTTGTGCATCTTTATAAGAGCTGATGTTTTCGTCATTTCTTATAATCCTTACTTCGTAGTTGTACCATTTCCTGCTGTCACCTACATAATCGTAATTGCCATAAAAATGCAGGTAACCGAATAACAAGCCTTCTACACTCTTATCATCTTTAAATTTTTTTGCAGCATCTAATATAGCAGTGTGGTATTTTTCATGAATTACTTCATCAGCCTGTATATAAAAAAGCCAATCAGCATCTTTGCTTGCATGCATCTTTGCTTTATTGGTTTCCACCGCATACACCTGGCCGCCTTCTCTCAAATTCATATCCCATTCAGAATAAACAATCCTTATTTTATCTGAAACAATTCCCTTTATTAATGCTTCTGTATTATCCTCACCTTTATCAATGCTTATAATCATTTCATCCACCACCGGTAATATTGATGTAATGGCTTCCACCACAGGGTAATCATTTTTACCTGCATTTCTTACAATAGTGAAACCTGATATTTTCATTTGCATTGTATTGCAGTCAAAGAACAGCATTTTTTTTGGAACGTAATACAGATGTATAACGAAGCTTTCGATTCTGCTCTGCAATTTACTAAAAGCGAAACCTATCTAAATTTTTCGATGTGTTATTTCTTCTAACTTTGCGCCATGAAAATTTTACTCAAGTACTTAAAACCATACAGGTGGTTGGTTGTCTTTACACTTTTAATGGCTTCCGTCAATATAGGTTTTTCTTTGATAGACCCAATTTTACTTGGTAAGTTGATAAACCTTGCCAATGGGCACCAGGGCGGAAACATACCACCTGCAGAAAATTTTAGCTGGACACGTTTTTTTAATTCTTTTTCATGGGATACACCTGGCGTTTGGTATATCCTCATCTTGTCAGTATCGGTGGCAATGGTAAGCCGTATTGCAAAAGCCTTCCAGGATTATTTTTTGAATGTGGTGATACAAAAATTTGGCGCCAGTGTTTTTACAGATGGTCTTAAACATGCCATGAAGCTGCCCTACCAGGAATTTGAAGATCAACGAAGCGGTGAAACTTTATCTATTTTAACTAAGGTAAGAGCCGATGTTGAAAAGTTTATGACCAGTTTTATTAATATTCTTTTTGGAGTAATTATAGGAGTTGTTTTTGTTTTTGTATATGCAGCATTGTTTATTAACTGGCGCATACCAGTTGCTTACCTTGTTGGCATTTTGTTTTTAACGCTTGTTACTAATAAACTGAGCAAAAAAATAAAACAGATACAAAAAAATATTGTAGGGCAAACAACGGCATTAGCTGGTTCCACTACAGAGTCGTTAAGAAATATTGAATTAGTAAAAAGCCTTGGTCTTACACATCAGGAAGTGGAAAGGCTGAATACAAATACATATAAAATATTGGGGCTTGAATTGACAAAAGTAAAACGCATCCGAAGCATTAGTTTTATCCAGGGTACCATGGTTAACACTTTGCGGCAGGTGATATTATTTATTTTGATGTGGCTCATTTTTAAAGGAACAATGAATGCAGGCCAATTAGTAACGATGCAGATATTTTCTTTTTTTGTTTTTGGCCCTTTGCAGGAAATTGGCAATATACTGCTCTCTTACAGGGAAGCAGAAGCATCGCTGAATAATTTTGATAATCTCATGAAGAAAGCACCGGAAAAAGAACCAGCTTTTCCAAAAGCATTAGGCAATATTGAAACCTTGTCTTTTAAAAACGTAGCATTTCAGCACCAAACAGCATCGCATAAAGCTATTGATAACATTAGTTTTGATGTAAGGGTTGGCGAAACGATTGCTTTTGTTGGCCCAAGTGGTAGTGGTAAATCTACACTGATGAAATTGCTGGTTGGCTTATATCGTCCATTGCAGGGTAAAATATTATACAATAACCTTGATGAAACAGAAATACATTTTGATGATTTGAGAAAACAAATTGGCTTTGTAACACAAGACACAAATTTGTTTAGTGGTACAATACGAGAGAATTTAATGTTTGTAAATCCTGCGGCTACTCAAGAACAGCTGGAAGATGTGCTAAAGAAAGCAAGTTGCACCAAATTAATAGCAAGGGCAGAAAAAGGGCTTGATACTGTTATTGGGGAAGGTGGTTTAAAATTATCCGGGGGAGAGAAGCAGCGTATATCTATTGCCCGGGCATTGTTGCGTAAGCCACATTTATTAATTTTTGATGAAGCTACTTCCGCACTTGATTCTATTACCGAAGAAGAAATAACGGACACCATAAGAGAACTCTCTTCGCAAAAAGAGCAGATAACAGTTTTGATAGCTCACAGGCTTAGTACTATTATGCATGCTGACAGGATTTATGTATTGGAAAAAGGAGAAGTAGTGGAAACAGGAACACACGAAGGCTTATTAGCCGATAAAGGTTTGTATTTTGCTATGTGGCGCCAGCAAATTGGTGAAAGAAAAAAAATGCAGCAGCTTGTGTAACTTTTATTACACAGCCTCATTTTGTTACAGCTATCTTTGCAGGAATGGAAAATAAATTGCCAACGCCAAACTATTTCTGGAGTATTTTAACAATGAAATGCCCACGTTGCCGCCGTGGACCGATGTTTAAAGACAGCAATGCTTACAGGAAATTAAAACTCTCTCACATTTTTGATATGCCAGAAAAATGCCCTGAATGTGGGCAGCGGTATGATTTGGAGCAAGGTTTTTGGTACGGTACCGGTTATGTAAGTTATGCTTTGGCGGTGGCATTATCAGTTTCAAGTTTTGTTGCATGGTGGGTGTTGATTGGTGTTTCAACTGAAGACAACAGGATATTTTGGTGGCTTGGTTTAAATGCTCTCCTGTTGATTGTATTGCAGCCCTGGCTTATGAGACTAAGCCGTGTGATTTATTTGTATTTTTTTGTGAGCTATGATAAAGCTTACAAAGACACGGAACCCAAAGAGTTTGATCACAATCAATAATCAGTCGGTTTGTTTTTTTAGCTGAATATAGCTCCATGCACAAAAGGGTATAATAAATAAAGTGCCTATCCACCAAAATCCCCCGGCAAGAAAATAAGTAAGCAGGCAAAGCAGCAATAAATAAAATGGGTAGAGGATAAAGAGCATTCCTACCATGATAGAATCATAATGAACAGAATGAAAAGCTTTGGAAGAAACCAGTTTTAGTATAGGTAAATATATAGGCCAATGTATTATTACTGCAATAACTGATGGAACGGTAAGTAGTACTTTTTTGAAACTGCTTATTGGCACAGCAAATAATTCTCTTCTTTTTTCTTTTTCATCTTTTCCAATTTCATATACCAATTGTTCTAATTGTTGCTGCACATTTTTCGTGATGTCGCCATGTAATTTCCCATTTTCATGGAGTGGTGTATCCATCTCTTGCGTAATAAGAGAACCAAAATTCAGGTGAATATTTTTTCCAAATAATTTAAAGCTGCTGTAATTAACAGCAACAGGCAAAATTTTCAATGGAATATTTTGATGCCAGGCTGTGGCTGCAAGCCTTGCTGTCCCTTTTTTTAATGGGCGCAGGTTCCCATAATTTTCACAC
>CAZBTD010000005.1:57286-64135 GCA_964494815.1 uncultured Ferruginibacter sp. | reverse complement strand
GCCCCATTCTTTCCCATCACAATCACTTTTGCATTTTGGCTTAATGCTAATTCTTTCATCGCTTTTATTTGTTCGTATTGTAATTGTTGGTCGGTAAGGCCGGTATTGATGATGCGTTGGTAATCTGCAATACCCTGTGCTTCTACTCTTTTCCTTTCAGCCTCCTGTTTTTCTTTCAGCAACACAAACTCCATTTTTTTTGCATCCTGTTCTGCATTTATTTTTGATTCGATAGATGCTTTTACAGAATTGGGCAGCGTAATATTTCTTACCAGCAATTGTTCAAGCAATAATCCCCTCTTCTTAAAATCTTCTTCTATGCTTTTATAAATACGCTGCTGAAATTCGTCACGTTTTCCAGCAAACAAATCAACCGCCTGATAATACACGGCGTTGTCACGGATTTTTGTACGGGTGAGTGGCCGCACAATCTTGTCTGTATAATTTTCGCCTGTTTCTTTTAATAACCTTGGCGCTTCTGAATCTATCACCCTGAATAAAACGGTAAGGTCAATCGTAACTTCAAGTCCGTCGCTGGTTAACACCCTTATTGCGTCGTCGCCTGATTTTTCTCCTTCGTCGTGTACGCCGCTCATGGTATAGTTCTGTGTTTTTACATCTATCTTTTTTATATCCAGCATGGGATTTACAAAATGCAATCCGCTTTGCAATACTTCTGGCTGAATGCTCCCGAATAATTTTTTTACACCCACTTCGCCAGCATCAATTTGTTTTACGCAGGCCGTGAAAATGCCAATCACAAAAAACAACAAGCCAAGTATTTTTCCAAATGGTGCAAGCCTTGCGGCACCAGCATTATTAACCTTTGCCAGGATAACAGAAACGATAAGGATGATAATTCCAAAAATTGCGAGGGCCATAGTAAAAGATTTTGTAGATGCAAGTTGATAAAAAGAAGCGAAATACCTGCAAATAAAAAAGGGCTTGCTTTTATGCAAACCCTTTAAAATTTTTGAACTCCCTAACCCCGTAATTTATCCCGATTTTATCAGGTGGGGTTTCAGAAGTATTAATTATTCAGCATCAGCGGCATTACCAGCATCAGCAAATCTTCATTCGCATCCATTTCTGTAGGCTTAATAATACCTGCTTTTGTTGGTGTGCTTAATTCCACGTTTACATCAGCAGTGTCAGCAGCGTTCAGCATTTCAATTAAGAATTTTGCGTTGAATGCAATTTGCAGGTCTTCTCCATCATATTGACAAGCCATGCGTTCGTTGCCTTCAAAACTAAAATCAACATCTTGTGCAGCCAGTTGCAATTCACTACCGCTAATACTCAAAGCAACCTGGTTGGTGCTTTTGTTACTAAACACACTTACACGGCGAAGAGCATTTTGAAAATCGCCTTTATTCACTGTAAGTTTATATGGATTGTCTGCAGGTATCACTACTTTATAATCAGGAAAACGGGCATCTATCAAACGGCAAACCAATTCAGTACCGCCATGTTTTACAAACAGGTGATTGCTGTTATAAGAGATGTTAAGTTCATCATCATTATCAGGCAGTGCAGCTTTTAAAAGATTCAATGGTTTTTTAGGAGCAATGAATGTATCTGTCTTTGGACATTTAACATCAGTTCTTTTATATTTTACCAGGCGGTGTGCATCTGTGGCAACACAGGTGATTCCTTTTTTATCCAATTCAAAAAACACGCCTGTCATTGCCGGGCGCAAATCATCGTTGCTTACTGCAAACAATGTTTTGTTGATAGCAGTAACCAATGCAGAAGATGTCATGGTAAAACTGTTGGCATCGTCAGCAGCCGGTTCTTTAGGAAAGTTATCAGGATTTTCACCCATCACTTTGTATTTACCATTGTCGCTGGTAATTTCTACACCAAAATTTTTATCGATATTAAAGGTTAGCGGCTGCTCCGGGATGTTTTTCAAAGAGTCCATCAAAATTTTAGCAGGGATACAAACCTTGCCGCTGTCTTTGGCTTCAATATCCAAATGTACTTTCATTACCGTTTCCAGGTCGGTAGCAACAACGGTCAATTTATTTTTCTCTATTTCAAATAAAAAATCTTCTAAAATGGGCAGCACCGTATTGGCATTAATTACGCCACTTATCTGTTGCAGCTGTTTCAGCAAAGCCGAAGAGGAAACAATGAATTTCATATTGCTAAAAATGATTTAGTGCCAAAGATAAAAGAATGGAATTAATTACAGGGCGGTATTTAAAAATGGTTCATAACCTTTTTCTGGCTGTAATTTTTTTGTTTGCAAACGTCCCCCAATATCTCCGGTACTTCAAATTATGTATTGTACACAGGAGCCGATTTATAAACCTTTATACCCTGAACAGGCGTACTCTGCTTCTTTCCATCCAATACCTTGATAAGCCAGTACAAGGCTCTCAATTACATAAATGATTTATTATGAAAATTCTTTTACTTTTTGCAATGGGTTTGTGTTTATGTATTGCAACAAAAGCACAAATACCCCTGCTTGTAAAAAACATCAATACGCAGGATCAAGGCACCGGGCTCAGTAGTGATAATGCCGTAATGGGCAATAATTTTTTCTTTGGCTCAGTAAAAAAGCTTTGGAAAACAGATGGTACATCAGCAGGCACCGTTATGGTGAAAGATTTTACAGGTATTGGTGCAGTATCCATTGCCAGGTTCATTGCAACAGGCAACTATGTTTATTTTTCTGTTGATTTAAGCGGAGGTTATCAAATGTGGCGGTCAGATGGTACAGAAGCAGGTACAATTTTATTAAAAGACTTTGGCAACAATGCACCATTGTTTCAGCGGGCAGCAATTGGTAATACAGTTTTCTTTAACGCTACAGAAAGCGCTACCGGTAGTGAACTTTGGAAAAGCGATGGTACGGTTGCAGGCACTGTTGTTTTAAAAGACATTAATCCGGGCACCGCAAGCAGCAGCCCGGCAAATATGAAGAACATAAACGGGGTTTTGTTTTTTTGTGCCCTCACATCTACCGGCACTGGTTTGTGGAAAAGCGATGGTACAGAAGCCGGCACTGTATTGATAAAAGACCTTGACCCGTTATCAAACGGTTTTGCTTTGAACGACTTGATGACGGCGGCAGGCAGCAAAGCATTTTTTTCTTTTGAAACAGCAGCAACGGGAAGAGAGTTGTGGGTGAGTGATGGTACCGATGCAGGTACATTTATGGTAAAAGAATTTTACCCAGGTAGTACTGGTTCTTTCCCCAATAATCTTACTGCCCTGGGTAGCAAGCTTTGCTTTGTGGCGCAGGATGCACTTAACCGCCAGGTGTGGATTACCGATGGCACTGAGGCAGGAACGGTTCCTTTGTTTGATGCATTGCCCAATTCAAGGAACGACAGTTATAATTACTTTACTAATTGCAACGGTACATTATATTTTTCCGCCACTACGGGCATTGCTTTTTCGGCAGAGCCATATGTAAGCGATGGCACTACCACAGGCACAAGGATGCTAAAAGATATTACACCCGGCAGCAATGGCTGCGATGCAAGGGGATATAAATATTTTAATGGTAAAACATATTTTATTGCCAATACAACTGCCACCGGTTATGAGCTATGGAGCAGCGATGGCACAGAAGCAGGTACAGCGATGCTGCCTGAAATTTATGCCGGCAGCAACAATGGCATTGGCGGCTCTTATTTAATTGAAGCTGTGCTCAGCAATGGTTTTATATTTTCAGGCAACCACCCGGTTTACAGAGAGGAACCTTATTTTTCTGACGGCACAGGCGCAGGAACACAATTGTTGAAGAATATACAAACTGCGGGCCTTGGTTCCAACCCATCTTCCCTAACTGTAATTGGCAGCCGGGTGTACTTTGGCGCTATTTCAACTGGCTTTAGTGATAAAGAACCGTGGTACTCTAATGGCACAGAAGCCGGTACGGTGCAGTTGAAAGATTTAGAGCCGGGTTCGGCCTGGAGTAACCCGTTTGAATTTACCAATATTGACAACAGTAATTTTTATTTCCGAACTTATAACAGCAGCAACTCAAGAGATATTTGGAAAAGCGATGGCACCAATGCAGGCACAGTAAAAATTGTAACCGGCATACAGTCTGATAGAATTCAAACTGTAAATAATATTCTCTTTTTTGCAAAGAGCGATGCTAATGGAAATGAGTTGTGGAAATATGAAGGCAGCACTGCATCAATGGTGAAAAATATCAACACAGGTGCAAGCAACTCTTTTCCTTCAAACTTTATTTCATTTAATAACCTCCTCTATTTTATAGCAGATGACGGCACTAACGGTAATGAACTATGGAAAAGTGATGGCACCGATGCAGGCACACAACTAGTGGCAGATATTAATACTGGTATTGGTGGCTCTGGTACTTATACTGATATGGTGGCATTAAATAACAGTCTTTATCTATTAAGTATAAAGAATGGAGGTCTTTCTTTAATTAAAAGTGATGGCACAGGTACGGGCACTACAGAAGTAAAAGCATTTACCGCCAATGACGCTGCAGGAAGATTATTTGTATTTGACAACACCGTTTATTTTATTAAAAAGAATGTGAGTGGCAGCCAGGTAAACGAAGAGCTATGGAAAACCGATGGTACAGAAACTGGTACTGTTTTGCTAAAAGAAGTGCTGCCTTATACAACCACAGACGCAGACTATGTACAAAACATTTCCTTCTTTACACACAATGGAGCTTTTTATTTTTATGTGGACCAGGAAAACCTGTTTGGTGAAACAGAAAGGCTATTGCTATGGAAGAGCAATGGAACCGCAGCAGGAACGGTTGCTGTAAAAACATACCAATCGCCTTCCGGCGAAGAACAGACAATTGACAACAGCCTGAATTATATAGCTGCTTATGATAATACACAAGTGTTGTTTGTATTTATAGATGATGCAACAGGTATGGAAATATGGAAAACAGACGGAACTGTCGCAGGTACTTCGCTCACAACAGACTTAAATCCAGGAACTGCCGGAAGCAATCCATCCGGCCTGGTGAATTTTAATAATGCTGTTTACTTTTCTGGTAATGATGGAACAGATTTAAATGAGTTGTGGAAAATAAATATGGGCAGTACTGTACCATTAAAATTACTTTCACTTACTGCTTACAGGCAAAATCAAACAGTACGGTTGCAATGGCGCACAGCAAATGAAATAAACACCAGTCATTTTGAAATTGAACGTAGTGCCGATGGAAGAAGCTTTATCAATATTGGGAATGTTGAAGCAAATAGCCGCAACATCAATTTTTATTCTGGTATTGATAATTCGCCATTGCACGGCATAAACTATTATCGCTTAAAAATGATAGATAAAGACGGCACATTTGAATATAGTCAAACAGTCAAAATCAATTTTGAACAAATCAATAATGCAGTAATACAGCCAAACCCGACAAACAATTTTATAGTTGTTGCAAACGCTGAACAATACAGGAAGCTAAGGCTTATTGATATGAATGGCAAAGAAATAAGGCGGTTTGAAAAAAATGGTAATAACCGATATAGTGTAGACGGTATTACAAAGGGAGTTTATCTTTTGCAATTGTATAGCAACGAAGGGATTGATGTGAAAAAAATAGTCATTGAGTAAAGAGAGGTTTTGGTTAAAAAAAAGAGTGCCGGGGTAAAAGCCGGCCTTTTTTATGAAATAAAAAGGCCGCCCAAAAAAAGGCGGCCGTTAACCAAACTTCCTGTAAGTAGCCATGAAAAACTATATAATACCTTTGGAACGCATAAACACGCCGGTACCGAGTATTGCGGTGCTTAGTAAAATAAAACCGGCAATAGAGCTGCCATTTTCCTGTCTTTCTTCTTTTGCTGTATTTATCAAAGTTGCATATTGTGCTTCCTTCACATCTTCTTCATCGTTTTTTGCATCCGCCATATCCTGCCAGGTGTCTATGTTTTTACCGGTAAGGTTTGTCAGTTCATCCAATTCTGCCCTTCTTCTTTTCTTTAAATCCTGCAGGTATTTTTTTCCTGCATCACAAGTAAAGCTGCCGGTAGCCGGGTGCGTAATAACATACCTTGCCTGAAAGCTCTCCTTATTGGGCGTTAGCTGAAACATTAAATCCTGTGCAAAATGATTTCTATTGTACCTGAAATGTAAACGGGTGAAATGCACATTGGGGCTGGTGCCAATTTCATCGCCCTGTTCTTCCACATCGCTGTAATCGCTCCAGTCTTTATTGAGCCACCATACACCAGCCTGCACAATGTCCTGCTGCGATGGCGCTGTGGCCACACAGGGATCGCACTTTATAAAATTTGTGGGGCTTACATCCCAGGCGTATTCCAAAAAGGAAACATCCTGGTTTTCTTTGTTCCATTGATAAGTAAAAAGGTTATCGTAAAAAGCACCAAAGTTCTTTTGTACAAACAGTGGTATTTTGTTTCCGGTAGGGATATTTACATTGCGGTAGTTAGTGCATTCAATCCTTCCCTTTTTTGTAAAGGCATATACAATCAAATCCTGGTCGCCATCAGCATTCGCCATGCCTAAACGTATTGGCAGCATAAACTTGGGAGAGTTAAAACTGATTTGTATTGGACGTAAAAAATTACCTGGCAGTTTTTTCTTTTCCTGTTCGTTTACTTTTACTACAAAAAATTTAAGGTTACTTTTTATGTATGGGTCCAATACTTCTTCTGCGCCTTTCGGGATTTTATATCCATTATCAGTCAGCCAATCTTTTAGGCCTGTGCTTTCTTTGGCGCTTAGGATGATAATGTCATATTCGCCAACAATATATTGGGCTTCTACTTTTACATGGTATTCTTTTTACTTATCTGTACCATATCCAACTGTTACCACCACATTTAAAGTGTCTGCCGGATAGGAATCCAACATTTTTTCCCT
>CAZBTD010000005.1:26189-57276 GCA_964494815.1 uncultured Ferruginibacter sp. | reverse complement strand
TGTAACAACTACTTCGTTTAATTGTGCGCCAGCAACTTTACCAGAAAGAGCATCAGCATAGCCATAATCATTACAAGGGTTCTGATCATAATACTCCACCAGCCTCGGTGCACTGTAATCATTTAACCTTTGAAACAAACTCTGGTCAATTACTTTCACATCACTCTTTTGCAATGCAACAGGCACCGGCACCACCATAGCAAAATCTTTGGTGTCACCTTTAAAATCATTGTACATTGTAATGACATTCCTGTTGCCATCACGAACTAAAATCACCTGGCTGGTTTTGTTTTTTAATGTTGCATCGGCCTTGCTTACATAAAATCCGCAGAACGAGTACAGCATTGGCGAAGCAATAATGATTGCTGCAATAATTGCTATTTTCTTTTTCATACTAAGTTGTTTATTGATAAATTGTTTTATTGTTTAATTGGCATAAGGAACTATTTATAGTAGTTTTCCATTCAAATTGTTTTGCTTTAAATAAATAATCCACCACTGGTACCAGCGGCTGACTGCATACCAATACCCATATGGGGGCGCCATTAATAAATTTGAAAGCGGATAAATAGAATGAAACAGCAGCAACAATTATTGCCCATACAACTCTTGCAACTGGATGGTTGGGAGTTGTTTTAGGATCGGTAATCATAAAAAATGAGAATAAAAGCAAGCCGCCGGTTGTAACAGACTGTACAAAAAAATCAAAGGGCCAGCCTAAGTATAATATTTGCCTTAAGAATAGTAAGAGGGCGTATGTGCTAATAAACGCTAATGTAACATCCAGCTTTTGGACCCTCGTTACCACAATGCATCCCAGGCAAACAATAGTAAAAAATAAAACCATGTTGCTTCCCCACTGCCCAGGGCTTATCCATGCATTGCCGGTTGTATACACCACTGCTGCTATGCCAATGGCAGAGGGATTAAAAATATGCTTGCCTTTAAAACGGAAAATATATTTACTTAAAATAGTAATAGCAGAAGCCAACAGGCAGATATACCACTCATTTGTTTTAAGCAACAGGCACAAGCTGAAACAGCTTACCAATACGCTTTTCCAGCTTTGGCCTGCAAAGGGATTGTACAAAACTTTTTTTGCAACAACCGAATCAGTAGCCATTTGAAATAGAAACCCGGAACCAACAAATAAAAAATAATTCCACCACTCAGCGCTCCAGTGCAGGAACGCTAATCCATAAAACAAAAAAATTAACTGGAAGGCCATTTGAAAATAACGGGCATCCAAACGGCTTGTTGTAAGCTGCATACGCTATTGGTTTGGCTATGGGATGTTGAAGCCTTTACTTTTACATAAAGAAGGAGAAAAAAATATTATAGCCAGCCGGGCCTTGTGATTTTTTAATTAAAAATGCAGCCGCCAGCCAAAGTAGCGGGAGAAATAACTATATTTATCGACCAAAATAAAAGTATGCTCATGAAAAATGTTTTTTGTTTACTACTTACACTATTTATAGGAACACGGGTTGTATGTTGTGATAAAAACAAAGGCTGTTGTGATCCTGGACTACAAAAAAAACCGGCAGATACGGCTACTGTAAAAAAGAATGCACCTAAAAACACGACCACCCGTCAACCGGACAGCAAGCCAAAAGGAAAAAAAGAAAATAACAACGATGACGATGAAATAGTAGCTCCACTCTCATGGAGGCCAGGTGCTTTTGTTTATTAATTTTCACCCAGGTAAATTTTGCTTCAATGAAAAGGGCCACATCGATTGGCGGCGTATTTTTTAAGTGCAAAGATCCCCAGGCACAAATGGATTGGTATGCAACACACCTGGGTATTGCGATGGATAAATATGGAACCAGTTTTCAATGGCGGGCGGCTGATGATAAAGAAAAGCTAGGGCACACTGCCTGGAGCCCGTTTGAGGAAA
Source organism: uncultured Ferruginibacter sp. (assembly GCA_964494815.1). GTDB lineage: Bacteria > Bacteroidota > Bacteroidia > Chitinophagales > Chitinophagaceae > Ferruginibacter. The sequence continues at coordinate 55,376 of CAZBTD010000005.1, read as the reverse complement.
ATACAGACTATTTTGGTGCAGCATCACAGCAATACATGATAAACTACAGGGTGGAAAACCTGGAAGCGTTAGTAGAACAGTTAAGAAAAGAAGGAGTAACAATTGTTGATGATATTGAAGTATTTGAGTACGGTAAATTTGTTCATATACTTGACCTGGAAGGAAACAGGGTGGAGCTTTGGGAGCCTAAAGATGAAGTCTACGGGAAAATGTTGAATGCTGTAACAAAATAATTCAATCAGTATTTCAATTTCCTCAAATTATAATCACATCTGATAATGAAAAAACTTCTATTAGTTGCAACCCTTGCAGCCGGTACTATTTTATTTCAGCAATGTAGTTCATCAAAGAAAACAACTGCCACAGAGTCTGTATCATTTGAAAAGGACATTGCAGGTATGATGAAAACAAGCTGCTCTCCTTGCCATTTCCCTCCAGGTGGTAAGAAAGAAGCCCTTGACAGCTACGAAGCGGTGAGCAAGAATATAGACGCCGTAATTGAAAGGGTAAGGCTTCCTCAAACCGATATGAGGTTTATGCCTTTTAAAATGAAAAAGCCTGCACTAAGCGATAGTGCTATTGCTGTGCTGGTAAAATGGAGAGCACAAGGCCTTGCTAAATAACACCTCTCACATAAACATTAGTTATGCAAAATGCTATTAGCTGGTTTGAAATACCAGCAACCAATCTTGAACGGGCAACAAAATTTTACGAAACCATTTTTGGGGTATCACTGATAGTGATGGATATGCCAAATATCAGGATGCGGATGTTTCCATTGGATGATATGATAACGCAAGTGGGTGGTGCTGTAGTTGACAGCGGCGGATTTCACAAACCATCATCAACCGATGGCCCTTTGATTTATCTTAATGGAAACCCTGATGTGCAAATTGTTTTGGACAAAGCGGAGGCAGCAGGAGGAAGAATACTGGTGCCAAAAACAGAAATAAGCCCTGAGTATGGTTTTATGGCGGTGATAATTGATACCGAAGGAAACAGGATTGGCCTGCATAGTGTAACCCAGTAATTTCTTAATGAATTATTATAACTATGGCCTATAATGAAAACCTTGCTGACAGGGTGAGAGAAATAATTGCAACCACACATAACATTACCGAAGAAAAGAAAATGTTTGGTGGGCTTTGTTTTATGGTAAATGATAAAATGTGTATAGGAGTTGAAAGCGAAAGGCTGATGGTAAGGCTTAACCCGGATAATTATGATGAAGTGATTGAAAAGGAGGGTTGTATGCCAATGGACTTCACAGGTAAAATAATGAAGGGGTATGTATTTGTTGATACAGCAGCGCTTGCAACAAAGAAGAAATTAGATTATTGGGTACAATTAGCACTTGCCTACAATGCAATAGCAAAATCATCAAAAAAGAAAACTGCAAAAAGGAAATGAAATTTTATTTTACCATAACGGCAAGCTTTTTCCTGCTAAGCGCTGCGGCACAAAAAGCAATTGTTATCCCAATTGAAAAACTTACCGGCAAATGGCTGTCAGAAAAAAACGCCGACGGAACGGTAATGGGAGAAGTATGGCAAAAGAAAAATAGTAACAGCATGATTGGAAAAAGTTTTATGATAAAAAATGGTGACACAACAATTCTTGAAACTGTTGACCTGGTAAAAGACGGGAACAATATTTTTTATACTCCTGTTGCTTATGGGCAAAATGATGACAGGCCGGTGCAGTTTAAATTGACCTCCATTACAGAAACTGCATATATTTTCGAAAACCCTCAACATGACTTTCCGAAAAGGATTGTGTATGATTTTACAACAAGTGAAACATTACATGCCTACATTGATGATGGAACAGAAAAAAAGCGACAACATTATTACTATAAAAAGCAATAGTGCAATACAAAAAAGCAGTATTAGAAAGAAAAGCGATACCAGTTGTATTTTTTTTGTAATAGCAGCAAATAAAAACTTATGCAATCGAAAGCAACAACCGTAGATCAATATCTTGAAGAAATACCCGAAGAAAGAAAAGCAGCGATGAAAAAACTACGGGCCGTTATTAAGAAGAATTTACCCAAAGGTTTCCAGGAGTGTATGGGTTATGGAATGGCGGGCTACGTAGTACCGCATTCGAAATATCCAGCAGGATACCACTGTAGTCCTAAAGACCCATTGCCATTTATGGGCTTTGCTTCACAGAAAAATTTTATTGCTTTATACCACATGGGCATTTATAGCGATCCAAAATTGTTGAAATGGTTCCAGGAAGCACATACTAAAGCATCTCCCAAAAAACTGGATATGGGTAAAAGCTGTATACGGTATAAAAAAACGGAAGACATCCCTTTTGAATTGATTGGTGAGCTAGTGTCTAAAATGACACCTGACCAATGGATTGAGCGATATGAAAGCGTGTTGAAGAATAGAAAATAAAAAAGCCACAACAAAATTGCTGCGGCTTCTTGCTCCCCCTGCTGGACTTGAACCAGCGACCCTCTGATTAACAGTCAGATGCTCTAACCAACTGAGCTAAGGAGGAATTCCTTTTTTGGACGGCAAAAATAGGGGATTTCAGTTTTTAAACAAGCCAATTGCTAAAAAATTACCAGTCAAAAAAGCTGTTTTTTTCTTCTATACCGGCAAATACACCATCTTCCCTTATTTCAATTGGAAAAGTCTTGAGAAAGTATCCTTCGCCACTTGTATTCCTTCCATTTTGCAGGCTGAATTTGTAGCGGTGCAAAGGGCAAACAATATTGCCCAATACATCAACATATCCATCTGCAAGGAGGCCACCAGCATGAGGACACTTTGCAGAGCAACTAAACAATGTTTCCTTATGCTTAACAAGACAAATAATTTTATCTCCAGCTTTTACTTCCAGCATATTATTTTCATGAAATTGCAATTCCTCTTTGCTGTCAGCAATTTTATGCCAGGTATATTTTTTTAGAGTGTTCATTAATAAAAGAACTCTGCTTTGTAAGGGTATCTTATCCTGTACATATCCCTCACTTTGTTTAAAATGGTTTGACGAAGTATATCAATATTCATTTTTTCAACAGCAGATACAAATACGCAGTTGCCTTGTGTTTCATTTTGCCAGCGCTGTTTCAAATCGGTAATAATTTCCTTTTTCACATCCTCTTCCAGCCACTGGTCAAATGTTTCTGCTTCGTATTTATCCATTTTATTAAAAACGGTAATGGTAGGCTTATCTGAAGCCCCTAATTCTGCCAGGGTTTTGTTTACCACTTTTAACTGGTCTTCAAATTGAGGATGTGATATATCTACAACATGCAACAAAATATCCGCTTCTCTTACTTCATCAAGCGTACTCTTAAAACTCTCAACAAGGTGATGTGGGAGCTTTCGAATAAAGCCCACAGTATCACTTAATAAAAATGGCGTTTGTTCAAACACGACTTTTCTTGTAGTGGTATCAAGTGTGGCGAATAATTTATTTTCTGCAAACACATCGCTTTTGCTAAGCAATGTCATTAATGTTGATTTACCCACATTGGTATAGCCAACCAATGACACTCTTATAAACTCTCCCCTTTCTTTTCTTTGAGTAAAGGCCTGCTTATCAAATTCGGCCAGGCGCTTGCGCAAAAGGCTGATCTTATTTTTAACAATGCGGCGATCGGTTTCTATTTCTGTTTCGCCTGGCCCTCTTGTGCCAACACCACCACCCTGCCGCTCAAGGTGTTTCCACATGCCTTTCAATCTTGGAAGGATGTATTGATATTGTGCAAGCTCTACCTGTGTTTTTGCCTGTGCTGTTTTAGCTCGGCTGGCAAAAATGTCAAGTATTAAATCACTGCGGTCAATTGTTTTTACTCCAAGTACCTTTTCTATATTCTGTATTTGTGAGCCGGTAAGTTCATCATCAAATACTACCAGCTCTACTTCGGTGTGCTTTAGCAAATAGTTTTTTATTTCTTCCAGCTTACCCTTTCCTACAAATGTTTTGCTGTCAGGATGTGCTAATTTTTGTGTGTAGCGTTTTACAGCGGTAACACCCGCAGTAGTTGCTAAAAATGCCAGCTCATCTAAATATTCATTTAGTTGTTGTTCTGTTTGGTCGGGTGTTACCACGCCAACCAATACCGTTTTTTGTTCCTGCTGAAACTTCTTTTTTTCTATCAAAGCCAGTTAGTTTTTTGCCACAGGTTGCACAAATGTGTTCAGAAAGAAAAACTTATGCTGAATGCCAAGCTGCAGCCATTTTTATTTGGACAAAAATAAAGCGTTCCGGATTGGGAACGCTTAGTTACACAAAAAAATGAAATTAGTTTTTTACTGTTGCGCCTGCAGGGCGAAGCCACTTTTGCATTTCGTCACAAGTTTTAAAGTCGTCATCAACTTTAATATAGTAGGTTGGGATTTTTTCGGTGAACCATTTTTCCAACGCATCATTTTTCTTTTCTTCCAACGCTCTTTGTGAAACCCTGCTAAAGTCGTCTTTTATGTTTTCACGATGAGGGTCAGTCCTGTTTTTCAAATAAACAATCCTCACACCTTTTTTTCCTCTTTCGTCTGTAAATTCTGTGGGTTGAGAATATTCGCCTACGGTAAGTGCTCTCATCATTACCACCATGTCTTTGTCAAGTTGGTCTAGTGTAAGGGAGGTGCTTCCATCCTGCCCTGATTTCATACCGCCGGTAAATTTGCTGTTATCGTCTTCGGTGTATTTGCTGACTGCTTCGCCAAAAGTGAGCGTTCCGGCAATAAGTTTAGCTCTTACTGAATCCAGTTTTTGTAAAGATGCTTTTGTTTCTGTTTTTGTAACCTGTGGTATTTTTAAAATGTGCCTTACTACAGCATCGTCGCCAGCCCTGTTTATCATTTGAATAATATGATAACCAAATTTGCTTTTAAAAGGAGCTGATACCTGGCCTTCTTTTAGAGAGAAGGCTTTTGCAAGAAAAGTAGGATCCCATTGTTTTTCGTTCCTGTTGATTTCGTATTGCCCTGCTTTGTCTTTGCTTCCGGGATCGTCTGAATACAAACCAGCAAGCGTTCTCATATCTTTTTTACCCGACTCAAGCTGTTGTTTAAATTCTTTAAGCTGTTCAATGCAATATTCATCTGCATCACGGCTGGCTTTGGGATACAATACTATTTGGCCAATTTCCAGTTCGCTCTCATAAAAAGGAAGGCTATCTTTTGGAATGCGTTCAAAATATGCTTTTACTTCATTGGGGGTGATGCGTATGTTCTCTACAATTTTGTTTCGCATGGCACCTGCTAGTTTTCGGTCCCTGAAGCCCTCTCTAAAATCTTCTTTTAACTGGTAAATAGTACGGCCTGCAATTTCCTCCAACTTTTCTTTTGACCCATACATATTTATAAAGCCTCGTATTTGGTTATCAATATCTGCTGATATTTCTTCATCAGAAATGGGAATAGAATCTTTTTCTGCCTGTAATACCAATGCCTTTACACCCATTGCCTGTTCAAGCGAAAGGCACTTTGCATTGGTTGGAACTTCAATACCCTGGCGTTGCATATCAAGTACCTGGTTGTCAACATCGCTTTTTAAAATGATCTTATCGCCCACTACAGCAATGATTTTGTCTGCCATTAATTTTTGCGGCTGAGCCCAGGAAGTAAGAAATAAGGAATTAAAAATAAGAAAGGTAAAAAAACGCTTCATTATCAAAGTTTATCTTCCAAAAATAAGGCAGATGAAATGCGGTGAAATCATCTGCCGGAGTTATTTAACAAATGTTTGTTTGTGAAAAGGCTGAAGGTAAAAGGTGTAAGTAGTAAGGTTAACAAAACCCTTTACCTTAAACTTTTTGCCTTACACCTTACAAGGTTCTCTTCACTTCTACTTCTTCAAATGCCTCTACAATATCTTTTGGTTCAAGATTGGCGTAGTTTTTAATGGTTAAACCACACTCCATATTGGTTGGTACTTCTTTTACGTCGTCTTTGTAACGTTTTAAACTACCCAACTCGCCGGTGTAGATAACAATACCGTCACGAACCAAACGCACCCTGTTGTTTCTTGCAATTTTACCACTGATAACGATACACCCGGCAACCGTTGCTTTGTCAAATTTGTACACTTCTTTCACTTCCACGTTAGCCAGTATTTTTTCCTCAACCGATGGTTCAAGCATACCTTCCATTGCACTCTTAATTTCGTCAATAGCAGTGTAGATGATTGAGTACAATTTGATTTGAATAGCTTCGTTTTCAGCAAGACGTGCCGCCTGGATTGTCGGCCTTACATTAAATCCGATGATAATTGCATCTGATGCATTTGCCAATGTAACATCGCTCTCTGTAATAGCGCCAACAGCTTTGTGAATTACTTTCACTACAATCTCTTGTGTGCTTAATTTCTGTAATGAATCGCTTAATGCTTCCACAGAACCATCCACATCACCTTTGATGATTACATTCAGTTCTTTAAAGTTTCCTAAGGCTAAACGACGGCCAATTTCATCAAGTGTGATGTGTTTCTTAGCCCTCATGCCCTGCTCTCTCAGTATTTGTCCACGCTGATAGGCTTTTTCTTTTGCTACGGCTTCGTCATCATATTCTTTAAAGGTTTCACCAGCTTGTGGCGCACCATTTAAACCAAGTATTAATACCGGTGTTGATGGTGGAGCAGCATCAATGCGTTGCTGTCTTTCGTTGTACATGGCTTTTACTTTACCAAAGTATTGCCCAGATACAATCATGTCGCCCTGGTTTAATGTTCCGTTTTGTACCAATACAGTTGCAACATAACCACGGCCCTTATCAAGGGTAGCTTCTATCACGGTTCCATTGGCAACCTTGTCTGGGTTTGCTTTCAGCTCAAGAATATCTGCTTCAAGCAAAATCTTTTCCATCAGCAAATCAATATTCAACCCTTTTTTAGCGCTTATTTCCTGGCTTTGATATTTACCACCCCAGCTTTCCACCAGTATATTCATCTGGCTTAGCTGTTCGTAGATTTTTGTTGGGTTGGCGCCGTCTTTATCAATTTTATTGACTGCAAAGATCATAGGTACGCCGGCAGCCTGTGCATGTGAGATTGCTTCCTTTGTTTGCGGCATCACTGCATCGTCAGCCGCCACTACAATCACTGCAATATCTGTTACTTTAGCCCCACGTGCCCTCATTGCCGTAAAGGCTTCGTGACCGGGGGTATCAAGGAACGTTATATGTCTTCCGCTTTCAAGCGTTACCTCATAAGCGCCAATGTGCTGGGTAATACCACCAGCTTCGCCTGCAATTACATTGGTACTGCGAATGTGGTCAAGCAATGATGTTTTACCATGATCAACGTGACCCATGATGGTAACGATTGGTGCTCGTGATTTTAAATCTTCCTCATTGTCTTCTTCCTCTTCATCATCCATATCGGCGGCGTCTTCAACGCCAATAAACTCCACTTCATAATTAAATTCGCTTGCCACCAGTTCAATCACATCTGCCTCAAGGCGCTGGTTGATAGAAACCATAATGCCAAGGCTCATACATTTACTGATAACATCTGCAAAGCTCACATCCATCAGGTTGGCAAGTTCACTCACAGAAATAAATTCTGTTACCTGAAGCTTATTGCTTCCTGCCTCTTCGCCTTCCCTTTGTTCAGCCAGTTCATCACGGCGCTGCTTACGCAGTTTTGCTTTTACGCTTTTGCCTTTGCCGGTGCTTCCTGCAAGCTTTGCCTGCGTTTCTCTTATTTTATCTTGTATTTCTTTTGCATCAATTTCCTTATCCTCTCTTCTGCCGGTACCGCTTTGTGGCCTGTTGTTGCCAAATCTATTTTGTCCGCCACCACCGCCAGGCCTGTTTTGTCCGCCACCGGGCCTGTTTTGTCCACCACCGCCGGCACGCTGCCTGTTATCGGGCTGAGCAGGAGTTGGCGGGGTTCCTTTCTTTTCCATCGGGATACGCTTGCGCTTGCGTTTATCGTCTGTGTCCCTCTTAGGTCTAGTGTCATTATCAACCGGCAATTCAATTTTGCCAAGAATTTTTGGCCCTTCTAGCCTTTCAGCCTTAATGTTTTCAATGGCTGCAGGCGTATCTGTTTTTGGTTCTTCAGCTTGTGCTTCTGGTACAACTGGTGGTTCTACTTCTGGTTCCGGCTCTTTTTTTACGGGTTTTTTATCTTCCGTTTTTTTAGCGCTTTTCTTTGGCCTGGTAGAAGAGTCGATGGCATCAAGGTCTATTTTTTTTACCACCTTAGGGCCTTCCAGTTCCGGTGCTTCGATTTTTATTTTTTCAGATACCGCATCTTCTGTTTTCTCTTCTGCAGGAGATTCAGCAACAGGTTCGGCCCACGAAGTTTTGGGCTCGGCCAATGGCACAGGTTTTTCAACCGGCGGCGGTGCTGTTTCTTTCTTTTTAAAGGAGAGATCCTCTTCGTCTTTCTTTTTCTTTGGCTCAGCTGGCGCCGCTGCTTTTGTTAATTCAACCTTTTCTGCGTTTTGTTTCGCTACTTTATCCTGCTGAAATTCCTGTTGTAGCGTACGGTACATATCTTCTGTAAGCTTTGCGGTGGGCTTCAGGTCGTCACTACTAAAACCTTTTGCCACCAAAAAGTCAATAAGGGTGTCTTTACCTATATTAAACTCTTTGGCCGCAGCCATCAAACGGGGTGTATTTGTTGCTGTTTCTGACATTCGTTAGTCTTAAATTTCTAATACGCTTTTTATTTCTGAATAATTGTTTTTTCTCTTGAAACAGTCTGGTATTTTATTCTTTTTCAAACTCTTCTTTCAAAACCCTCAATACATCAGTAATTGTTTCTTTTTCCAGATCTGTCCTGCGTTCAAGTTCTTCAGCACTTAATGCTAATACTGCTCTTGCTGTATCACATCCAACGCCTTTCAGCGTGTCAATGATCCATGGTTCTATTTCATCGCTGAATTCGTCAAGATCGATATCAAATTCTTCCTCTTCTCCTTCATTATCCCTGTACACATCTATTTCGTAACCGGTAAGTTCACAAGCCAGTTTAATATTTACGCCTCTTTTGCCAATAGCAAGCGAAACCTGATCGGGCTTTAAATACACGGTAGCATGTTTCTTTTCTTCGTCCATTGCAATACTGGTGATTTTTGCCGGGGTTAGAGAACGTTGAATTAATAATTGAACATTGTTTGTATAATTGATAACATCAATGTTTTCATTTTTCAACTCCCTTACAATACCGTGAATACGGCTTCCTTTCATACCCACGCAGGCGCCTACGGGGTCAATCCTGTCATCAAAACTTTCTACTGCAATCTTTGCCCTTTCACCTGGTTCTCTCACAATCTTACGCACTACAATAAGGCCATCAAATATTTCCGGCACCTCTATTTCCAATAATTTTTCAAGGAACATCGGGCTGGTGCGGCTTACAATAATTACTGCCTGGTTATTTTTTAATTCTACTTTTTTTACCACACCCCTTACGTTTTCCCCTTTCTTAAAATAATCAGAAGGAATTTGTTCGCTCTTTGGAAGGATCATTTCATTTCCCTCTTCATCCAATAACAATACTTCTTTCTTCCATACCTGGTAAATTTCTCCACTTACAATTTCGCCAACACGCCCTTCATATTTTTTTATCAAAAGATTTTTCTTCAGGTCGTTGATACGGCTGGCTAGTGTTTGCTTGCCGGCGAGTATTGCCCTGCGGCCAAACTCCTTTTGAATATCCACCTCTTCGTACAGCTCTTCACCCACAGCATAGTCTGGCTCTATTTTAATAGCGTCGCTGTACTCAATTTCGGTAAGGGTGTTGTAAATATCCCCATCATCAACTATAGTGCGGCGGCGGAAAATCTCAAGGTCGCCTTTTTGATCGTTTACAATTACGTCAAACTGCTCATCACTACCATATTTTTTTCGTATCAGGGTTTTAAATACATCTTCCATTACTTTCATTAATGTAGGACGGTCAATGTTTTCTGCCTCTTTAAACTCCTGGAAGGAATCAATTAAGTTAATACGTGCCATATAGCTTGCCAGCCTCACTTGTTTTGCCCCGCCGGCAGGGGGATTTTGTTATTGAATTAAAAAGATACTAATACAGTTGCCTGTTTTATGTCGGTAAAAGCAATATCTTTTGTATGGATAACTGCTTTTTTGTTTTTTCCTTCGGTGTATTCAATTTGTATGCGTTCTTCATCTACATTTATCAGCTTTCCTTCTTTTTGAGAACCATCTGCCATCACTACCTCTAGTTTTCGACCTACATTTTTTTTGTATTGACGCAAAAGCTTCAGCGGCTCATCCACACCGGGACTTGATACTTCCAGGGAAAAATCACCGTTGGGATACCAGCCTTTTTCTTCAATGGCTTTATATAAGACCCTGTTTATCTTAATACATTTTTCGATACTGAGCCCGCTGTCTGCATCAAGATAAATCTTAAAGTTGTTGGTGGGTTTAATGCGGATTGCTACAAGGAAAATATCTGCATCTCCCTCAATTATTTGCCCCAACAGTTCTTCAATAGCTTTTATTGCTGTTTGTTGATCCATATGTAAAAAAGAAGGGAACGATTGCCGTTCCCTGCTTTTGTTTCTTTTTGTCCGGGGCAAATGTAGGTAACTATATATAAAACACCAAATAGAGAATTAGCCGGAAGCATTTTTATGAATGGTAAACATTTTAACAGCCCTGCTTGTAATTGTATAATACATTTGTGCCATGAATATTTCAAAAGTTGTATTTGAGCTTATTTTACTTTACCTTCTTTACAAGCTCGTTTTTGATTTTATTATACCAGTTGTAAAGACTACTAAACAGGTAAAAAAGCAGGTAAACGAGATGAATAGCCGTATGCAGGATCAAATGAGGCAGCACCATCAAACCAACAATAGCAATTATACAAGTAAGCCTACTGTTGAAAAAACAGCCCCAAGCGATGACTATATCGATTTTGAAGAAGTAAAATAATCATAGCCCCAGAGTTTCAATCTTCTCTGATGCCAACAATAGTTTTGTTTTCAAGCCAGCCAGCCGGGCTCCTTCAATGTTACTTTGTGAATCATCGATAAAAAGGGTTTCTTCCGCTTTTATGCCAGCATTATTTACAACATATAAATATGTTTCTGGATATGGCTTACGCTTTTGTATTTGATGAGAATAATAAGTTTTGATAAAGTAGTTGTCAAAATCAAAGCCTTCGTTTTCTTTCTTAAAAGACTCCGAAAATTCAGCATGATGAATAGCATTGGTATTGCTAAGCAGGAAAAGATTGTACTTTTCTTTTAACTGAAGCAAATGTGCAACGCTTTTGTATCTAAAGTCAAGAAGTATTTCGTTCCATGCACATTGAATTTGCCTGAAAGTGGTGCCAGGGTTGCAATATGGCTGTACCGCGGCATAAAAACTTTCATTGCTGATATGCCCGGTTTCAAGCGACTCAAATACAGGGTTGGCAGATTCTTTTGAGTAAAAGCTGTCAAAGTTTGTTACTCCCAGTTTTTCGAATGCCCTTTTGGTTTTATTGAAATCAATATTGAGCAAAACGCCACCAAGGTCGAAAATGATATTTTTAATTTCTGCCATTTGTATTCTAATTACAATGAATTTTGCAAAGATAACAGGCACCAATATTTTGTAAATAATGAAAATTAAGAACATTGTAATCTCAGGAGCGGAAGGCAAAAGCATTACACTGGATATATTTTTCAAAGACAACACAGTAAAAAACTCAGTGGTGATTTATGCTCATGGCTTTAATGGTTTTAAAGATTGGGGAGGGTTTGATTTGATTGCAGATGAGTTTGTAGATGCCGGTTTTGTATTTATTAAGTTTAATTTTTCTCACAATGGAACAACGCCAGAACAGCCTGAGTCCTTTGTCGACCTGGAAGCATTTGGCAATAACAACTACACCAAACAATTAACCGATCTTGAACTGGTAGTTGACTGGGTTTGTAGTGCAGGTAATATCTACAGCGAGGCGGCAGACACAAATCATATTTACCTTATCGGCCATAGCATGGGCGGTGGTATATCAATTCTATTTACAGCACAAGACACGAGAATAAAGAAATTGGTTACCTGGGCAGCAATTAGTGAATGCAAAACACCCTGGGGAAACTGGCCCCCGGAAAAAATGAAAGAATGGTTGCTGGAGGGTGTTCAATTTTATACCAATACCCGTACTAACCAGCAAATGCCGTTGTATTATCAATTATTTCTTGATTATAGCCAAAATGAAGAAAGGCTTAGTATTGAAAGAGCAATAAAAAAAATAACAGTGCCGGTATTGATTTGTCATGGAACAAATGATATTTCGGTACCGGTAGAAAATGCAGAGCAGCTAAAAAAATGGCAACCGGCAGCAGAATTATTTACTATTGATAGTAACCATGTTTTTGACAGGGTGCACCCATGGGAAAAAAATTATTTGCCTGAGGCTATGGATAAAGTTGTACAAAAAGCGATAATATTTCTAAAATAAAAAAGGGGCCAGGATGAATATCCAGCCCCGCTTTAAATCCAATATCCTATGAAAAACCTGTATCAAAAGTATGGCAGGCGGATATACCGGACAATACCCCTTTCCGGGTATTTTTAAAATAAAAAACCCCGGAATTCCGGGGTTTAAGTATATAAGGGGGTTACAATAAGTATTACTTTGCCATGTAGGTGTACCTGCGGCGAAGGCGGTTTCCCTTCATGTAAAATTTAATTGGATAAACGTTGGGTGATTGTGTAAGCTTGCTGAAAAGATTTGAAAATGCTTTTGCAAATGCATTTGAATTTCTGTTATTATTCATAGAAATTGATTTAAATATGAACTGATAACGAAAGATAAACAGCTTTATTGTGTAAGAATTGTTAAGCAGTCAAAATGAAAACTTAAAATTTTACAACAATTACCCGATGGCTTATGTATTACACGTTATGATCGCCGAACTTTTGAAAAACTTTTGTCTCTTTTGTAGTATTTAACAGGATACTCATCAGGGTTTTTTACCAGTTTGGTGAAGAAACTCCTTACTACTTTCAACAAGGAATTTTGCTGGGCTTTTGTAGCAGTGTTATTCATTTTCATAGGGATTTACAACTTTGAAAACGATGCAATACATAAATTATTGTTTGCATCACTAACGTAAATAATTACCAAATAGATTTTAAAGGGTAAAGTTTACCCTGCTGCAATATAGCTTTTCCATTGTTGCTGTACAGGTTTATGTTGTTGAGTATTTCATTTGGAAAAAATAAAGAAGTAAGTACAATAGAGCCGCCATCTGCAAATAACTCTACCGACGAATGATCGATAAATAAATGAAATTTAACCGTATTGCTATTTAGCAAGCGTTGTGCAGTGCTTTTGCCAGTGAAGGAAGTAGAAAAAGAGTTGTCTCCGGCATTGCTCCTGTCGATATAAAATTGGTTGAGCTGTTTACTGTAGCCCACTTTCAATATTTCATTTTTTGAATTTGAAAAGCTAACGCCAAAATCATCTTCATTGGATTGGGATAAATCGAACGACAATTCCAATTCGGCCCGCCCGTTTGTTTTTATTGTTTTATCGAAGGAAAGAGTTTTTTGTGCTTGCCGCAGCACATTGATATTGTTAGCCGGCTTTGAAAAAATACGATATCCATTCGTTGTGTTTTTTAAAAATAATTCTCTTGGTATTGTCATAGCGCTGCGCCAGCTTTTAGTGGGCACCAGTTGTGCATAATTCCAGTTACTCATCCATCCGAGAAAGAGCTGTTGATTCGTTGTATTGCTCCATGTTACACCTGCATAATCATCGGGTCCGTAATCGAGCCAGAAAATAGTTTCTTTGCTATTATCGCTTTTAAAAACTTCTCCATTAAAATCACCAACAAAATATTGCGTAGCACTGCCACCATTGGGGCCGCCGTTTCCAATGCTAACAATCAATGCCCATTTGGATTTTTTTTGGCCATCAATTTTCATTTCAATTAAATCTGGGCATTCCCACACACCACCGTGGCTTCCCACGCCTTTTCCAAACGAACCTGTATAGTTCCATTCTTTTAAATTCTTAGAGTGATAAAACTCTGTGTGATCGGCAACAGCCAATACCATCACCCAGCGTTTTGTTTTTTCATGCCAAAAAACTTTTGGATCACGAAAATCTTTTGAGCCGTTATTTTTTATCACCGGGTTACGTTCATACTTTTTCCATGTCCTTCCTTTATCCAGACTATACGCCATGCCCTGGTATTGAAAATCCATTTGCACACCGGCTTTTTCTTTTTTTAAATCATGATAAGTAAATAAAGCTACCAGTGGTTTTTCGTTTCCTTTTTGCAGGCCCGAAGTATTGTTTTTATCAACCACCACACTGCCTGAAAAAATTAAACCTAATGAATCAGGATATAAAGCAATGGGCAAGTGCTGCCAGTGCATTAAATCGTTGCTAATGGCGTGGCCCCAATGCATTAGCCCCCACACAGTACTGTCGGGATAGTACTGGTAAAACAAATGATATTCGCTTTTATAATATACCATGCCATTCGGATCGTTCATCCAGTGTGCAGGTGGAGAGAAATGAAATTGTGGGCGGTGCTTTTCTTTGTAATTTGTTTTTTGTGCATTAGCCGCAGAACAAATAAAAAGTATGGCAACTAAAATAAACCTGTACATGGTAATTTTTCAAGCATCCAGCGCAATCAAATATGCTTTTGTTGAATTTATTATTTAAATAAAAGCCTTTAGGATACAACCAAAAGCTTTTCAAATCTTTTAATAGATTAATAAGTAATCACTTGTTCTTCTATCATCTCAGGCATTTTTCTAAATTCATATTGCTGGTTCCGCAATTGTGGCTCAAAACCAGCCTCCTGTATAGCCGCTTGTATGCTCTTACTTGTAAAGCGATGTGGTGCCCCGGCGGCACTCACTACATTTTCCTCAATCATGATGCTGCCAAAATCGTTGGCACCAGCATGTAAACAAATCTGTGCCGTTTTTTTGCCAACTGTAAGCCAGCTTGCTTGTATATTTTTTACATTCGGCAACATTATGCGGCTCATCGCAATCATGCGGATGTATTCTTCCGGCGTGGTTAAGTTTTGTACACCTCTTATTTTGGTTAATAAAGTATCAACATCCTGAAATGTCCATGGAATAAAAGCAATAAAGCCTTTTGCATATTCGGGCTTGCGGCTTTGTACCTCTCTTATTTTCACCAGGTGCTCAAAGCGCTCTGTTAATGTTTCCACATGGCCAAACATCATGGTGGCGCTGGTGGTAATATTTAGTTTGTGTGCTTCATGCATTACATCAAGCCACTCCTGGCTGCCGCATTTGCCTTTACTTATTAATCTTCTCACCCGGTCACTAAGTATTTCTGCGCCAGGCCCTGGTAAACTATCAAGTCCTGCTTCTTTCAATGCCATCAGTACATCCCGGTGATTACTTTTTTCCAGTTTGGTTATATGTGCCACTTCCGGTGGGCCAAGTGTGTGCAGTTTTATATTAGGATATAACCGTTTCAATTCTTTAAAAAGATTTACATAATAACTCAAACCCAATTCGGGGTGATGACCGCCCTGCAACAGCAATTGCTCTCCGCCATAGCGGATAGTTTCATCAATTTTCTTTTTGTAGGTTTCAATATCTGTAATGTATGCTTCAGGATGACCGGGGATCCGGTAGAAATTGCAGAACTTGCAATTGGCAATGCACACATTGGTAGTGTTAAGATTTCGATCAATTATCCAGGTTACTTTGCCATGTGGCACCTGTATCTTTCTTAATTCATCTGCCACAAACATCAGCTCTGCCAATGGCGCATTTTCAAATAAAAAAACCCCTTCTTCTGCCGAAAGGAATTCAAAATTCACCGCTTTTTTAAAAAGTTCTTCCAGTTTCATTTTACCGTTTGGATAATAAATAACAAAAGTACATGCAATAGGTTGTATTTTTAATACAGCTTCATATGAAAAGAACTTTTATTGTTTTACTTACTTGTGTTTGCTTCAACATTTCTTTAGCACAGGAAATAATAACCCCCCGGCAACAGGCGGAGTTTATCACCCGGTTTCATTTCAGGCAATATAGCGGCGGTGTAATGGTGGTGCATGGTATGATTAATGGAATCCCTGATTCACTCAACTTCATTTTAGATACTGGCAGCGGCGGTATCTCTCTTGACTCCAGCACCTGTGCAAAGAACAATATCATTCCATCAAAGTCTGATACAATGGTAACGGGTATGGGAAGTGCACACAAGGCAAAATTTATTTACAACAGGCAACTTACATTTCCTGGGCTTGCCATAAACAACCTGGATTTTCATGTAAATAATTACGATTTGCTCAGCAGTGTGTATGGCGAAAAAATAGACGGCATTATTGGCTATAGTTTTTTCAGGCGATACATTATTAAAGTAAATTTCGACAGCCTTTCACTGGAAGTATATAGGCCGGGTGAAATGAAGTATCCTCGTAATGGCACCACCATACGGCCGGCTTTTACTGCCTTGCCAATACAAAGTCTTACAGTAAAAGATGCAAGAAAACTAAACTTTAATTTTTATTTTGATACCGGTGCCGGTTTGTGCTTTTTAATGAGCGATGCATTTGCAAAAGACAGTGCTATACTTTCTGGGAAAAGAAAAATAATAAACACACAGGCAGAAGGAATGGGTGGCAAGCTGCAAATGCAGCTAACTGTTGTAAAAATGCTGCAACTTGGCAGCTATAAGTTCAGGAATGTGCCCACGTATATTTTTAAAGATGATTACAATGTAACATCTTATCCTTATGTAGGTGGCTTATTAGGCAATGATTTGCTCAGGCGGTTCAATCTTATTATCAACTATCCCCACAGGGAAATACACTTGCAGCCCAACAGTCATTTTTTTGACCCTTTTGATTATGCTTATACAGGAATGGCCACATATTATGTAGATGGGAAAATTTATATAGAAGATGTGGTGCCCGGTTCCCCGGCAGAAAAAGCGGGGCTTAGAGTAAATGATATTCTTATGGCTGTTGGCAACAGCTTTTCAAATAATATTATGCAATACAAAACCATTTTGCAAACCCCTAACGAAAAAATAAACCTGATTGTAAGCCGCAATGGCGAATTGCTGCAACTGGTAATAAAGCCGATAAGTATTTTATAATTTCTGCCTTCTTAATCTTTCTCTGTTGTTAGTATTACAGCCTTAACTTTGCCACCATGATAAATTTTGAAAAGTTTACGCTTGCCAATGGCCTGAAGGTGCTGGTTCATGAAGATAAAAATACGCCAATGGCTGTGGTAAATGTTATTTATGATGTGGGTGCAAGAGATGAGAACCCTGACAAAACAGGCTTTGCACATTTGTTTGAACACCTGATGTTTGGGGGCAGCGTCAACATTCCTGCATATGACGAGCCGCTGCAACTGGCTGGCGGAGAAAACAACGCTTTTACTACCAACGATATGACGAATTACTATTGCCAGCTGCCTGCAGAAAATATCGAAACAGCTTTTTGGCTTGAAAGCGATAGGATGCTCAGCCTTGCATTTGGCGAAAAGAGCCTGGAAGTGCAGCGTAAAGTAGTATGTGAAGAATTTAAAGAACACTACATCAACAAGCCATACGGCGATGTATGGCACAAAATGAGAGAGCTTGCTTACACACAGCATCCTTACCGCTGGATGACAATAGGAAAGGAATTAAAACATGTGGAAGATGCAACACTGCAGGATGTAAAAGATTTTTTTAAAAAGCATTATACACCCACCAATGCTACGTTGGTTGTTGCAGGCAATATTACAACGGATGCAGTAAGGAAACTGGCAGAGAAATGGTTTGGCTCCATACCGGCAGGCGAAAAATACAATCGTAACATTCCTGTGGAGCCGGTGCAAAAGGCACCACGTATAATGGAGGTAAAAGCGGATGTTCCTTTGGATGCTTTGTATAAATCATGGCACATTGCATCAAGAATCGATAAACGGTTTTATCCAACAGAATTGATAACTGAAATATTAAGTGGCGGAGGATCTTCCCGTTTGTACCAGGCGCTTGTAAAGGAAAAAAAACTATTCAGCAATATAGAGTGCCATCATTTTGGAAGCTTCGATGCAGGCCTGCTTACCATTGAAGGCAAATTGGTGAAAGGTGTAAAGATGAAAGATGCAGAAGCTGCCGTGATGGAAGAAGTAAATAAATTGACACAGGAAGGCATTAGCGAAAAAGAATTGCAAAAAGTAAAAAATAAAACCGAAAGCATGCTGGCTTTTGAAGACATGAGCCTGATGAACAGGGCAACCAATATTGCTATTTATGAATTGCTTGGCGATGCTGATTTAATGAACAAAGAATTACAACGCTACCAGGAAGTAACTATGGCAGAAATAAAAGAGGAGTGTGCAAAAATTTTCAGTGAAAATAATTGCAGCACCCTTTACTATTATTCAAACAATTAAAACATCCGTACATAAAACCAATGCTTAACAGGACTATTGCCCCTCCGATAAAAGACCCAGTGGAATTTTTACTTAACCTGAAACCATATACCAAACATGTTTTGGACAATGGCGTGGAAGTATATGCCATTGATGCAGGCTCACAGGAAGTAATGCAAATGGAAATGGTTTTTTATGCAGGCAATAGCTACGAAACGTCAACAGGAGTGGCCGCTGCCACCTGCCAGTTGCTGAAGAACGGCACCAGCACTAAAAACGCATTTGAAATAAATGAAGCCTTTGAATACTACGGCGCCTACTGCAACCGATCCTGCTTTAATGAAACTGCATTAATATCATTAAGTACACTGAGTAAATATTTACCAGAGTTGTTACCTGTGGTAAGAGAAATGATAACAGATTCTGTTTTTCCTGAAAATGAACTGAAGATTTACAAACAAAACAGCAAGCAAAAACTTACTGTAAACCTGAAGAAGTGTGACTTTGTTGCCAGCCGCCTGATTGATGCGTATATATATGGAGAAAAACATCCTTATGGAAAATACTCGATAGCCGCCGATTATGATGCACTTACAACAGCGCAATTAAAAGAACATTTCAATAAGTATTATGTAAATGGAAGCTGTGTCATATTTGTTTCAGGCAAACTGCCTTCTGATGTTTTTCAGCAATTGAACGCACAGTTTGGCTCTTTGCATTTAACAGCACACAATGGCAAAAAGCCAATTGCAAACATAATAACGCCTGCTGCAGAAAAAAAATATCGCATACAAAACGATGTCAATGGTGTACAGGGAGCAATAAGATTGGCCGCACATTTTCCCAACCGGCACCACCCCGACTTTACAAAAATGATGGTATTGAATACAGTATTTGGAGGCTACTTTGGTTCAAGGTTGATGAGCAACATAAGGGAAGATAAAGGATATACTTATGGCATTCACAGCTATGTTCAAAATCACCTGCAAAACACGGCCTTACTAATAAGTACCGAGGCCGGGAAAGATGTTTGCGATGCAGCCATAACGGAGATATATAAGGAAATGGAAATTTTAAGAACGGAATTGATTGATGAAGAAGAATTACTGCTGGTACGTAATTATTTGATGGGTATTATACTCGGCGATCTTGACGGGCCATTTCATATTATGAGCCGCTGGAAAAATATTATCCTCAATAATCTCGACGAACAATATTTTTACAACTCTGTCAATACCATCAAAACGATTTCGGCAGAAGAATTAAGGCAGCTGGCAAACAAATATTTTGTGCCGGATAATTTTTACGAACTGGTTGTAATTTAAATTTTTTTGCCGCATCTTTAAGCTTTCGATATTGCTATGAATTTTTTGTTTAAAATACTAATCACAACCGTAAATGCCTTTATACTGGCACATATTTTACCTGGTATAAAGATTGACAATTTTTTTACGGCTATCATTGTTGCTGTAGTGCTGGCAGTGCTGGATGCTTTTGTAAAGCCACTACTTATATTGCTTACACTCCCCGCCACCATACTTACACTTGGCCTTTTTCTTTTTGTAATCAATGCAGTTATTATTTTAATAGCCGAAAACTTTGTTACAGGGTTTAAAGTAGAGAGTTTTTGGTTTGCGTTGTTGTTCAGTATTCTGCTTTCATTTTTCAATTCATTTGTACATAAGCAAGCGTTTAAAGAAAAGGAAGCTAAGGGATAAGTTGTTTTATTAGTTATGTTGTTTGAAAAGCGTTTAAGAATGTAAGTACCAAACAGCAATTTATCAATTTAACCATGCAGTAATTTACCCTACCTTCACAAACTCAAATTTTCAATACAGTTTACGATATGCAGTTCCATAGAAAACAGCTCTCTGCCGAAGAGCTTATTAATATTTATAAAAAGATTTTACTGCCGAGGATGATCGAGGAAAAGATGCTGGTGTTATTACGGCAGGGTAAAATTTCAAAATGGTTTAGCGGTATTGGGCAGGAAGCCATTGCTGTTGGCGCTACACTGGCATTGGATGAAGACGAATGGATAATGCCATTGCACCGCAATCTCGGTGTGTTTACAACACGTAACATGCCGCTGAATAAATTATTTAAACAATGGCAGGGAAATAAAGACGGTTACAGCAAAGGACGGGAAAGAAGTTTTCACTTTGGTACAAAAGAACATCATATCTGTGGAATGATAAGCCACCTGGGGCCACAGTTGGCCATAGCAGATGGCGTTTCACTGGCGCACAAACTTAGCGGAGATAAAAAAATATCGCTAGCTTTTACAGGCGACGGCGGCACCAGCGAAGGAGATTTTCATGAAGCACTGAATGTGGCTGCAGTGTGGGATTTACCGGTAATATTTTTAATTGAGAACAATGGCTACGGGCTAAGCACTCCAGTTAGTGAACAATACCGCTGCTTTAGTTTGATAGAAAGAGCAAAAGGGTATGGAATGGAGGGAGTACGCATTGATGGCAATAATATCCTGGAAGTATATGATACTATTAAAGGAGTAAGAAATTATTGCATTGAAAATCAGAAGCCATATTTAATTGAATGCATGACGTTTCGTATGAGAGGACATGAAGAAGCTAGCGGTGTAAAATATGTACCTCCTCAATTGTTTGAATTGTGGGAGAAGAAAGATCCTGTAAAAAATTATGAGCAATTCCTGCAAGAACAAAGCATATTAAGTGCTGCGGCAGTTGATGAAATAAAAAGCACAACGAAAGAGTACATAGAATCAGAATTAAAAATAGCATACGAAGCAGCACCAATGGTGGTTGATACAGATGAAGAACTGGAAGATGTGTATAAACCGCATGTTTCTCATTTCTCGTTAGCGAAAGAAAAACCTCAACAAGTATCAAGGTTCAAACGAGAAACAGCTAGCGAACCCAACCAGAAACGAGAAACAGATTTAAGGTTCATAGATGGAATAAAAGATGGCTTAAAACAATCAATGGAAAAACATTCCAACCTTGTTTTAATGGGACAGGACATTGCTGAGTATGGCGGTGCATTTAAAATTACGGAAGGTTTTGTGGAGCAGTTTGGCAAAGCAAGGGTGCGTAATACACCGATTTGTGAAAGTGCTATTGTTGGTACAGCATTGGGATTATCATTGCAGGGCTATAAAGCAATGATGGAAATGCAGTTTGCAGATTTTGTTACAGTTGGCTTTAACCAAATCATAAACAACCTGGCAAAAATTTATTACCGCTGGGGGCAAAATGCAGATGTGGTGATACGTATGCCAACAGGAGGTGGCGTGGGAGCAGGGCCGTTTCACAGCCAAAGCAACGAAGCATGGTTTGTACACACGCCGGGATTAAAAATTGTTTATCCTTCTACACCGGCTGATGCAAAAGGATTATTGATTGCTGCCATTAATGATCCTAACCCGGTTATGTATTTTGAGCACAAGGCTCTGTACCGCAGCATTAGCGGTACTGTACCCGATGAGTATTATGAAGTGGAAATAGGTAAGGCAAGACTGGTGCAGGAGGGAGATGATGTTACTATTATCACATATGGGAGCGGTGTACACTGGGGATTGGAGTATGCAAAAAACAATCCTCAATATTCAATTTATATTCTTGACTTAAGGACATTGTTGCCATTAGACTATGCTGCAATTGAAACAGCAGTGAAATCAACAGGCAAAGTATTATTGTTGCATGAAGACACATTAACCGGTGGTATTGGTGGTGAAATAGCAGCCTGGATTGCAGAGCATTGTTTTGAAAGCTTGGATGCACCTGTAATGCGGTGTGCAAGCCTTGATACCGCTATTCCATTTAATATGGATTTAGAAAAAAACTTTATGGCATACAGCAGGCTGGGGCAATATGTGGAGAAGCTGATGGGGTATTAATAAATTGCTGGAGTATTTTATTAACTTACTCCAAATTCACATAATGAAACAACTGTTTTTTGCGACTGCCATATTTCTATTTGTTGCTAATACACAGGCACAGCCCAAACCAATTTATCTTTCCAATATTACTCTTGTTAATACAACAACAGGCAAACAGCAGGCTGGCGTTACAATAATGATTGAAGACAGCCTTATTGTTTCAGTCAGTAAATACAATCCCAAATTCAAATTTCCAGAAAGCGCTGTTATTATTGACGGCAAGGGCAAATATATAATGCCGGGTATGGTTGACGGCCACATTCATTTTTTTCAGAGCGGCGGTTTATATACAAGGCCCGATGCGCTAAACCTGGGAAAGATATATAGCTATCAAAAAGATCAGCAATGGATAAAAGACAATCATGCTGATCAAATGCGGCGCTATCTTGCCTGCGGCATCACTACAGTAATTGATGTGGGAGGTCCATTTAGTAACTATGATATGAAAAATAAAAACGCCGGCAGCAGGCTGGCGCCAAATGCATATGTAACCGGCCCTTTAGTTTCTACTTACCAGCCACCAAACCTTGACGAAAAAGATCCTCCAATAATAAAAGTAAATAACGAAGAAGAAGCAAGGCAGCTGGTAAGAAAGCAATTGTCTTACAAGCCTGATTTTATCAAGATATGGTATATCGTATTGCCGGGTGAGCCGGCAGAGAAAACATTACCTATTGTAAAAGCAACGATTGAAGAAAGCCATAAGAATAATTTAAAAGTAGCAGTGCATGCAACAGAATTTCATACAGCGGAACTGGCAGTAGCAGCAGGCTGTGATATTCTTGTACACAGCGTGGATGATACAACAGTGAGTACTGCTTTCCTGCAATTATTAAAAACAAAGAATATTACCTACATCCCTACTTTGATAGTTGCATCAAAATACAGCGAAGCGTTTACACAGCAACACCGCTTTACTGATAATGACTTTGAATATAGCAACCCCTTTATGCTGGGCACACTTACCGATTTGCAGCATATACCTTCATCAGAAATAGGATTTGATTATAGAAAACTGAGAGAAAGAATACAAATACCTTCAAGAGAAGACAGTACCATGCTGCAAAACCTGAAAGCGGTTTCCGGTGCAGGTGTCAACGTGGTGACAGGTACTGACGCAGGTAATATTGGCACCCTTCATGCATCATCTTATTATGCTGAATTACTTGCAATGAAACAGGCGGGCATGACAAATGCACAAATACTAAAAGCCGCCACTATTGATGCAGCAAAGGGTTTTGGAAAGCAAAACGAAATCGGCAGCATTGAAAAAGGCAAATGGGCCAATATGATTGTGCTCACTAAAAACCCACTCGATAGTATCTCATTTATAAACAGCATTGACATTGTGATAAACCGTGGCCATGTGATGCAAAGAGATTCTTTGCTGATAGCAACACCCGAAACACTGGTGCAGCAGCAGCTGAATGCGTATAATGCAAGAAACATGGAAGCTTTTTTAGCACCATATAGCGATAGCGTGGAATTATTTGAATTTCCCAACATTCCCTATGCTAAAGGAAAGGAGGCCATGCGGAAGGCATACACAGGCCTTTTTGAACAGGTAAAAGAATTGCATTGTCATGTGGTAGAAAGAATTGCAGAAGGCAACACCATAATTGATCATGAATATGTAACCGGCTTTGGCGGACAAACGTTGAAAGCAATAGCAGTTTATAAAATAGAAAATGGAAAGATTCAAAAAGTATATTTTATACAATAACAGGTAAAGCGATATGAGAAAATATATTCTTACTGTTGTTTTAATATTGATTACAACAGTAACAACAGCTCAAAAAAATGATGAAGCGGCAATTAAAAACCTTTTGGAAATTCAGCGCCTTGCCTGGAACAGAGGCGATGTGGAAGGTTTTATGCAGGGCTACTGGCAAAGCGACTCGTTGATGTTTATTGGCAAAAGCGGTATTACTTATGGCTGGCAACAAACATTGGAAAACTATAGGAAGAGTTATCCAGACTCTACAGCAATGGGCAAGCTTGACTTTGACTACATTGAGATAAAGCGCCTGTCGGTAATTTATTTTTTGGTAGTAGGCAAATGGCATTTAACAAGAAGTGTAGGAAATGTTGGCGGCCACTTTACTTTATTGCTCAGAAAAATAAAAGGGAAATGGGTTATTGTGAAAGATCATAGTAGTTGATCCTTTGCAAACTAATTATCCAATTAAATCAGGAAAGCAATTTGCGTACAAAAAACTATTCCCCTGCTTCCTTAAACCCTTTCCATTTTTTCCGCAGGTAAATTATAAGCAGGATGAATGTGCCTGCAAAGAAAATATAATAAATTATGTTCCAGATGGAAATGGAACCTTCAAAAAAAGCAAGATTAAAATAAATACCTGCTGTCATATTCACCAGCATCCACAGCAAGGTCATGGAAAGAGATTGTATGATAAGAAGTAAAAAAGCTTTTGCTTCGGGTTCCATTATTACAGTTGAAATATAAAGTTCGGAAATAGCAACAGGATATAAAAATGTTGTCTAACTATTTCAGCAGTATTTGCTCAAAGTCTGTGCTGTCGCCGTTAAAAACATTAAAGTCCACAAATGCATCAATACCGTTTACATGGCCTGCCTCATTGTGCTGCCAAAAACTCCAGTTACGTTTTACCCTCGGCTTATCCAGTACTAAATAATGCGCCACCCACAACGGATATTCATCAAATTTTCCAGCCAGGTATTTTTCATAAAAATCAGCACCGGTATAAATAACCGGTTTTATGCCATAATGTTTTTCAACAGCATACAGCCACGCACTTATCCTTTGCAGTAAAATTTGTTTTGACACATTGCCGGCTTGTTCAATATCCAGTACCGGCGGCATATCTCTCTTTTGCAGGTTTACAGTTTCAATAAAATTTTGCGCCTGCGATGTACCGTCTTTATAGGGGCTAAAAAAATGATAAGCGCCCCTGGCAATACCAGCTTCTTTAGCGGCACGCCAGTTTCTTTTAAACCTTCTGTCAACATCATCGTTTCCTTCAGTAGCTTTTATAAAACAAAAGCGGATACTGATATTATTTTTACGCATTGCTTTTACTTCCGGCCAGTCAATAGCATCCTGGTAGCGGCTTACATCAATGCCATGCACAGAATAGTTTACAGGAATATCAATGCCAAAATCTTTGTAGTGTACAAACCTTGGCTTCCTGATATACCATATAATACCTGCTGTGAGCAACAGCATTAATAAAATAAACAGGGTAACCAGGAGGGTTTTCTTTTTTTTCTTTTTTGCCATGTTTAATGAAGCCTGTAAAAATGGGTAAATCGCCGCAGAAATTTATTATGAAATATATTCTAATTAATACTTACGGCTGGTAACGTTGCCGTAAAAAAGACAATATTTTAACAGTTTGTCCGTTAGATTTGCACCCCTGTGGAAAAACGGGCATATTCAATATTCATGAAAAAGACGAAAACAATCCGGTTTCGCCTTCATGGCTTTTTTTGTTTTATCACGTTGCTGATAATATTACCAGGTACCCGGGCCTGGTCTCAAACATCATTTATCAATCTTGGTGCAGATACACTCAAAGAAGAACAAACAGCTTCTTCTGACGAAATGGTATTGGCTGAATCGAACGTGGTGTTTCCTGAAATATTAAAAGGAAATGAAGAAGAGTCTGTTGAGTATATTGAAAAATTCAGTGCCAAGCGAAGGGACTATCTCATAAGAATGTACACCAAAGGCAAAAAGTTATTGCCAAAGGCAGCGGGCATTTTAAAAAAGCATAGCCTGCCGGAAGAATTAAAAGTATTAATGATTCTGGAGTCAGCATACAATGCCAATGCTGTTTCAAAAGCCGGTGCGGTAGGATACTGGCAGTTTATGGATGCTGTGGCAAAAGAGTATGGTTTGAAATATGTGCCAAGAGAATTAAAGGCAGAAAAAATTTTGGTGAAAAAAGTAATAAGAAAAAGAGGAAGGAAAATTATAATAGAAAAAAGCGCAACCATAAAGACAGATGTTACTTTTCACAAAGCAAAAGGTAAACTGGTTGATGACAGAAAAAATTTTAATAAAGCAACGACAGCAGCAGCCCGCTATTTGCATGACAGGAGAAGAAACCTTGATGATAACTGGTTGTTGATTGTGGCAAGTTATAATTGCGGAGTTGGTAATGTGTGGGAAGCAATGCAGAAATGCGGAAAGCAAAACCCAACTTTCTGGGATATAAAAAAATACCTTCCGGAAGAAACACGAGCTTATGTAATGAATTTTATAGCACTGAATGTGGTGTATAAAAACTATGATAAGTTTTTAAAAAATGATATGGTGTTCAGGCCTGTAAAAGCACAGGAACCTTCAGATAATTTTGAAGAAACAATTGCTGAAGAATTATCAGGAATATCGGCCAGTCAGCTTAAATAACTTTTTCTTTTTTGTATAATAAAGCACGGCATTTGCCGTGCTTTATTATTTTAGGATAAACAAACAATCTTTATTTTATCAATATTATATTTCCAGCTTTTACTTTTAACACATTGGGGTTGCAATCGTAGTATGTAACACGGTAAACATAATTACCGGGAGTTATTTTTTCTTTATAAATGCCATTCCATCCGTCTGTGATGTTGCTCGTTGCAAAAACAGTTTGCCCCCATTTATTAAACACCTGGAATTGTACCAGCCTGATATTACTGCTGTATATCCTGAAAATGCTATTTCCAAACTGTGAGCCTGGTACAAAAGCATTGGGCAAATAAATGTAAGATTTGCCATTACATGGCGGCACAATTACTGTGTCGGTTCTTACGGTAATATAGACAGAGTCAGTAGCGGTGCAATTGTTTTCATTACTTGTAGTATAGAGAAATATCCAGGCAGACTGGTAAAAAACAGCGGAAGGGTTTTGTATGCTGCTGTCGCTTAGTCGGGCTGCGGTTTTCCATAGATAAGTTGCAGCTGTTGGGGTGTTTAGTTCTACTCCGCTGCCCGGGTTTACTGTTTGTGGTGTAGCTGTAATATGTGCTGACGGGGCTGGAGACACCGTTAGATTTAATGCAATAATGCTGTCGCAAGTTGCAGTGCTAAGTGTGTCGAAATAAATACCTGTGGAGGAATAAGCATTGCCCCCAAATTCAAATATTTCTCCTTCACAAATTGTATGAATAGTAGTATCGCCTCTTTTATATGGAGTTATAGCAAGAGTAAGCGTAACAATGCTGTCGCAAGATGAAGTGGACAGCGTATCGGTGTAAATGCCTGCCGAAGAATAATTTTGATTATTGAATAAATATTGCTGCCCCTGGCACACAGTAGCATTAACAGAGCTGCGTTTGTATGGATTAACAGTCAGAGAGAGTGCTACTATACTATCGCAGCCTGTTGTATTTAATGTATCAACATATAAACCACTCTCATTATAAGTATTTGTTCCTACAGTAAAACCTTGCCCTTCACAAATAGTTTCGTTAATTGAAATTCTTTTGTATGGGTTTACAGTAAGAGTAAGTGTAACAATGCTGTCGCAGGTTAAAGTAGGCAATGTGTCATTGTAAACTCCTGTTTGTGTGTAAGTGCTGTTTCCCACGCTAAAATTTCCACCTTCGCAAATAGTAATATCCAATGCATTTCTCTTGTAAAGCGTTACGGTAAGATTGAGCAACACAATACTATCACAGGTTGCTGTGGTAAGCGTATCTCTGTAAACACCTGTTTGTGTGTACTGATGTATGCCTACTGTATAGCTCTCTGTATTGCAAATAGTAATGTTAAGCGTATCTCTTTTGTATGGATTTACAGTAAGATTAAGCAATACAATACTATCGCATGATAAAGTTGCAAGCGTGTCTGTATAAACACCGCTTATGGTGTAATTGTTTGTTCCCACTGTAAAGCTCTGCCCTTCACAAATAGTTTTAAAAAGCGTATCTCTCTTGTATGGGTTTACAGTAAGGTTCAGTAATATTATGCTGTCGCATGATAAAGTTGCAAGCGTATCTGTATATACTCCTGTTACAGAATAAATGGTTGTTCCTAGAGTAAAACCTTGCCCTTCACAAATGGTTTTAAAAAGCGTATCTCTTTTGTATGGGTTTACAGTAAGATTAAGCACAACAATACTATCGCAACCTGCTGTGTTTAATGTGTCAATATAAACTCCTGTTGTGGAATAATTATTGGCTCCCACAATAAAATCTTGTCCTTCACAAATAGTTTTAAAAAGCGTATCTCTTTTGTAAGGGTTCACTAAAAGATTAAGCGTAACGATACTGTCGCATGTTGAAGTTGGCAGCGTATCACTATAAGTTCCTGCCAGCGAATAAGAGTTGTTTCCGACAATGTACTCCTGTCCTTCGCAAATGCTGATATTAATTGTTTCTCTTTTATAATCATTCACGGTAAGATTGAGTACAACAATGCTGTCGCAGGATGAAGTGATTAAAGTATCAATGTAAATTCCGGTTGTAGAATAATTATTTGCACCAACAATAAAACTTTGCCCACTGCAAATGGAAAGTGTAAGTGAATCTCTTTTGTATGGATTTACTGTAAGATTGAGTAATACAATACTGTCGCATAACAAAGTGGAAAGGGTATCAGTATAAACTCCGGTTGCGGCATAATTGCTTGATCCCATAGCAAAGCTTTTTCCTTCGCAAATGGTTTGAAAAAGTGTATCTCTCTTATATGGGTTTACTGAAAGATTGAGCAATACAATACTGTCGCATGATAAAGTGGAAAGGGTGTCTCTGTAAATTCCGGTTGCAGTGTAATTGCTTGCTCCCACAATAAAACCTTGCCCTTCGCAAATGGTTTGGAAAAGTGTATCCCTTTTATAAGGATTTACCGTGAGGTTCAGTACAACGATGCTGTCGCAGGAAAAAGTAGAAAGCGTATCAATATAAATACCATTTAAAAAATAGTTGTTAGCGCCGACAGCAAAATTTTGCCCCTCACAAATTGTAATG